>JAYEPA010000046.1:27304-48596 GCA_034723545.1 Thermodesulfobacteriota bacterium | reverse complement strand
TTTGACTGGTAAACAAAAAGGTTTTTTTTCTGTATGGGTCAATGGCAATTGGCGTATAGCTTTTCGATTTGTCGGTGATGATGTCGAACTGGTAAATTATCTGGATTACCATTAAGAGGTATGATATGAGCGCTATGTATAATCCTCCCCACCCTGGGGAAATCATAAAAGAAGATGTTCTGAAAGCGGAAAACCTAAGCGTGACTGAAGCAGCCCATCAGCTCGGAATCTCCCGTGTCACACTATCCAGGTTATTAAACGGAAGAACCGGTGTTTCCGTTGATATGGCCTTACGTCTTTCTCAGTGGCTTGGAACGACTCCCGAAGTCTGGCTGCGCATGCAGGATGCCTGTGACTTATGGCAGGCCCAAAAAACAAACCTCCCTAAAGTAAAACCTCTGCAAAGCAGGGGAACTGCTTGTTCCCTGTCTCAATAAATCCCATCAAATCTAAGCCGTAGCCGTCTCAAGCATATTTCACAAGTGTGGTTGTCATTGCACTTTGTTGGTTTAAAACAAGTATTCTGTCCTCAGAATTTCGGAATTTGCGGTTTGCGTCAGGCAGTCTGAACTCTCTTTTCCCATGGAGGATCAGCAAAGTAATCCAATACCCCGGTTACTCGTATGCCTTCCTTGTCAAAAGGTTCTTTTAGACTACCCACAATCTGTGTTACCTTGGGGGGAGCCAATTTTCCGGCATAGTATTTGAGGTAATTTGAAACGGAGCTGTCTTTAAATTTCACTTCAATCAACTCTTCGAGTACTCCATCTCGAACAATTGCAAAATCAACCTCCCGGCCCTCCTTATCTCGGATATAGTGCAGTTCACAACGGCGCCCTTCATAGTCTTCCTCAAAATGCAACCGTTTGAGCAAGTGGGTCGCTACGAGATTTTCAAACCTGGCCCCGGTATCACCCAAAACATCTTGATTATCAAAAAAATAAACTTTTGGCGGCTTCACCACAGCTCGAGGTAATGACTTGGTGTAGGGTCGTACTGTAAATGTCAGATACATTCGTTCAAAGATAGAAAGCCATGCTTTGACGCTTTGCGAAGCAACCTGAATATCCCGTGCAAGGTTGGAAATTACCAGCATGCCTCCGACTCGACTGCGCAACAAATCAAGCAACAGAATCAGATTGCCAATGTCGCGTACAGGCTCCAGATCACGAAGATCTTCCCGTAAAACACGGTTCAACCGCTCTCGTTGCCAGCGTCTGGCGTTTCGAATATCATTTTCCAGGAAAGGTTCAGGAAAACCTCCAACCTGCATGAGGCGCTCTAAGGCCTCGTTTCTTGAAACTCCTTCGGGAAGTTCGTCAAGGGTATAGGGGTGCAATCGCCAGTAATGATAACGGCCAAGCATTGAATCGCCGCCCCTTCGGTACAGGTCCAGACGAGCAGATCCCGTAACCAGAAAAGAGTGCTGACTCCCCTCTACATCATATATGCCTTTGAGCCAATTTTTCCAGCGAGGAAACTTGTGGAGTTCATCAAAGACCAGCAGAGGGGCATCATCTGTCCATTTCCTGTCAAGAATGGCCTGGCGGTCAGCATCATAGTCCCAATTGAAATAACGGCCACTCCCCAAACCAAGAATATACTTTGCAAGAGTTGTTTTTCCAACCTGACGGGGCCCTCCGACAAACACCATTTTTCGGGCAAGGTCTTCTCGTATATATGGTTCAATATAGCGCATATGGCTATTTTAATCCGTATTGCAAAACAGTCAAGTCTGTTTTGAGGCGTAGTTTAAATTGGCCAACCCTTTAGACGTGCCAAAATACGACAAATAAAGGGGGAGGTTGTTGGTATGCCAGCACTTATTGAGAAGCTACCTAACCCACTAAAGTGGAATAAAACATCAGGTTTTTTAGGATAAGTCCCTTAACAGTAGAGGCAAGTTGTTTATTTCAAAGAAGTTTTTGATTTTTTTGCCACAAATAACACGAAAATAATTTCTAAGGGACTAAATCCTGCTGTAGAAGCCATGCGCAGGGTTCTTCACCTTGCCCTGCTGCTTCAGACGAAAGAGCATGCCATACAATTTTCTGGCCGAAAAACCGGTTGTCTTCTGCAGGTCTTTGATACTGAGATCGTCTTTACTCCCATTTATACAATGAGCAACCAGGGCAGTGGCTGTGGGATATCCCTGCAAGCCGTCTCGCGGAACCGTTTTTGTTTTCTTTAATTTCTTCGACTTCTTTCCGACTGACGCCTTTCGTCTCTTCATCTTTGCCTTGATCTCTTTGGCTGGTTTGACGGGATCAAGGTCATCCATATCAAGTCCAAACAGGTCGGCCAGCTTATCATCAGCAATAACCTTGCTGCTCCGTACTGTATTTTTTTCTATAATGGAGGCCGTTTTGCTCTGCACTGCCTGGCTGACTAAATCGTCAATAGCCGCTTGCCGCAAGGTGAAAAACAGAGCAGGATCTTCGTCGAGTCGTACACCGACGCCATATAGGGTGGCGGCAACATGTTTACACATGGAGGCCCAGTCCGGGCAGCTGCAGTTAAAAGTTATTTCCGCAGGCGTTGGAAAGAGGCCACTGCCCTGGACCATGAAAATATCCTGCAGAGCCTTGGGAATTTTCCCGGCCAGCAGGTCAGGCAAGGAGGAAAGCCGGGACTGGCACTCTTTCTTGATAGTCTGCCAGTTTTTTTGTTTTATCCCGGCAATGGAGATTACAACCTTATAAGGTGCGCCTCGGGAGCCTTGAACAAGCGCTGTTACCTCACCAGGAGCAATCTGAAGATCCACCACTGCCAAATGCCGGACATAGCTCCGGCCCCGGCCGATGCGGTTACTGTAATCGGCATAACTTTCAAGGTTTTTATTCCACGCCTTGCCCCACCAGGTTTTCGCCAGAGCCTTCCCTTCAAGGATTACCGGTTGAATGTCTGGATTTTTTTTCCGCAGCTGCTTAATCTTTTTTTTCGCCTTAGCCCTTTTTTCGGCCACGGTGACATATTTCGGGTAATAGCCGTAACTCATTGTTAACTCTCTCGTAAGCGTTCACCAGCACCTCATCTTCGTCCGTTTGAGCCTTGTCACATAGAGGGGGGCTATAGCGCCAAAACTCAGGTAAGCGCAGACTCCGAACGAACAAATCTGAGGCACTGGTAAACGCTTACAGGACTGAGGTTTTCGTAAAATTGTAAGTAAATATTCGGCTAGCACCCCATCTTTGAACGATCAGGCCTACTCGCATATGAATCAATATAGCTCGCAGACCTGATCGTCCAAATATGGGCCACTATCCAAAATTTACATTTCGGTGGTTTTGGTAATAATTTATTATCAAGACGAATATTTACAATTGTAAATCCCCGGTGAACGGTTACATTCTGTCTATTGAAGCCTGAACAGGTCGGACAATTCATCATTGCCCATTTCCGTAAGCCAGTTCTCACCACTCGCAGCCACCACATCGACGGAAAGTTGTGCCTTTTTCTCTAACATCTCATCAATTTTTTCTTCAATGGTTCCCCTGGTAATGAATTTATGCACCATCACCTTTTTTTGCTGACCAATACGAAAAACACGATCGGTGGCCTGGTTTTCCACAGCCGGATTCCACCAGCGGTCAAAATGAACAACATGATTGGCACGAGTCAGGTTCAGTCCAACTCCGCCTGCCTTAAGTGAAAGCACCATGAAAGGAATATACTCGCCTGTTTGAAACTGTTCGATGATTTTTTTCCGTTTTCCCACGGCCACGCTGCCATGAAGAATGAGTCCGGGCCTGCCAAAAACCGTTTCCAGAAAACGTGCCAGTGGCTCGGTCATTTCCTTGAACTGGGTAAAGACCAGCATTTGTTCCCGTTTTTCATGGATGATGGTGCTGATTTCGCGCATCCTTGCAAATTTACCACTCTCCTTTTCATTATAAACATCCACCCCGGCATATTGGTCCGGGTGATTGCAGATCTGCTTAAACTTGGTCAATGCCGCCAGGATCATGCCCTTGCGCTGAATACCGTCGGCAGTTTCCAGCTTTTCCGTAATCGTATCAACAAGCTGCCGGTAAATAACCGCCTGCTTCCGGCTGAGGTCTGCCCAGGTCTTCATCTCTACTTTGTCCGGCAAATCACTGATAATGGACTTGTCGGTTTTTAAGCGTCGCAGAATAAAGGGAGCGGTCATCCTGCGCAGCCGACCATAACCGTCGGGATGATCGGCCAACCCCTTGCTGAAGGCGGCAAACTCCTTGCTCGTGCCCAGTAATCCCGGATTGACAAAATCAAACAATGACCAGAGATCACTCAAACGATTTTCCACCGGCGTACCGGTCATGGCTATACGGTTTGCAGCAGGAATTTTCTTTACTGCTCTGGTCTGTTTGGTGCCGGGATTTTTGATAGCCTGCGCTTCATCAAGAATCACATAGTTCCAGTTATATTCCATCAGCCAGTCATAACGCTGAGCCAGGGCATAGGTTGTGATGACCAAATCCAGAGCGCTCAGCTTTTTGTTATCCGGTGCTTTTACTCTGCGGGGAGTATGCATGGCCGGATGGGCAAAAAACACCTTCAAATCCGGATAAAATTTTGTAATTTCCTGTTCCCAGTTGGCCAGCAATGAGGCGGGAAGGATAAGCAGGGAGGCGGCGTGTTTTTTTTCGGTTCGATGAGTCTTTGCCAGTACATTTAAAAAGGCGAGAAGCTGAACGGTCTTGCCAAGCCCCATATCATCGGCCAGACAACCACCAAAGCCAAGGCCGCCCAGCCCGCAGAGCCAGCGCAGCCCATCCTGCTGATAAGGTCTCAGCTTTGCTTTGAAACGATCATCAGTATTCACCTTTGGCAGCTTGCCGGGATGTGCCATTTTGTTGAACACTGATTGCAGCCATTGGCCGTTTTCAACTTCCAGCACAGTTGCATCATCTGTCTGCAACAGCCCGGGCCCGGACTGCAACTGCAAACGCATGGCTTCGGCAAGAGTCAGTCCTTCCCGTTCCGCCAGTTTCTGTGCCTCTTCATAGGCGGTCAGGGTCTGTTCCAGCTTCTCCCGATCAACGGCCACCCATTTATTTTTGATAAAGGCCAAGCCCTCGACCTCATCAAGAAGACGCTGAACTTCATCTATGGAAATTTCGTCTTCACCCAGCATGAGCCGGGGGCTGAAATCAAGCAACGCTGCCATGCCTACCATGGCCGGCGTCTGCTCCCCCAGACTGATCTTCAATTTGACCCTTGTACTCTTCGCCTTCCACCAATCCGGAATTCGGCAGAGGATACCCGCCTCCTCGTAAAGCGGAACTTCCTGCAGGAAAATGTGCGCATCCCGACTAGTCCAGGCCAGGGGAGAAAAGAGTTCGTTGTTCTCCAGCAATTCCGTAATAAGCGCACTGTTCCCGGCTGCTTCATAAACAGTAGTCAGCAGTTCCAGCAGCTTGTTGTTGTCATCCCGGTATTCCTGCAGGGCATACTTCAGGGGCAGATGTTTTGATTGCCCTTGCCCGCCCATTCGGGTCGAATAGGTAGCCAGAAAGGCAAAGGGTGTGTCATCGTCTTTATTTTCAACAAGATGAAAATAAACCCGGCCCAGCAAATGGCTGTTTGGTGAATAACGGTGGATAAACTCGGCAACAGTGCCTGAAAAATCCTTGATGGCCGTAGTAAAGGAGGTATTTACATCCGACCATAACGCTGAAAGAATCCCGGGATTGACATATTCCCCACCGATCATGGCCGGAATCATCTCCAGCAGTTCAGCAAGATTCTGCTCCGGCGGCGGAACCTGAACCTGGTGTCGCAATACCTCCAGATCCGGAGTCAGCCGCAGATGGTGGACAAACAGGCTACTGAAGCGACGCCAGAAATCAAGAGAGGCAGGGAGAAACACGGCAGGATCGGAAAAACCGAGAAAAAGTAACCAGTTTCGACGATCTTTTTCGTAGACGGAAAAGATTTCCTGTTGCAGCAGCGTACTGCTCTTGCTTTGTTTGCCGCTCTTTGCATCCCACTCAAGCTGTAGCGAGCCATCCGGCAGCAAAACTACTGCCAGCGTCCTTCCTGTGTGTTTACCAGTCATCTCCCCAACCACCCTCTCTCAACAAAAACAATCCATACCGTACCATCAACTAATACTAACAATACTGGGATCTCGCAATACCGTCGGCTCGCGCGTTCTTTGCACGAAAAATGAAAAACCGGGATCGTATCTTGAATTATCAGTTTTTTTCTTTCGACTTTACAAGATCTACTAAGTTCTACTTTGGGGATCTGAAAAAAATGTATCTTGTATAGGTTGAGTTGCTTCTCAGTCATGTATGATTTTGTTGGGTTTGAGTATTTTGGATCATGGAAAGCTTTTATTAAAACCTCAAACCCAACAAAACATGGCGCTGAATCAAAGTTAACCCAACCTACTCTGTAAACAAAGTTTGATTCCCAAAGTAGAATTAGTGGTGAAAAAAAGAAAATGCTTTTACGAGCTTTGGGCAAAGAACACACAAAAAACTTGTGTATATTGCTGTGTATGTGTATATTAAAAATAACCTTTTTTAATAATTTCTTAAAGGAGATTAATGCAATGCAAGCTGCTGAAAAATTAGTGAGAAAACAATACCTGATTTCTCCCTCACAGATTAAAAAAATAGAACTTCTAGCCAAGGAGAAAAACACTTCCGCAGCAGAAATGGTACGCAATGCTATTACCGCGTACAATCCTGACGTTCCGACCGACATGGAAGATTCTGAATTATTAGAACTGGTTTCAACGAGGGTCAAAGAGGCTATTATCGACACTCGCAACACCAGAAAACGTTTAGATAAAACTTTAAAAAAATTATCTGCAGGAGCTGTCTAATGGGGAGCTGGAAAGATTTATTAATAGATATGCTCAAATTAACAGACGAAGTGAAACGCTTAAATAAAAGTGTTGAACGTTTAGATTCGTATTCTGTTGGAATGGATAAGAGGATTGTTCGCCTGGAAACAATGGTGGAAATGACTCAGTTACGATCGTTGCCTAAAATTGAACCCAAATAACGGAATCCCCAACAGACAGGAGAATCAGCATACTCGATGAGTATCTTCCGTGAGATCGGTGATCGGCAAGGTGAGAGCCGCGATTCAGGCAGATTGGGGTTCGCTTACAATTTTCCACATTGAGTGAGTGAAACAAAAAAAATCAGGTAATTAATATGGCCATGAAAGCTAAAAATAAAGGTGCCGGCATAGTTTATTCGACCGAATTTGGTAAAATGTGTCCCGGTTGTAATAAACCTGCAGCAAAATGTATTTGCCGAAAAAAACAATCGATCCCTAAAAGCGATGGTATTGTCAGGTTAATGAGGGAAACAAAGGGGCGTAAAGGAAAAGGAGTCACCTTGATAACCGGCGTACCTCTGAAGAATAACGGACTGAAAAAACTAGCGAAATCCCTTAAGCAAAAGTGTGGGTGTGGTGGCAGTTTAAAGAATGGAGTGATTGAAATTCAGGGTGACCACAGGGATATGCTGGAAAAAGAATTGGCTAGGCTTGGCTACAAAGTAAAACGTGCTGGAGGGTGAAGCGAGACTCCGAAGGGAACTTTTTCGGAGAAGTCCTTAAGTTAATAACATTGCATGGACAGATACAAACGAGAAACACATGACTAACGATGATACAGACCGACCCGGTTTTGACCGGCGGATGAGCAAAGATGAGATAAACGACTGCCCCATGGAGCGCTGGACCGGGCCGGTGAGCGTAATCCGGACCAGGGACGAGTTAGCCGCTGCAACACGCAAGCTTGCCGGCCAGACCCTGCTCGGCTTTGATACGGAAACGCGGCCTGCCTTCAAAAAAGGGGAAAGCTATTCGCCTTCACTCCTGCAGCTTGGCAGCGATGACGAAGTTTTCATCTTCCAACTCAAACATCTGGGTTTCGCCAGGCCACTGCGCGAGATCCTGGCCGATCCGGCCATCATCAAGGCCGGGGTGGGCCTGGACTACGACATTCGGGAGCTCAAAAAGATGTCCGGTTTCAAGGCCGCCGGCTTTATGGACCAGGGCAACATTGCCAGGAAGGCGGGCATCAAAAACCACGGCCTGCGGGGCTTAGCCGCCGTGTTACTGGGTTTTCGCATCTCCAAGGGGATGCAGGTCTCCAACTGGGCCAGGAATGTGCTGACCCCGCAGCAGATTCAGTATGCGGCAACCGACGCCTGGGTGGGGCGCAGGCTTTATCTGGCCCTGGAACAAGCCGTGGGCCAGGAGGCGGCGGCATGAACACATCCCAGATCAATAATCCGCTGCACGGCATCACCCTGGAAATGATCATTACCCGGTTGGAGGATCACTACGGCTGGGAAAAGCTGGGCAGGATGATCAAAATCAAGTGCTTCATCAAGAATCCCAGCATCCAATCGAGCCTTAAATTCCTACGCAGGACGCCGTGGGCCAGAAAGAAGGTCGAGACCCTGTATCTGCGAACCCGGTTTTCCTGAACAAGTGGCCGGCTTGCAAATCAATAAGTGGTGGCACTCAATGTCATTGAGTTAAGGACTTCTCCGAAAAAGTCCCCTTAAAAAAAGGGGGATTTAAGGGGATTTTTCAACCATAGTTAAATCCCCCCAAGCCCCCCTTTTTCTAAGGGGGGATATTTAGAGATTAAGTTAATGATATTAGGCGGCAACCTGTAAACAAATCCCCCTTAAGCCCCCTTTTTTAAGGGGGAGGTTGTCGGTATGCCACAGAGATAAGAGTCATTTTGACCATAGGTAATGAGTATGTGTGAATTCTGCAGTGAACATGGCGACGGCAAGGTGTGGTTTAAAAATGCTGAAAACTACAGCAAGGATCTCGTAAGTGATCTGGCCCGTCGGAAGTATATCAGTGAGTTTTTCACCTCCACCATCGAAGAGGGGGTGGTGACCATCGGTCGTCTGGAAACCCTGTTCGGAAAAAAGAAACGCCTGCCCGCCCGCCTGGTGAAAGGTATGGTGGACAAGGCCAAGGTGGAGCATTTCGGCCAGGTTGTGACCATGGAGGATATTCGGGAATTGGTGGGTAAAGCCGCCACAGTGGTCAGGCTGCCCTGTGCCTGCCGCTGGGCTTCCATGAAAAAGGAAAATCGCTGTTGCTATTCGGTCAGCTACTCTCCGGATGCCTGGTACAAGGATCTTGACATGGGCTATTTTGGCCTTGCCCAGGACCAGGGCTTGGAATCATTAACCCCGGCAGAGGCGATCCAACAGATGGAAGAACTGGAAAAGGATGGGGCCGTCCATACCATCTGGACCATGATGACACCTTTTATCGGTGCTATCTGTAATTGTCAGCCCGAGGATTGTCTGGGACTTCGCACTCTGTCCATAGACGTGGAGACTATGTTTCGTGGTGAGCAGATGGCCTCAGTAGATGAAGAGCTGTGCGTAGGCTGTGGTGATTGCGAGGATGCCTGTCATTTCAAGGCGATTACCAGTGTGGAGGTGTCGGGCGAGTATAAATCCCGCATCCAGCCCCTGGCCTGCTTTGGTTGCGGATTATGCCGCAATGTCTGCCCTGTAGAGGCCATCTCCATGGTGAAAAGAGTGTCGTGATATTAAAAATATGATTACCAACGAAATTCAGCAACAATTAGTCACGGTGCTGTAGGAGCCCGGCCCTCCGGGCGATAAAGGGTAAATCTTTTGCTCAGAGTCCCTTATCGCTCACAGGGGTGAGTGCCCCGCAGGAGATAAGCGTAGACTTCGAATGCCTTGGGTGCTTCTACGTGTCAAGCTATTCGTACCCCATCCCACGTTTTTCGGTAGCTATTACATATAAGGCTGAAAATCAGTGGTAACTTAAAAAAAATACGGGCAGATGTGCCTACCTCATCCGCCCGCATCTTCCATCAAATTCAATCACCTGCGAATCATTTTTTCCAGTAATTATTGGCTTCTGCTATAATTTTGAATTCCATATTCACCAACTCAACGGCTCTCATCAGCATCATAGGATCTTCAGCATATATTTTTCTTATTCGGTGCTTTGCTTCACTATCACGCTGAATAGTGCCGATGGTTTTTCTGACAATCGTCATAGCCAGCATTCTGCCCTCAAGTGGTGTTGCCGTGATGAGACTAGGCATATAATCAACGGGTTTAGGAGCAGGATCAGCAGCGATAGCCTGACCTGACATTGAGGTTACTGCGACGAAAGCGATGATTGCGAATAATTTTTTCATGGTGAAACCTCCTGTTTGATTTAATCTGAACAAAATTTTGAACATCACGTACACAATAAAAATTGTGATTACCACTGAAACTCAGCCATACTTAGGAAGTCAGAGCATGTTGAAAAAAGATTGTTTTTACAAAACGTTAACGGTTTACAATTAGAGCTATTCGTCTAACCCATTAACGATAAGATGGCTTCTGTAGGAGCCCGGCCCTCCGGGCGATAAAACGCTGGTACGCAGCACCGACACACAATCGCCCACAGGGTGGGCTCCTACGCGTAACTCCCCGTTATTTTAACGGTACGGGTTAACCAAATGTCCCTTACAGTTTACGGTTTCCGGAGAGACAAATCTGATAGAGACATCATCCTTGAGCCGTTAACCCGTTAACTTTAGACATGAATTTAAAAAATGAAAAAAGTCAGCGTAACTTTGGCTGAAGATTAGTGGTAATCACAATAAAAATACACGTCGGAACAAAACAAATCCCACGCTTTTGAGCGCTTTTGAGTATTTGAAAGATAACACAAGGGCAAGAATCAAGCCACTAACAAAAAGGTGAGTAACATCTCAATAAGTGGTGGCAACCTATAAACAAATCCCCCTCAATCCCCCTTTTTCAGATAGCGAGCTTGTGAGACTTCGAAGGGGGAGGTTGCCCGTACGCCACCATTTATTGAGATGTTACAAAGGTGACAGGTGTTATTTGTCACAAAGCCGTGCCGGCTTAATGGTCAGCGAACCATAACGCTCGTTGATTGTATCCATGGCCCTGGTCAGCTCCCTGCGGTTGTTTTTTTCGCTGTTGTCAAAAAGGCCCAGTTGTATTGGCTGCGAGTTCGGCACAATTTTACCCACTGTCAATCCCACCAGGCGTACGGCCTTCACCCCTGCCTTGGTTTTCGGCAAAAGCCTAAGTGCTGTCGTGTACAGTTTCCTGGAGTCGCTTGTCGGCTCCGGCAAGGTAATGGCTCGAGTGACGGTGCTAAAGTCATAATATTTCACTTTCAGGCTGATGGTGTAACCCATGTAGCCATGACGACGTATCCGTTCCCCCACCTTCATTGCCAGATAGAGCAGTTTCTTTTTGATTGTATCCAGGTCTGTCAGATCGTGAGAAAAAGTTTCCTCATTGCCGATTGATTTTGTTCGCTGAATAACCTCAATATCCCGCCGGTCAATTCCTCGGGCACAAAAATACATGTGTCGTCCCTGTTTGCCGAATTTCTTTTCCAAAAAATCCAGGGAAAAACGGGTGAGATCGCCAATGGTGTGTACGCAAAGGAGCGTCAGGGTCGGGATGGTTTTTTTGCCGATTCCCCACAAACGTTTAATGGGAAGCGGGGCAAGAAAATCAGCTTCCTTTCCCTTGGGGACCACTGTCAGGCCGTCCGGCTTGTTCTGGTCGGAGGCGATTTTGGCCACAAGCTTGGAGGAAGCCACCCCGGCTGAAACGGTGAGACCAATTTCATTTTTTACCCGCTTGCGAATTGCGTCGGCAATATCCACTGGAGAACCGAAAAGACGGGCACAGCCAGTCACATCCAGAAAGGCCTCGTCCACAGAAATCTGCTCAACCAGCGGGGTGTAATCCCGGAAAATGGCCATGACCATTTGCGAAACTTCCTGATACCTTGCCATGCGAACCGGTCTGAAGATTCCCTGGGGACACCGCCTGCGGGCAACCACCACCGATAAGGCTGAATGCACCCCATATCTTCTTGCCTCGTAGGAGGCCGCCGACACCACACCGCGGTCGGAGCTGCCGCCGACAATGACAGGCAGTCCGGTAAGCTCCGGAAAATCGAGAACTTCAACAGAAGCATAGAAGGCGTCCATGTCCAGATGGATGATGTGGCGACTTGAGCTGTTCATGATATAGAATAGTACCTCAATAAATGGTGGCAACCTATAGACAAATCCCCCTCAATCCCCCTTTTTTAAGGGGGAAGTTATTCAGTACGCCACCACTTATTGAGGTTACAAATTATCGAGGCATTACGATGCCGACGCAACCGTTTTACAAATATCTGCAAACTCAGTCGGATCCAGACTCGCCGTCCCCACCATCAATCCCGTTACACCGGCAATCTGCAAATAGTCGGCTGCATTGTCTTTGTTGATTGATCCACCGTAGAGGATTGGTTTACCAGGAACGATTTCCTGAATCTTCTCTATGGCCGCACTTGCGTTTTCAGGCAGTTGGGGAATTTTCCCGCCAATGGCCTCAGTCGGGCCATAGCCGATAATTAAATCGTTGAGCTCCTCGTCGTTTAAGGCTGCAATCTGCGCCCTGGCATATGACTCATCCACACAGACGATGGGCTTTATCCCTGCGGCCACCGCTTCGCTCAATTTATTGGCAACTTCCTGGTTTGTTTCGTGAAAATAGCGCCGCCTCTCAGAATGTCCCAAAATGGCATATCCTGCCAGATCGCTTACCATGTCAGCCGCCACCGCCCCGGTGTAGGGTCCAAAGGGGAATGGAGAGAGATCCTGGGCAGCCAACGTAATGTGATGATCTGCGCCAAATTCCTGTAACCTCTGGCCCATGGGCACAAGGTAGGGAAAAGACGGGGCAATAATGACCTCCATCCCAGATTCCGGGCGATACAACTGACAGAATTTCTTCATCCATGCTTCTGCTTCGGATAATGTTTTATGTGATTTCCAGTTTGCCAGCACAATGGCCATGTTTTCCTCCTTGTCAATTATTTTGTCTCAGGTTCTATCTCAATGTCATTAACTTCTAACTATTCAGCATCCTAACCGGGGGTGAAAATACCGGCGATTATTATAAGAGTAACAAAAGAATTATATCGTCATTCCGGTATGTTTTTAGCCGGAGATAGCGCAGACTTCGATCCAGAAAGTAGCCACACACACCATCCTGGATCCCGGCTAAAAACATGCCGGGATGACGCAAGTGGCAATCTCAACTTATCATGCTGATTTTACGGTCTTTATACAGGCTACTCAAAATCTTGTTACTTAGAAGCATATAAGCACCCTACAAAACAGGGCATAAACTTCGACTTCAAAGTAACCGGGATGAAGATCCCGGCAGTTATTGTAATGTGATTACCAACGAACTGCAGCCATAATTAGGCACGGTGTTGTAGGAGCCCGGCCCTCCGGGCGATAAAGGGTAAATCTTTTGCTCAGAGCCCCTTATCGCTCACAGGGGTGAGCTCCTACATATCAAATTATTCGCACCCCACCCCTACGTTTTTCGGTAGCTATTACATATGAGGCTGAAGATTAATTGAAAAGTATAGCTTGTCGGCCGGATCAGTGTTTAATCAAAGCAGAGAGACTCTATTTCGACTATAGTTTCGAGGAACATAAAAGGCAAACAAATGAAAAGGAAACATCATGATCGCCAACAATAACACCTACAGCGACACCCACCGCAAAAAAATGGGCTATATCCTCTGGATTTTTGGCTTTACCGGTTCTCACCGTTTCTATTATGGGAAACCAATTTCCGGCACCATCTGGCTTCTCACCCTGGGACTTCTTGGGATTGGCTGGCTCATTGATCTGTTTTTGATCCCGGGAATGGATGCTGAGGCGGATTTTCGCTATCATGAAGGCACTCTGGATTACTCCTTAGCCTGGATTTTTCTCACCTTTGTCGGGATCTTCGGGGTGCATCGCATGTACATGGGAAAATGGTTCAGCGCTATTCTCTATTTTTTCACCGGCGGTCTGTTCCTCTTTGGTATCCTCTATGATTTCTGGACCTTAAATGAACAGATCGATCGTATACATACCGAGAAGTAAATGGCCTCTCTGCTTCTCATCTATCCACCCCTGGCCAAAAACTGTGAACCTCCGGCAGGCATTGCCAGGCTGGCAGGATTTCTACGCGCAAATGGTGTCGGATGTGCGACCATAGATGTCAACAAGAAAGGGCTGGATTACCTGCTCGGGCTTGATTTTCACAAGACAGACACTTGGTCAACGCGGGCCGGAAAAAATTTAGACGCAAATGTTACAGGACTGCAACATTTGCATTTTTACACCAATTTCGACCGATACAAACGGGCTGTTGCCGATGTCAACCGGGTGCTGTCCGGGGTTGGCGAGGCCCATGGGGTTGAGTTATCTCTGGCTAATTATCAGGATCAGTCCTCCCCGGTGCAAAGTGATCATTTGCTGAAAGCGGCTCGAGAATATAAAAAAAATCTATTTTATCCATTTTTCAAGGAAAAAACCAGCCCGATTATCGACAAGGAACAACCTGATTTTGTCGGGATTTCCATTGCTTACTTGAGTCAAGCCATTCCCGCCTTTGCCCTGATCGGCTTTATCAGGGCCGAATTTCCAGGGCTGAAAATCATTCTTGGCGGTGGACTGATCACCTCATGGCTGCGAAGTCCGTTATGGAAAAATCCTTTTGGCGGATTGGTGGATGATTGCATTGCCGGCCCCGGTGAACAATCCCTGCTGGATATGATAGCTGGAGAAAAAATGGTGGGCAAAACGGCCCCTCCGGAATACGACTGCACTGACTACCTTGCGCCGGGATTTATCCTGCCCTATGCGGCGTCCAGCGGCTGTTACTGGAATAAATGTCTGTTCTGCCCGGAAACTGCTGAAGAGACCCCATACCTTCCCCTCCCCCCTGGGCAGGTTCTGGCAGATCTACAGATCCTGCAGGCCCGTCACAGACCTTTACTCATTCATTTTTTAGATAATGCAGTAAGCCCTGCATTGATGAAAGCGCTGGTGGAAAATCCTCCGGGAGTACCCTGGTACGGTTTTGCCAGGGTAAGTTCTCTGCTTGCGGATGAACAATTTTGCCAAAGTCTGCGCCGCTCAGGCTGTGTCATGCTGAAACTGGGGATTGAATCAGGAGATCAGCAGGTTCTGGATCGCATGAGTAAGGGAATTGAGCTGGAAATGGTGGCCCAGGTGTTACGGGCCCTGAAATCGGCAGGGATTCTCACCTATGTGTATCTTCTTTTCGGCACACCTTCCGAGGATAAAGCCAGTGCTGAACAAACCCTGGAGTTCACGGCCCGCCATCATGATGAAATCGGTTTTCTCAACCTGGCCGTGTTTAATCTGCCCCTGGCCAGCCCTGAGGCGTCAGCTCTTGCGGTTAATGAATTTTATCGAGGAGATCTTTCGCTGTATACGGATTTTATTCATCCAAAAGGCTGGTCGCGCCGGAAAATTCGAACATTCTTAAGCAAAAAATTCAAACGCCATCACGCCATTGCCCCCATTATCCAGCGTGATCCGCCATTTTTCACCTCAAACCATGCACCGTTGTTTCATTCGTCATTTTTCAGTCGGTCTTGATGGCACCGATGACAAAAAAGTGCACAAATGCCTCCTGTTTTTTATTTGAATATGAAATTATTTTTGAGCTGGTTGGCTTCTCAAAACGTTTACCATTTTCCCGATACCTGATATGATCAGGTCTATTCTCAGGTAGCCTCCTACCACGTTATTTTAAAAATGAGCTACTCCCAATCACATTAAACTTACATTTATGACCGCCACAAACCCCGAGCTTGAACTCGCCAACGATTTTGTTCAGTATACCGATTGCAACATCTTCCTGACCGGCAAAGCAGGCACCGGCAAAACTACCTTTCTGCACAATCTGAAAAAGCGCTCGGCCAAGCGAATGATTATCACCGCCCCCACCGGGGTGGCGGCAATCAACGCCGGCGGCGTGACGCTTCATTCCTTTTTCCAGCTGCCCTTTGGCCCATTTGTGCCGGGCAGTGACACATATGAACGAAACAAGCAGCGGCTGTTCAGGTTCAGCAAGGAAAAGAAACAGATCATCAAAAGCCTTGATTTGCTGGTAATCGATGAAATAAGTATGGTGCGTGCTGATTTGCTTGATGCGGTTGATGCCGTGCTGCGTCGCCACCGCCGCAACAATCAACCCTTTGGCGGAGTGCAGCTATTGATGATTGGCGATCTGCACCAGCTCTCTCCGGTGGCAAAGCGCGACGAATGGCAACTTTTACAGCAGCATTACGAATCGGTTTATTTTTTCAGCAGCAAAGCCCTGGCCCAGACCGAACTTGTCCCCCTTGAACTGAAACATATTTATCGCCAGTCAGATGCCGGTTTCATTAAGCTCCTGAACCAGGTGCGCGATAACCGGCTTGACGAATCCACCCTGAGCGAATTGAACAAGCGTTTCATCCCGAATTTTTCTCCCGATGAGAACCAGGGCTACATCACCCTGACTACCCATAACAGCAGCGCTGACTCCATCAATCAATCAAGGCTTAAAAGCTTAGTAAAAAAAGAACACCGCTTCAAAGCTGAAATCAGCGAAGATTTTCCTGAACATATCTACCCCACAGCCGCCACCCTTCTGCTTAAAGAAGGGGCCCAGGTGATGTTTGTCCGCAATGATTCCTCGGCCGACAAACTCTACTACAATGGAAAAATCGGCAAGGTAAGCAAAATTTCAAGCAAAAGCATCAAGGTTATCTGCCCCGGCGACCAGCAGGAAATCAAAGTGGAACCGGTCACCTGGGAAAACATTAAATACACGGTTGACGAAAAAACCAAAGAAATCGATGAGAACATCATCGGCAAATTCAGCCAATACCCCTTAAAATTAGCCTGGGCCATTACCATCCATAAAAGCCAGGGACTTACTTTTGAAAAGGCCATCATCGATGCCCAGGCCGCCTTTACCCATGGTCAGGTCTATGTGGCCCTGAGCCGCTGCAAGACCTTGGAAGGCATGGTGCTTAACTCGCCCATCTCAGCCAAAGGGGTGCAAACGGATAACGCCATATCGGATTTCGATGAAAACACCAGACAAAACCCGCCGTCCGCCGAACAGCTTCAGGCAGCCAAAATCAGCTACCAGCAGCATCTGCTGCTTGATTGTTTTGATTTTCATCTCCTGGCTAACCGCTTGAATTATCTTGTCAGGCTTTTACTCGGCAACGCCAGAGTGGTGCAGATCATAGGCATCCAGGATATCCGTCAGGTCCAAAAACAAACCGGCAAGGACATCCTTCATGTCAGTGAAAGCTTTAAACACCAGCTCAACACCCTTTTTTCAGAAACACTGCCCGGATCAGATCCGGTTATTCTGGAACGAATAGCTAAGGCGTCAATCTGGTTTCAAGAGAAATTTTCCTCTATCCTTGGGGAGTTGACGGAAAATATGGGGATAGAAACAGATAATGCCGAGATCCGTAAAAAGACAAAAAACGCCCTGAATAATCTGAAACAGGAAATCAATGTAAAACTTGCGGGAATACGAAACTGCGAAAAGGGCTTTTCGCCCGCCTCCTACCTGCGGGCTGTTTCAGCGGCTGAAATTGACTTTACACCTACACCGGTCAAAGAGAAAAAACATCAGGCCCCGGCCTACAGCGAATCTGATGTCGGCCACCCGGAGCTTTTTCAGAGCCTGAAGGACTGGCGCACGGCAAAAGCAAAGGAGGAAGAGATCGCCCATTTCCGAATTTTGCATCAGAAGGTACTCATCCAGATAGCTATATTTCTGCCTGACAGCATTATAAGTCTTCAAAAAATCAAAGGAATAGGCCAGAAAACCGCAGAAAAATACGGCAAGGAACTGGTAGAGCTGGTTACGGATTACCGAAAGAGACATAACATTGAAAAGGTCGTCCTGCCGGAGCCTGCAAAACATACGGAAGAAAGCGCTCCGGCAAAAGATCATGCTCCCCGGACTGACACGAAACAAACAACTCTTGCCATGTTTAATTCAGGATTAACTATTGCCCAAATTGCCGGCGAACGGGGCCTGGTAAACTCTACCATTGAGGGCCATCTGACATTTTTTGTGGCAAAAGGCGAGTTGAATATCAACAAGCTGCTTTCAGCTGAAAAACAAAAAGCCATTGAGAAAAAACTCAGTGAAATGCGAAAAAACAGTTTGGGCGAAGTAAAAAACGCCTTGGGCGATGGCTACTCCTATGGCGAGATCAAAATGATCTTGGCCCACCGGAAACACCTTGGTGATTAATTTTCGACCTATTCCTGAACAACCTCCTAGAGCGAAAATTCAGCCAGCCAGGAACAAGCCCTGCGAATTTCAAGCCCGTCAGGGTATGTTTTTTCCCGCTCAATCTCTTTTACGATCTGCACCTTTCTTGCCCCAGGGAAATAGTTGGAAAATCTCCCAAAATTCTTGCCGGGTTTATCATCTCCCCACTTTACTTCAAGCATCAAGGGATCACCCCTATCTCCTATCACAAAAAAGTCAATCTCATGCTTCTCCTTGGTGCGAAGATAATGCAATTTATATACATCCCCAAGACAATCACCCAAGCGATGAATTTCTTTGAGTAAGGCGCAGGCCGTAAGGTTTTCCAACTTCACCCCTTTATCTCCTAAAACCTGGCCGGTATCATAAAAATAATACTTGGGAGCTTTGAGAAGCGAACGGGCAATATTTTTATGGTAGGGTGTTACCTTGAAAAGGACATACATGTTCTCCAGGATAGTCAGCCATTTCTTCACTGTCTTATCAGAACACTGTAGATCCCCAGCCAAAGATGAATATGAGATTGGGCTGCCGACCCTGCCTCTCAACAACTCAATCAGAGTTTCAATCGCCTGAATTTGACTTATATTTTCAAGATCAACAAGATCCTGCCTGAGGATAATATCGAGGTGAGAGCGCTTCCAGCGCTTATAGAATCTTTCTGAGCCCTCAAGAAAAGGTTCAGGAAATCCCCCGGTCATAAGAAGTTGATCAAGGGTCTCCTCCATGTCCGCAGACTGCAGGCGCTGAATCTCTTTCAGGTCGAGGGGATGAAGTCGGTACTGAAAAAATCGGCCGGCCAGAGAATCACCAACTTTCCGATAGGTGTCGAGCTTGGCACTCCCGGTCACCAGCAGTGCTGGAGGCCTCTTTTCTGTGTCATACACTCCCTTCAACCAGGACTTCCACTCCTTCATCTTGTGAAGCTCATCGAAAATAACAAGTGATTTTGCCCTGTCCCAAGATTTTTCCATCAAGGCGAGCCGATGCTCTGCACTATCGTAATTGAAATAATCAAACGATGGATCAATCATCTTGGCCAAGGTTGTTTTTCCAGCCTGCCTTGGCCCGGTAAGCAGCACAATTTTCTTGGCCAAATCAGCACGAATATGATTTGTCAGCACTCTTTTCATCTTGACCTTATAGACCTGCACTCCGAAATAGTCAAGACTATTCCGCCTTACACTCCGAAAAAGACACAAGTCGTGTAAGAATTGAATTCATACACGGCCAGAATGCCGTCTATGTACGCCTGATCGTAACCAATCACAGGGTAAAACGCCCAAGTTTTTATGAAATTCCTTATTCTGTAAGCGGTCACAGGTGCCGGAGATTGCCGTAAGCAGGGCGGGTGTAACCGTTCACCAGGACGCCGATTTTACGGCAACCACAGTCTTGTAAGCGTTTACCAGTGCCCCATATTTGGACAAGCAGGGCTGGAAAGCTATAGCCCCTCTATGCTGCCGGCCCTGATCGTTCAAAGATGGGGTGCTGGTGAACGATTACGGGCGGGTGACTATAGCCCCTCTATGTCAGACGCCCTGATCGCGGCAAGATTCGGTGCCTGTGATCGCTTACGCCTGATCGGACACGTCAACAAAGGAGAGGGCTTACTATTTCAAGGTGGGGCTGAGAACAAAATGGTTCTCAATAAAAAAAGGGTTATGCCAAAAATGACATAACCCCTTGCTGTTCTGGTGCGCCCAGCAGGATTCGAACCTGCGACCTACGGCTTAGAAGGCCGTTGCTCTATCCAGCTGAGCTATGGGCGCATTGATATTTTGTAAACTTTTTTTGACGAAATATTAATCCTGCGTTAAAAGGATTTCTAGCATGCCAGCCGCTAATTTGCAACTCAATTTTAGTCTTCCAACATGACAGACGCGACAAAGAAAAAGAAGAACGATTTCTCCGGCAAGCCAAGAATGGCGCGGGAATACAAAACCATTAAAACGATGATCCGTATCTATTGCCATGATCATCATGGGACAACAGAGTCTCCCTGCCCAGACTGCCGTGAGCTTCTGGATTATGCCCGGTTGCGCCTCATCCATTGCCCTTTCCAGGAAAAAAAAACATCCTGCGGCAACTGTACGGTTCATTGCTACAAACCGGCCATGCGGGAAAAAATCAGAGAGGTGATGCGCTATGTGGGGCCGCGCATGATCTTCCGCCATCCCATCATGGCGCTCTTTCATATCCTGGACGGCTTGCGGAAGCAGCCGGACAGACCGGTAAAAAAGCGTACATAACCCAAAACCATCTCAAAAAAATGTCGGATTTTCAGCTGGCAGATGACTGGCTGCTGGTGTAAGTTTAAATTAAAAATCCACAGGATAAGCATCCAAGACCATGCAACTGAGCAAAGATCAGACAATCGCCCGGATTTATTCCTTTGAAAAACGGACCAAGGTCATGCGTCCCCTCTTTTTAAGCGGCGTCTCGGCAGGATTTCCATCGCCGGCCGATGATTATATCGACCGGGATCTTGACCTGAACGACCATCTGATCACTAATCCGGCCGCCACATTTTTTGTCCGGGTGGCCGGCGATTCCATGACCGGGGCCGGTATCAACAATAATGACATCCTCATTGTCGACCGCTCCGTTGCACCGATTTCCGGAAAAATCGTCATTGCGGTCATCAACGGCGAATTGACGGTAAAACGACTGATCAAGAACGAAACCAGCTGTCGGCTTGTCGCAGAAAATCCGGACTTTTCCGATATTGAAATCACCGGAGAGATGGAACTTGAAATCTGGGGTGTGGCCACCAGCGCCATTCACGAGCTATGATAAGCGTTCACCAGCACCTCACGGAGTCTGCGCTTACCTCTTCGCCCGTTTGAACCTTGTTCGCATAGAGGGGCTATAGCGCCAAAGCTCAGGTAAACGCAAACTCCGAACGAACAAATCTGAGGCACTGGTAAACGATTACAGAACGGAGGTTTTCGTCAAGTTGTATTCCCCGATGAACGGTTACGCGTTATGAAGAAACAGATCTTCGCCCTGGTGGACTGCAACAATTTCTATGTCTCCTGCGAGCGGCTCTTTAACCCGAAACTCGCCCGCAGGCCGGTTGTAGTCCTGTCCAACAACGACGGCTGCATCATTGCCCGCTC
>JAYEPA010000046.1:0-27204 GCA_034723545.1 Thermodesulfobacteriota bacterium | reverse complement strand
AACAGATCTTCGCCCTGGTGGACTGCAACAATTTCTATGTCTCCTGCGAGCGGCTCTTTAACCCGAAACTCGCCCGCAGGCCGGTTGTAGTCCTGTCCAACAACGACGGCTGCATCATTGCCCGCTCCAACGAGGCCAAGGCGCTGGGAATCGGTATGGGCACTCCCTATTTCAAGGCCGAAAACTTCCTGAACCGCCACCAGGTCAAGGTCTTTTCCTCCAACTATCCCCTCTATGGAGATCTGTCCTGGCGGGTGATGACCACCCTGCAACAACTTGAACCGGAGGTAGAGATCTACTCCATTGACGAAGCCTTTCTCCGGCTGCCTCCAAGCCCCAGCATGGATCTGACCTTTCTGGGCCGGAAAATCTGCGCTACGGTGAAACAACATACCGGCATCCCGGTTTCCATCGGTCTCGGCTCCACCAAGACCCTGGCCAAAATCGCCAATCGATTTGCAAAAAAAATCCCTGAATATAACGGCGTACTCGACCTGACCACAGTTGATCCCGATCCCTTTCTGACTCGCTGCGAGATTAACGATGTCTGGGGTATCGGCCGGCGCCATGCCGAACGGCTGAGGGAACGTGGGGTCCACACCGCCCTTGATCTTACCAGGCGTGATGACGGCTGGATACGAAAACAACTCACTGTCACCGGCCTGCGCACCGCCATGGAACTGCGCGGCATCTCCTGCATCAATCTAGAAAAAGAAGGAAAGAAAAAGTCGATTTCAAGCTCGAAATCCTTTGGCTACCAGGTGGAAACGCTTAACGAATTAAAAGAGGCATTGGCCACCTATATCACCCAGGCCGCGGTCAAACTTCGCCTCCAGCACTCAACGACCGGCTGCCTGCAGGTCTATCTGACCACCAACCGCTTCAGTAAAACCCAACCCCTTTACGCAGCCAGGGAAATAATCAACTTGGCCGAACCCACCGCGGATACCGGCACATTAATCAAACACGGGCTGGAGGGATTGCAAAAAATCTACAGACCGGGACTGCGTTACCAGAAATGCGGAGTTGTGCTTGGCAATCTGACTCCGGCCGAAAGCCGACAGCTCAATCTCTTTTTTAAGCCGGACAAAAGAAAAAACGAACTGATGGCCGCAGTTGACAGAATTAACGCGCGCTGGGGCCAGCATACCATCCAGCACGCGGCAGGCGGTTTTGCCAAGCCATGGCAGCACCGGCAGGAGAAAAAATCTCCGGCGTATACGACAAAATGGCAGGATCTGCCGGTGGTCAAGGCCTCCTGGCCCGAAACATCCTGAGTTATGAAATCCCGCAACCGCTCATTCCGGGAAATCCTTGTCCCTCTTCTGCTGGCGGTGACCATTGGCGCTCTGGCTGGTCTGGGCGCGGTTTTCTTTCGCTGGCTGATCTCCTGGGGAATGGATTTTCTCTGGCCCGCAGGTGAAAATTTCATCGACCGCCTCGACAATGCCTCCTGGTTCATGCGACTGCTGATCCCGACAGCGGTGGGGCTCATCATCGGTCCCATTATCACCTTCTGGGCCCAGGAGGTACGCGGTCCCGGCGTGCCTGAAGTCATGGAGGCCCTGGCCCTGCATGGCGGCCGCATCCGGCACCGAGTCACCCTGATCAAAACCTTTGTCACCGCCACCTTAATCTCGGCCGGCGCCTCGGTGGGCCGCGAGGGTCCCATTGTCCAGATCGGCGCCTCCATCGGCTCCTCTCTGGCCCAGCTCCTGCAAATCGGCCGCGACCACCACCGGATGGCGGTGGCCTGCGGGGCTGCGGCCGGTATTGCCGCCACCTTTCAGGCCCCCATGGCCGGCACCATGTTTGTCGCTGAAATCCTGCTCTTTGAGATTGAGACAACCTATCTCAGTCACATCGTTATAGCCGCCGTCACCGGCACCCTGGTCTCCAAGGCCTGCTGGCACGAAACAGCCGTCTTTCAAATTCCCCCTTTCGCCCTGGGTCACCCGGCCGAACTGCTCATTTATTTCGGCCTGGGAATTGCCTCTGGACTTGTTGCCCTGCTGCTCATGGGCGCAATTTTCGGTCTGCCCAGGTTCTTTGAGCGCTGCCGTATTCCCCTCTGGCTCACTCCGGCCCTGGGCGGCCTGGGAGTGGGTCTTGTCGGTCTGCTACGTCCCGAAGCCCTGGGAATCGGCTATGAAACCATCAATGATGCCCTGACCGGCAATATCACCCTGACGCTGGCAGCCCTGCTGGTATTCGCCAAGCTGTTGACCACCGGCCTGTCCATCGGCAGCGGCATGAGTGGCGGCATCTTTGCGCCTTCTCTTTTTTTCGGCGCCATGATCGGTGCGGTCTTCGGCCAGGGAGCCGACTTCCTGTGGCCGGGCTCAGACCTGTCGACGGCCCATTACGCCTTGGTGGGAATGGGCGCCATGGTCAGTGCCACGACACTGGCTCCCATCACTGCTATCCTGACAATTTTCGAGCTGACCTATAATTATGAGGTGATACTGCCCCTGATGGTGGCCTGCATCCCCAGTCTGATGATTGTCCAGATTCTGCACGGCTATTCGGTCTATGAGACAAAACTGCTGATGAAGGGAATCAATATTGTCCGCGGTCACGATGTCAACCTGCTGCGTGAAATGCAAATCAGCCAGCATATGGACCGTGAGTTTCAGACAATCAGAGAGGATACTCCGCTGCATGAAGTTGTCGAACTGATGGGAAAGAGCACCTTTCCCCATTTTGTTGTTGTTGACCACAACGATTTTCTGGTTGGCGTTGTGACCCTGCGGGATCTGCGGGATTACTTTGCTCATCCGGAGAAACATGACTGCCAAACCCCCATTGCCTCGCTCATGCAAAAAAAGGTTATCACCGTCCGGGCCAACCACAACATGGAATCCGCCTTCCAGATCTTTGCGGAAAAATCCATCTCATTTCTGCCCGTTGTCCGGCCCGGCTCTACTCGCCGGGTCCTGGGCCTGTTGAAAAAAGCCGACCTGATATCAGCCTACAATGAGCATATCCTCAAGGAACGTATCATGCCCCCCCTGAACTGGGT
The DNA here is from genome assembly GCA_034723545.1 of Thermodesulfobacteriota bacterium. Classification (GTDB taxonomy): domain Bacteria; phylum Desulfobacterota; class Desulfobulbia; order Desulfobulbales; family SURF-16; genus JAGHCC01. Next base: position 24,182 of record JAYEPA010000046.1, on the reverse strand, counting down.
CTGTCCGCTGCCTGCAAAGGATGAAAATAAGGGGCAAAGGGGCAGAGGGACAGATAGCGAGCCTGCGAGACCTTCGAAGGGACAAAGGGAAACAAAGTAGTGGCAGTAGGATGGGCACTGCCCCTTTGCCCCTTTGTCCCTCTGCCCCTTTGCCCCTTTGCCCCTTTGCCCCTTTGCCCCTTACTTAATGATGATAATATTTCATCGCCTTGGGAATAAGAGCGCGGATGCTCCTGATGCGCTGCTGATCGGTGGGATGAGTGCTGAGAAATTCAGGGGGAGCCCCGCCTTTTTTTTCCGCCGACATACGCTGCCAGAAATCAAGGGCAACATGGGGATCATAACCGGCCATGGCCATAAAAATCAGACCGAGATGATCGGCTTCCTTCTCATGCAGCCGACTGTAGGGTAACGCAAAGCCATACTGGGTTGACACCCCGAAAGCCGTCATCCAAAGCTGCTGGGTGGCGGCTGAATGCTCCCTGACCGCAGTGGAAAGGGCAACACCTCCCATCTGCACCAGGAGGCTGTGGCTCATACGTTCGTTGCCGTGATTTGCCACGGCATGGGCTATTTCATGCCCCATCACCACAGCCAGTCCAGCCTCATCCCTTGTTATCGCCAGAAGGCCGCTGTAAATAACAACCTTACCGCCGGGCATGCACCAGGCGTTTTTTTCCTCGCTGTCCACCAGGTGAAATTCCCATTGATAGCCGTCCAGCCGATGCGCCATGTGCTGTTGGCGGAAATACTGTTCAACCCCGTGCTGAATTCTGCGACCCACTCGGGTCACCATTTCATTGGATCTGCTGTCTGTGCTGATGACATTCGAGTCAAGAAACTGGCTGTACTGCTGAAAACTCATGGGAAAAATCGAGGAATCAGGAATCAGGTTCAACTGATTACGGCCGGTAATGGGGACCTGGGCACAAGACATCAACAGCAGACTGACGATCAGAAAAAAAACCAGGATAAATTGTTTCTTTTTCATTTTCAAATTCTTGGGTAATCATTCAACAAATGATGGTGCTTTTTGGAGTAGGAGCCCACTCCTGTGGGCGATTATGTTCGACCGATCCTGCAAACCTCCATTATATCGCCCGGAGGGCCGGACTCCTACGCATCCCGACACAACCGACAATCTTGCAAGCTGAATCTTTTTTGGTAAGATTAGCGCCACTTATTGAGAAATTATACCCTTGTCAACTGCCGATACTTGATGCGATGGGGTTGATCAGCCGCACTTCCCAGCCGTTTTTTGCGATCGGCCTCATATTCCGTGTAATTTCCGTCAAACCAGACCACCCTGCTGTCTCCTTCAAAGGCAAGAATTGAGGTAGCGATCCGATCGAGAAACCAGCGGTCATGGCTGATGACCACGGCACAGCCGCCAAAATTATCAAGGGCCTCTTCCAGGGCTCGCAGGGTATTAACATCAAGATCGTTTGTCGGTTCGTCAAGCAGGATAACATTCCCTCCTTCCTTGAGCATGCGGGCCAGGTGAACCCTGTTGCGCTGACCGCCCGAAAGCAGGCCCACCTTTTTCTGCTGCTCGGCTCCGGAAAAATTAAAGCGGGCCACATAGGCCCTGGAATTGACCTCCTGGTTACCAAGCTCAATGGTATCCAGGCCATCGGAAATAACCTCCCAGATACTCTTGTCAGGATCAAGGGCATCCCGGCTCTGGTCCACATAGGCCAGCTTGACGGTCTCACCGACGCGGATCGTTCCTTCATCGGGTTTTTCCAGGCCGGTGATCATCTTAAACAAAGTCGTTTTACCAGCGCCGTTGGGGCCGATCACGCCAATAATCCCTCCCGGCGGCAGGGAAAAAGTCATATCATCAATCAGGAGCCGGTCACCAAAGGCCTTGCCGATCTTATCCGCTTCAATCACCACCTTGCCCAGACGCGGTCCCGGCGGGATATAAATCTCCAACTCGCCGGCCCGTTTCTCTCCTTCCCTGCCCAACAGCTGCTCATAGGCCTTGATCCTGGCCTTGGACTTGGCGTGTCTGGCTTTTGGTGTCATTTTGACCCACTCAAGTTCCCGCTGTAAGGTTTTCTGCCTGTCTGACTCTTTCTTCTCTTCAACCTGAAGCCGTTTACGCTTCTGGTCAAGCCAGGAGGAATAATTGCCTTTCCAGGGAATTCCACGACCACGATCAAGCTCAAGAATCCAGCCCGCCACATTGTCGAGAAAATAGCGGTCATGGGTAACGGCAATAACGGTTCCTTCATAGCGATGAAGATGATGTTCGAGCCAGGCCACGGTTTCCGCATCCAGGTGGTTGGTTGGCTCATCAAGGAGGAGGATGTCCGGTTTTTTTAGCAGCAGCCGGCAGAGGGCCACCCGCCGTTTCTCACCGCCGGACAGGATATTGATCACCTCATCGGCAGGGGGACAGCGCAGCGCATCCATGGCCATGTCAAGGCGGGCATCAAGATCCCAACCATCAAGGGCATCTAATTTATCCTGAACCTCACCCTGACGGGTAATGAGATCATTCATCTCATCATCGGACATTGTCTCGGCGAATTTTTCATTAATTTGATTAAATTCCTCCAGCAGATCAACCGTCTCCTGCACTCCTTCCTCAACGATCTGCCTGACGGTTTTATCATCATCAAGCAATGGTTCCTGCTCCAGAATACCAACCGTCAGACCAGGGGAAATTGAGGTTTTGCCGACAAAATCACTGTCCACTCCAGCCAGGATTCGCAGCAAAGAACTCTTGCCCGAACCATTCAGTCCCAGGACACCGATTTTCGCACCATAAAAATAGGAAAGATTAATGTCCTTTAAAACAGGTTTCTTATCATAAAATTTACTTACTCCAATCATGGAGTAGATTACTTTCTTTTCTTCAACAGCCATGGGTCCATCCTATAAATGTATTAATCAAGGTAGTTAGCTTGAAGAGTGAAGGCAAAGCCGACAAACTTCTATAAAATAAAAGGCAATTTTAACTCGAACAGGCCAAAATTCCTACATTAATCAAAATCGATTAAAAAGATCTGTTCACTGCATTTTTGATTCAAAGGTAACATTTTCACATACGCTTCTAAGTAACAAAATTTCGAGTACTATGCACAAATGTCGTTAAAACAGCATAATAAACACAAAAACTTCGTATACGTCATTCCGGCATGTTTTTAGCCGGAATGACGATATAATTCTTTTGTTACTTTTAAAATAAATGCCGAGTTCAGTGCCCCCCGGTTGTCTTGCTGAATAATTACATTCAAAGTTGACAGGGCGGATTATCTTGCCTACATTTCTTTTAAACAAACAAAAATAAAAAACAGCTATCATGTATCTCGCCAAAAAAACAATTCACGGAAAAACTCATTACTCAATCAGGCAATCCTATGATGACGGTGACGTTTTCCGCAGCCGTGTTCTTTTTGAACTTGGTCCTGATCCTGAAAATTATTTTGTTTATCCGGGAGGAAGCTCATTTTACGTTGCCGAACATCTGATCGAATCCCTGGAACCTTCTATCGATGGGGATGTGGGTGACAAACTCGAAAGCCTTCTCTGGACATTTATCGATCCGGAAATCCGCATCAAGCTTGAACCCTTTTACCGACGCCAACAGCAGTTTCAATCGCCGAAAATCTCTGGCGAAGAACTTGCGTCCATTGAACATCAAATTCATATATTTGACCGAAGACGTCTCCACCACCTCCGCTACGGTGGCCTGGATCAGAGCCGAATCTGGAAGATGCCGCCTAAAATATTCCGCGTTCTCCTCAACAAATCAAGGGATGAACGGGAACAATATTTTATGGAACAGGAACGGTGCCTTGAACCTTCTGAATTCAAATTATATATTTACGTTATTTTCGATCTGCAACGTCATTTCAGCGAGCTTATCGCCCGATCCATGCCCCAGGGACTGAAACAGGACTTGGTTGATGAATATTTTCTCGATGATCTTTGCCGGCTCGACCGGGACGATCTTTTCTGGGCCGGGATGGAGCCTGAAAACAAACTGCACGATTATCTGATCCGATACCTTATTCTGTTTTTTGATTTTAATTATGGCGCAAGTACTTTTCTTGATGACTACATCAGACAGTTCATGAATAGTCACCGCAAATTCAGCTTTCCAGAATCAAAAAGCACAATCAGCATGGAGGATGCCGGAAATATCCTTAATGTTTCAGCAAAAGATTTGCAAGGGATGTCGAAAAAGGAGTTAACTCGTCTTTACCGGAAAAAAGCAAAGGATTTGCACCCGGATACCGGCGGTGACCATCACACCTTTGTCGAGCTCAGCGAGGCCTATGAAAAGCTGCTTATGAAGGTTAAAGGATAGATTCTTTTAGTCTCTCACAGAGGCACAGAGCTCACAGAGCAAAAAACTCTGCGCTCTCTGTGCCTCTGTGAGATATAAATTTTAAATTAGGCGTAACTATTCAGCTGCACCTCATCTTCGCTCATTTAGGCCTGCTTGAGTAGCACAAGTACGCTTCGCAGACCTAAATAAACGAATCTAAGGCACATCTGAACAGTTACGGAACTGTGGTTAGGCCAATTTGGTGCCATATCTGAATATTTACAATTTGGCTAAATTTTGAAAAAATGAATTACATCAAGGTCGCAATTATCGGCACGGGCAGGCATGGTTCCCGTTACGCGGGACATATCCTTCATGACCTGTCAGGAATCGAACTGACAGGAATCAGCAGACGTTCGAGCGATGGGAAAAAGCAGGCAAAGGAATGGAATACACGTTATTTTCCTGACTGGCAGGAAATGGTCACCGATCCGGATGTTGATGCGGTAATCTCAGTAACACCGCCCGGCATGAATTTGGAGATAGCAGAAAGATGCTGCGAAGCCGGGAAAAATCTCCTGCTGGAAAAACCCCTGGCCATTGACAGCAAAAGTGCGGAAAGGATAATTCATCTCTTTCAAAATTCAGGTCTGCGTCTGACAGTCGGCCACACCCTTCGTTATAACAGTGTTCTTCAGGCGTTAAAAAAAAATCTTCCCATGGCGGGTGAACTGTACGCTATTTCCGCGAGCCAGCGTCTCGAACCGTCAACGCTTGGCTGGCATGAAGACCCTGAACAGGCCGGAGGAGGCGTGGTGTTGCAAACTGCGGTGCACCTTTTTGATGGAATTCGCTTTATAACCGGACATGACTTCGGCAAGATACGAGCTGCTACTTACAGGAAGCACAATGAAATTCTCGAAGATCTGTTTACAGCTCAATTTGAAATGAAAAATTCCATTGCCGGTATCATCGAAGCCAGCAAGGTCGGCAGGGCAAGATCAGCCCGCTATGAACTTATCGGCTCAAGGGGCCAGCTCCACGGAGACCATGTCCATGGCAGCCTGGAATTCATCAGCGGTACGAAAATAAAAAAAATAGAGATCGATCCACCCGGAGCAACCATTGTTCCACTGCTTGTCGACTGGCTTAATTATCTTCGTGATGAAGGAGAGAATCCTATACCGGCGGAAGAAGGCCTTGCTGCTGTTCGAATCTGCGAGTCATGTTATCGATCCGTCCAGTCAGGTAACTGGGTAAAAATTGGTAAGCGTTCACCAGCACCTCATCTTTGCCCATTTTGACCTGCTTATATAACACCAGTATGCTGCGCAGGCCCAGGTAAGCGTAGACTCCGAATGAACGAATATGAGGCACTGGTAAACGCTTACAAGACGGTGGTTGCCGTAAAATCAGTGTCCCAGGGAACGGTTACAAAAATTGATTAGTGGAATTTACAAAAAATTTGACAAAGACGGCACAGACATCGTTTAATTAAAGAATGTAAACAAATCGTGTCACTTCTGTCGCTTTAATCCCTCAACTTTACGCTATAAAAAAACAGCAAACCTGCATAAAGGACGATCAATGAAGGCTGAATTTATCAATCCATTCCTCACCTCCACCAAAAACGTTCTGGAGACCATGTGCCAGACACAGGCCAAGTCCCAAAAACCTGTATTAAAAAAAGGAAATAAATCCTATGGTGAGGTCACGGGTCTCATCGGCATGGCTTCCGAAAAAGTAAGCGGTTGCATGGTGGTCAGTTTTACAAAAAACTGCATCCTGAATATCGTCGGCAACATGCTCATGGAGCCACCCAAAGAAGAAATTGATGACGAGATCCTTGACGCCGTCGGGGAATTGACAAATATGATCTGTGGAGGAGCCAAAGCTCAGCTGGCAAAGTTACATCATAAATTCGACCTGGCAACGCCAACCATGATCAAGGGAAAGGGAGTTGAAATTTCCTACTTTTCAGATGCGCCAACTCTTGTAATTCCATTTGAGACAGAACATGGAACTTTTGTCATTGAGGCTAATCTGGGAGAGAAATAAGAAAGTGATTACCACTAATCTTCAGCCTCATATGTAATAGCTACCGAAAAACGTAGGGTGGTGCATGAATAGCTTGACACGTAGGAGCTCACCCCTGTGAGCGATAAGGGGCTCTGAGCAAAAACTTACCCTTTATCGCCAGGAGGGCCGGGCTCCTACAGCACCGTGACTAATTATGGCTGAAGTTCGTTGGTAATCACAAATAAGAATGTAAAATCGATGTTTCCGTAAAAAATTGTTTTTACGAGACTACTAAAAGCAAAAATACAATAAAAAAAAAGCCGCACAAAAGTGCGGCTTTTTTTAACATCTATAATAAATAAAAACTATTTGGTTTCAGCAGTCTTAATTCGCGCAATCGCACGTTGAAGAGCTGCCTCGGCGCGAACCATATTGATCTTTTCTTTCTGTGATTTGGCCTCAAGCAGTCTTTTCTCAGCCCGCTCTTTAGCCTTCATGGCACGATCAACATCAATATCAGTACCCTTTTCAGCAGATTCTGCTAAAAAAGTGATTTTATTGTCGGACACTTCACAAAATCCACCGTTAATCATCATTGATACGGTAGATCCACCCTGTTTATAGCTCAATGTGCCAACTTTAACAGTGCTGAGAAAGGCTGCATGGTTGGCCAGAACACCAAACTCACCACCGCCGCCAGGGGCTGTGACAATATCAACAGCTTCACTGACGACTGCTCCGGTAGGTGTTACTATTTCAAGTTGTATACTTTCAGCCATTGCTTACTCACCTTATTTAAATCGATTAACAGGATGAGTTGATATCAGCAGACATCAACCAACCCATCCAGCTTTCTTGATATCTGTTTTTTATGCGGCAGCTGCTTTTTCCTTAGCTGCTTTTTCAACAGCCTCATCAATACCACCGACCATATAAAAGGCGGTCTCAGGCAGATCGTCATGTTTGCCTTCAAGAATTTCCTTAAAGCCGCGCACAGTATCCTCAACCTTAACATATTTTCCGTCCATACCGGTGAAAACCTCGGCAACGGTAAAAGGCTGAGACAGGAATCTCTGAATCTTACGAGCCCGGCCAACAAGCTGCTGATCTTCATCAGATAGCTCATCCATACCGAGAATAGCAATAATATCCTGCAAAGATTTATATTTCTGCAGAGTCTGCTGTACCTGCTGAGCGGTAGAATAATGCTCTTCACCGAGAACATTGGGATCCAAAATCCTAGATGTGGAGTCAAGAGGATCAACCGCAGGATAGATACCAAGCTCAGCAATCTGACGGGAAAGAACAACCGTACCGTCAAGATGGGCAAATGTAGTAGCGGGAGCAGGATCAGTCAAGTCATCAGCAGGGACATATACACACTGTACAGCGGTAATGGAACCCTTGGTGGTTGATGTGATACGCTCCTGCAGGGCACCAAGATCGGTGGCCAGGGTAGGCTGGTAACCAACAGCAGAAGGAATACGTCCGAGAAGGGCGGAAACCTCAGCACCAGCCTGGGTAAAACGGAAGATATTATCAACGAAGAAAAGAACGTCCTGTCCTTCTTCATCACGGAAATACTCAGCAGCGCTAAGACCAGTCAGGGCCACACGTGAACGGGCTCCCGGAGGCTCTGTCATCTGGCCATAAACAAGCGCGGCTTTAGGAAGTACGCCGGACTCCTTCATTTCCATGTACAGATCATTTCCTTCACGGGTACGCTCACCAACACCGCAGAATACGGAAATACCACCATGATGCATGGCGATGTTGTTAACCATCTCCATCATAATAACGGTCTTACCACAACCAGCGCCGCCGAACAGTCCCATTTTACCACCCTGTGGGAATGGAACCAGCAGATCGATAACCTTAATTCCGGTCTCAAGTACATGAACTTCCGTACTCTGATCGGTAAAGGCCGGTGCATCTCTGTGAATAACAGCTGATTTAGTTGAATCAATAGGTCCCTTACCATCAACTGGACGTCCTACGACATTCATGATGCGGCCAAGGGCTGGTTGGCCGACCGGGATTCTGATAGGCTCTCCGGTGTCTGTTGCCGTCATACCGCGGACAAGACCATCTGTTTGATCCATAGCAACACAACGGCAGACATTATCACCGAGATGCTGAGCAACTTCAATTACAAGATTATCAGCCTCATCACTAATGGCGGGATTGCTCACTAAAAGAGCATTCATAATAGTAGGCAGCTGGCCCGGCTCAAACTCGACGTCGCAGACAGGTCCGACAACCGAGACAATTTTACCAACATTTTGATCACTCATGAAACTTTTGCCTCCTCAGCATCTTTTAAAAAAGCCGTATTTTTAACTCCGGCTTAAAATTAAATTCTTTATCCTTTAAGGGCCTCGGCACCGCCGACGATATCCATCAAATCGCCGGTAATAGCTGCCTGGCGGGCCTTATTATAAATCGTGGTTAGCTCATCTACAATATCTTTACATGCATTTGTAGCATTATCCATAGCGGTCATACGAGCAGCATGCTCACTGGCGCCGACTTCAAGCATGGAATGATAAATCATAACATTCATATAAAGTGGCAGCAAAACATCCATTATTTCACCAGGACTGGGCTCGTAAATATAATCGACGGTTGTTGCAGCTTCGGTTGCCTCTGCACCTTCTTCTTCAATTGGTTGCACAGGCAATAGATTCTGGACAGCGGGTTTCTGCACACCTACCGAAAGAAACTGGCCATAGACGATTTTAACCTCGTCAGCCTCGCCGGCCAGAAAATTTGCGCCAATGTCCTGGGCAATAGCCCTGGCATTAAACATCTGGAAACTTCCCATGATGTCGTCATAGCCCTGTCGTACAGTGCCGATTTTCGCGAAGTATCTCGCACCTTTCTTGCCGACACAGGTAAAGGTTACCTTTTTTCCCTCTGCCTCGTACTCATTCTTCATCTTCTCTGCCATTTTCATAATATTGGCATTGAAGCTACCGCAGAGACCACGGTCAGAGGTGATAACGACAATTTCAACCGTCTTGACTTCGCGAACTTCCATTAAAGGAAAGGCGCTGGAATCCATGTTCCCGGCCAGACTTCCCATGGCTTCATTGAACTTGGCGGTGTAAGGACGGAACTGCTCCATCTTATCCTGGGCGCCACGGAGTTTCGCCGAGGCAACCATGTTCATGGCCTTGGTAATCTGGGAAGTCTTCTTTACACCTTCTATCTTGGTTTTAACTTCTTTTAGACTAGGCATTTTTAAGCTCTATCCCTTTAATTATTTGATACCCTTTGAAGCCTTGAAGGAATCGCCAAAGGCGGTTAAGGCTTGTTTCATCTTCTCTTCAAGAGCACTGTCAATTTCCTGTTTTTCTACAAGAGTATCAAAGATATCAGGATTATTGGACTCAATGTATGAGTACAGTTCCTGCTCGTAATCAGCAAGTGTATCTATCGGCAGAGTGTCAAGAAATCCCCTGGTACCGGCAAAAAGAATGCTGACCTGTTTCTGCATTGACAGGGGCTGATACTGGGGTTGCTTGAGAATCTCAACCAGTCGCTCACCACGGGTCAACTGGGCCTGGGTGGCGGCATCAAGATCGGAACCAAAACCGGCAAAAGCGGCCAGCTCACGATACTGGGCCAGATCGAGGCGCAGAGTACCGGCAACCTGTTTCATGGCTTTACACTGGGCAGCACCACCAACCCTTGATACGGAAAGACCAACGTTAATTGCGGGACGAACACCGGAGAAGAACAGATCCGGCTCCAAGTACACCTGGCCGTCGGTAATGGAAATAACGTTTGTCGGAATAAAGGCGGAAACGTCACCTTCCTGGGTTTCAATAATCGGCAGGGCTGTCAAAGAGCCGGCGCCAAGTTCGTCATTGACCTTACATGAACGCTCAAGAAGACGGGAATGGTTAAAGAAAATATCACCGGGGAAAGCCTCACGACCAGGTGGACGGCGAAGCAGGAGAGAAAGCTCGCGATAAGATACAGCCTGTTTTGAAAGATCATCATAAATGATCAGGGCGTGCTCGCCTTTGTCACGGAAATACTCGCCCATGGCGCAGCCGGTAAATGCGGCAACATACTGCATCGGCGCCGGATCAGAGGCGCAGGCGGCTACAACCGTGGTATAATCCATGGCATTATTTTTACGAAGGGCCTCAACAACCAGGGCAACAGTTGATTTTTTCTGGCCGATGGCCACATAGATGCAATGAACGTCTGTCTCGCGCTGGGCAATGACAGCATCAACACAGACAGCGGTCTTGCCAATCTGGCGATCACCAATGATCAGCTCACGCTGACCGCGGCCAACAGGGGTCATGCCGTCAATGGCCTTGCTGCCTGTATAGCAGGGCTCATGAACACCCTTTCTGGCGATAACACCAGGAGCAAGAACCTCCATCTTGGCAGTTGCTTTAGCATTAATGGCTCCCTGTCCGTCAATGGGGGCGCCAACACCGTCAACAACCCGGCCTTCACACTCGGGGCCAACCGGAACCTCGGCAATATTGCCGGTCCGTTTAACGATATCGCCTTCTTTAATTCCGGATACATTACCAAGAATAGCACAACCAACATTGTCGGTTTCAAGGTTCAGAGCAAGACCCAGGATACCGCCGGGAAATTCCAGGAGCTCCATGGCCATGCAGTTTTCAACTCCATGAACACGTGCAATACCGTCACCAACGGATATTACGGTTCCGGTTTCACTCAGATCAACTTTTGTTTCATAGTCCTTGATCTGTCCCTTGATAATTTGACTAATTTCTTCAGCTTTGATCTGCATTGCTTATTCACTCCCTTTTATGGACTCTTTTAAACCGGCAAGCTGGGTCTTGATACTACCGTCAAACACGAGATCGCCAACCTTAGCGACCATACCGCCAATAATGCTTTCATCCACCGCGGTGTTCAAGGTGACCTGCTTTCCTGTTATCTTTTCTAATGTTTCCTTAACCTTTTCCTTCAAATCAGCATCAATTTCCGTTGCTGTTACCACCATACCCTGGCAGACGTTATGTTCTTCATCTACCATTGCCTGAAAGGTCTCAGCTATATCCGGCAGAACATCCGCCCTTCTCTTCTGGGCCAGGAGATTCATAAAGTTGGCCATAACACCTGTCAGACCGGCTGATTTTACCAACTCGGCCATAACCTTTTCCCGGACATCCTGAGGATAGATAAAATTCGTCAACCCATCAAGCACCTCGGGTATCGTGGCGTACATCTCGGCAAATCCGTTCAAGGCCTCGGTGTATTCGTCAAAGGCATCCTCTTCCTTGCCTACCGCGAATAATGCCTTGGCATATCTTTTGGCTAAAATTGCATTTTTCATTATTTCACGGCTCCTACTTTATCAAGGTAATTTTCTACAAGTTTCACCTGATCAGCATCCTGCAGGTTCTTTTTGATTATTTCTTCCGCCATGATCGCCGCTTTATCGGCAATCTCGTCCTTCAGCTCTTTTTTTGCCTCGGAAATAGCGTTTTGAACTGCATTCTCGGCCTGCCGTTTTATATTGTCGGCAGCCTGATTCGCCTCTTCAATAATTCTTTTCTTCTCTACCTCGCCCTGGGCAATGGCATTGTCGATCATCTTATCAAGTTGCGCATCCATGCCGGCGATTTTCGCCTCATATTCTTTGTATTCCCTCTCGGCTTCACTTTTCTGGGCCTCAAGACTATCAAACTGCTCACGAATTCCTTCACGCCTGCCCCGCAATCCATCAACAAGGGGCTTGGCCAGAAATTTAACCAGAATAATCATCAATGCAGCAAAGTTCAGTGTTCTCCAGAGCAGATCCTTGAGCTTGGCCGGTGACAGACTGTCCTGCACTTCATGTCCACCGCCATGCTCTCCACCCGAAGCGTACAGTAACCCAGCCATTGACAGCACACTGATTACCGCAATGCTTGTTACACCGATTGTTTTCCATTTTCCCCTGCTATTCATCTTAAACCGCCCTCCCAAGCACCTTACTTGCCATCTCATTAGCAAAACTATCTAACTGACCGCTCAGCTCTTTCTGGGCGGTTGCAAAATCAGATTTAACCTGGCTGAGCTGGCTGGTCTTGGCAGAATCAGATTCATTGCGAATCTTGGCCAATGTCTCATTTCCAGCGGCCTGAGCCTCGTTGCGTGCTTCATCAAGCTTGGCTTTGGCCTGCTGACCGACGTCAAGAAGTTTTTTATCAAACTCCTCTCCTCTCAGTTTGGCATTTTTACGATAATTTGCAGCATCGGTTTCCAGTTCAGACAATTTTTTCTTCCGCTTCGCCAGAATCCCCAGCACCGGTTTATACAAAACCGCATTCAGAATCACGATCAGAAAAAGAATATTCACGATCTGAATCAACATTGTGATATCTATATCTATCATCTACGCCCCCTATGTTTTGCTACGTTTACTGGTTGAGACAAGAAAAATGAATGTCCCCTCATAAAATTATGGCGATTTCTACTACATTCCCATTAGCATGTCAACTTTTTTTCTAGATATTAAGGCTTGAGAATCTGCTGTTTTCCGTACATTTATTTAACGCCCTATTTAAGGTGCGCCGCAACAATGGTGGCAACCGCTTCCAGGGCCGCAGGAAGTTTGTCAACCATAACGCCGCCGGCCTGGGCCATATCCGGTCGACCACCGCCACCGCCACCCACCATGGCAGCTACTTCCTTGATAATTTTACCGGCCTGAACCCTTTGCGTCAGATCCTTGCTGACAATGGCCAGGAGCGAAACCTTATCGTTCAGCACCCCACCCAGGACCGCCACGCCCGAGCCCAGTTTGTCACGCACCCGGTCACCAACCTCACGCATGGTTTTAGGAGAATCAAGTGTCACCCGGCTGGACACCACCTTTATACCCTCCACCATTTTGCCGCTGTTAATCATCTCATCCAGACTTACAAGCGACAATCTGGCATTCAACAAACTGATTTCCTTTTCCATCTCCTTCTGCCTGACCTGGAGATTTTTAATCCGGTCCACGGTTTCGGCAGGAGTTGAGCGGAGCAGTTCGGCTACGGTGGCTAGAACCGCATCCTTTTCCTGAAACAGCTCCAGAGCACCCGCTCCTGTAACGGCCTCAACCCTGCGGATGCCGGCGGCAATGCCGGTTTCCATCGTAATCTTCATCAAACCGATTTCACCGGAGGCCGCAACATGGGTGCCGCCGCAAAGTTCCCTGCTGAAATCGGCAAGACTCACCATGCGCACCGTCTCACCATATTTTTCGCCGAACAGAGCCGTGGCTCCAGCCTGAATGGCCTCATCCCGGCCAAGAAGCGCAGTTTGCACCGAGCTGTTCATCCGTATCTCTTCATTGACCTTCTTTTCCACTGCCCTGATCTCTTTGAATGTCAATGGGGAAAAATGGGTAAAGTCAAAACGCAGCCGCTCAGGAGTTACCAGGGAGCCCGATTGCTTGACATGCTCACCAAGCACCTCTTTCAGGGCGGCCTGGAGAAGATGGGTGGCAGTATGATTTGCGGCAATGCTCCGCCGTCTGCTCTCGCCAACCTTCAGCTCCACCTCCGCGCCACGGGTCAGCCTGCCCTCCACAACATTAACCTGGTGCAGAATCAAACCGTTGCCGATGGAAACCGTATCAAGCACCTTGGCCCGTCCGCCGGACGCAACAATTTCGCCCTGATCCCCCACCTGGCCGCCTGACTCCGCGTAAAACGGAGTCTCCCCACAAACAATGGAGACCCTGTCGCCGCCTGCGGCCTCGGTTACCAGCTCACCGGCCTGGTCCAAAATTTCTTTGATCGTCGAAGAAGCCTGCCACCTTTCGTAGCCGACAAAATCGTTTTTTTCTTCCCTGGCAAGCAGCTCCTGCATACCCTTTGTCTTTTCCGCAAGACCGCTCCCCTTCCATGATTTTCGGGATTGCTCCCGCTGCTCCGCCATGGCGCGATTAAAGCCATCCTCATCGATCTCCATGCCGCCGTCAAGGCCGATATCACGGACAATATCCACCGGGAAACCATAGGTATCGTAGAGTTTGAAGATAAATTCACCGCCGATGATCGTCTCTCCAGCGTTCTTCATGCGGCCGATCTTCTCCTCCAGCATGGCCAGTCCGTGGTCAAGGGTCTCAAGGAAACGCTCCTCCTCGTGGCGTACCACTTTATCCAGGAGTTCCCCGGCATCAAGGAGATGTGGATAGGCCTCCGCCATTTCAGCAATCACCCCCGCCGTGACAGCAGACATGAAAGGCCTTGTCAGTCCAAGAAAACGGCCAAAACGAATGGCGCGACGCATGATGCGCCGCAGCACATATCCCCGGCCCTCATTGGAAGGCAATACGCCGTCGGCGACGAGAAAGGTGGTGGCCCGACTGTGGTCGGCAATAACCTTCATGGCCGTATCCCGGCGGGAATCCTCTCCGTAAATTGTCTTGCTGATATCAGCAATTTTATTGATCAGACCGCTAAAGAGATCGGAATCATAATTACTGTGTACCCCCTGAACCACGGCGGCTATCCGCTCCAATCCCATGCCGGTGTCAATGCTTGGCCGGGGCAGAGGCGTCAGCTTGCCGTCCTCGCTGCGCTCAAACTGCATAAAAACCAGGTTCCAGAGTTCAAGATAACGGTCACAGTCACAGCCCACCTTGCAGTCAGCCCGACCGCAGCCCACCTCCGGGCCCTGATCAATATGGATCTCGGAACAGGGGCCGCAGGGCCCGGTATCACCCATGGCCCAGAAGTTGTCCTTTTCACCGAGTCGGACAATACGTCCTTCAGGAACATCGTCAATCTTTTCCCAGATCCCATAGGCCTCGTCATCATCCTCAAAAACCGAAATCCACATCT
The DNA here is from genome assembly GCA_034723545.1 of Thermodesulfobacteriota bacterium. Taxonomy (GTDB): domain Bacteria; phylum Desulfobacterota; class Desulfobulbia; order Desulfobulbales; family SURF-16; genus JAGHCC01. The sequence goes on along the minus strand of JAYEPA010000046.1, from coordinate 9,056 downwards.
TTTCCGTGGGCAGGCCAATGACCTTGGTGAGGAACTCCCAGCCGTAATGAATGGCGTCTTCCTTGAAATAATCGCCAAAGGAAAAATTCCCCAGCATCTCAAAAAAGGTATGATGCCGGGCCGTGTAGCCGACATTTTCCAGGTCATTATGCTTGCCGCCGGCCCGCACGCAGCGCTGGGAGGTTGTGGCCCGGACATACTTCCGCTTTTCCTCGCCGGTAAAAACCCGTTTGAACTGAACCATACCGGCATTCGTAAAAAGTAATGTCGGATCGTCCTTGGGCACCAGGGCGGAACTTTCCACCACGGTGTGGCCCCTGTCGGCAAAATAGTCGAGGAACTTTTTTCGTATTTCTTTTCCAGTCATAATTATTTGGGATTTATAGAGTTTTCTTTTACTCTCACAAAGGCACAGAGCTCACAGAGAAAAAATAAAAACTCTGTGGTAACGATTCAGCTGCAGTCTGAAGTAAAGGCTAATTTCCAGCTTACGCTGAGTAATTACACTCTGTGCCTCTGTGCCTCTGTGGGAGACAATTTTCAAATTCGATCCAGCCTTACTCCTTCGTTGCCTCTTCCTTCTTCTCTTCATCGGAATCAACAGGCAGACCAAAACCGAGGCGCACCTTGCGCTCAATGTCAGCGGTCATCTCAGGATGCTCCTTGAGGAACTCTTTGGCATTCTCGCGTCCCTGGCCGATCCGTTCACCCTCGTAGGAATACCAGGCCCCGCTCTTATCCACGATGTCCTGACCCACAGCCAGATCAAGGGTATCTCCGACTTTAGAAATCCCTTCGCCATAAACAATATCAAACTCGGCGATTTTAAAGGGAGGAGCCACCTTGTTTTTGACAATCTTCACCTTTGTCCGGTTGCCGATGACCTCCTGGCCGTCCTTGATCGGCGTCTGCCTGCGGATATCAAAACGCATGGAAGAATAAAATTTCAGGGCATTACCGCCGGTAGTGGTCTCGGGATTACCAAACATGACACCGATCTTCATTCTGATCTGGTTGATAAAAATGAGGGAGGTATTGGTCCTTTTCAGGATACCGGTCAGTTTTCGCATGGCCTGGGACATCAGCCGGGCCTGGAGGCCCATGTGGGAATCGCCGATATTGCCGTCAATCTCCGCCTTTGGCACCAAAGCAGCCACCGAGTCAATGACAATCACGTCTACAGCACTGCTTCGGATCAGGATCTCGGCAATCTCCAGGGCCTGCTCGCCATAATCGGGCTGGGAAACCAGCAGATCATCTACGTTAACCCCGAGCCTGGACGCGTAAGCCAAATCCAGGGCATGCTCGGCATCAATAAAGGCGGCCACACCGTTTAATTTCTGGGCTTCAGCGATGACATGCAGAGCCAGGGTGGTCTTGCCCGAAGATTCCGGGCCATAAATTTCCGTCACCCGCCCCCTGGGAAAACCGCCCACTCCCGTGGCAATGTCAAGACTCAGGGCGCCGGTGGGAATGACCGGGATAGCCTGAACCTCATCGGTGCCAAGGCGCATGATCGAACCTTTACCGAACTGCTTCTGAATCTGAAATATTGCCGAATCCAGTGTTTTCGTTTTCCCCTCGGCCATAGCCATATTGCTTTCTCCTGTTAGAACTGAATAGTTACCTGATTTGTATTATTTTTGTCAGTCACGAAATCCACAAAAAACACGAAATAAATTGTGATTACCACTCATCTTCAGCCTCATATGTAAATAACTACCGAAAAAGGTGGGGTAGGGCACGAACGTAGGAGCTCACCCTGTGAGCGATAAGGGACGCAGAGTAAAAAATTGACCCTTTATCGCCCGGAGGGCCGGGCTCCTACAGCACCGTGCCTCATTGTGGCTGAATTTCATTAGTAATCACAAAATAAATTGTGCAAAACAAGATAGAATACCCGATCTTCTCATTTCTTCCCATGATTAAATGCAAGTCTCTCACAGAGGCACTGGTAAACGGTTACAAGGACTGTGGTTCCCGTATATTAGTGACCCGGTGAACGGTTACCATTTTTCGATGTCTCATTTCAGTCGTTTATCGGTCGTGCCGGTTCGCCGGGATGGCCCTTAAAATGAATCAATCCAACGGCAGCTCCAGCTTAAGCAGATAACGCCGAACAAGGTCAAGGCCGGTCATGGCCGCCTGGGTCTGGATCCTGGCCCGTTTGCCGCAGAAATGAAAAAGAAAATCAAACGAATCCTCACCAGCTGCCAGCCCGAAACAGACTGTTCCCACCGGTTTTTCTTCCGTCCCTCCGGTGGGACCGGCAATGCCGGTCACCGAAATACCGATATCACTACCCGTGGCCTCGCAGACACCCCGGGCCATCTCTTGAGCCGTCCGGCGGCTCACGGCGCCATGCTCAAGCAGAGTTTTTCTGTTCACCGACAGCAGTTTTTCCTTCAAGTCATTGGAATAGGCCACCACTCCACCGAGAAAATAGCTGGAACTGCCCGGAATGGTGGTAATCCGATGGGCCATCAAACCGCCGGAACAGGATTCGGCCACGCCGATTGTCAGCTTGCGGGCATGGAGAATCTGGCCGACAATCCCTTCCAGGCAGGCGTCATCTTCGCCATAAAGCGAATCACCCATAGTCTCTTCGATGACCATTTCTATCTGTTGAAATAATCTCTCTGTTTCGGCATGGCTTTCACCCCGAACCGTAAGACTTACATGCACCTCAGTGGAAAGCGGATAATAGCCGATGCTAACCTGGCTGTGGCTGTTTTCAATCGCTTTCAGCCTCTGGTTAATTTCCATTTCAGAGAGACCGAAAACCTTATAAACCTTCTGCCGGACCAGGCTGGTCTTACCGCCCTTCCAGGTGGCAAGCCGGGGGATCACCCGGTCAATCATCAACTCCCGCATCTGGTTGGGCACCCCTGGGAGAAAAAAAATCGGTTTATCATTATAAATGAGCAAATAACCGGCCATCCTCTCTTCCGGTTTGAGAATTTCAGCCCCGGACGGCAGCCAGGCCAGCTTTTCCAGGGAAGGCATACTGATAAATCGCCTGGACCTCTTGATCTTATCAAAAATCTCGGGATACAAGGTCGTCGGCCGATCCAGGGCCTGGGCCACTGCCTCATTGGTCAGATCATCACTGGTGGACCCCAGGCCACCGGTGACCACAACAAAATCAGCCCGGTCAATGCTGTCCTTAATGGAAGAACCAATCATTTCCGGTTCGTCACCAATGGTGAACATGGCGGAAACCTCATGGCCGGCGCCAAAAAGATGGCTGGCGGCAAAATAACTGGTTGAATTCAGAATCCGTCCCGAGGTCAACTCGTCGCCGATGGAGATAATTTCACCGATCATGTTTCTCTCTCTTTTGTTACTTCTTTAGGTGTTCAGGTTGAAGGTTGAAGGTATCACTCCAACGTCATTAACTTAAGCTCTACATCTCCCCCCTTAGAAAAGGGGGGCTTGGGGGGGATTTAACTATGGCTGAAAAATCCCCCTAAATCCCCCTTTTTCTAAGGGGAACTTTTTCGAAGAAGTCCTTAAGTTAATGACATTGGGTATCACTCCACAAGTTCCCCAAAAACCGTATTCTCTTCCAACCGGTCGATCCTGACGTCACAAATCTGATTACTCAATCCGGCCGGAGCCGAAAAGTAAACCGGAATATAATTTTCCGTAAAGCCACGCATGAGACGGAAACGGTTTTTTTTGTTCTCGGCCAGCACCCTGTGGACCGTGCCGGGAAAACGACTATAAAACGCCAGCCGTTTCTCCTGGTCCAGCCGGCGCAGAACCGCCACCCGTTCCTTCTTGACCGGGCCCGGGATTTGTCCTTTCATCCGGGCGGCAAGAGTGGCCGGCCGTTTTGAATAGGGAAAAACATGGAGATAAGAAATCGGCAGGCCGGTCAGCAGATTCAGAGTGTTTTGGAAGGCCTTTTTATCCTCACCTGGAAACCCCACCAAGACATCGGAACCAATGCACGCGTCCGGAAGCAGGCTGATGATTTTCTCAACGGTACGCGCATAATCCTCCGGCAAATAATGCCGGTTCATCTTTTTAAGGACGCCACTGTCGCCGCTCTGGAGTGGAATATGAAGATGGGGCATGATATTCGGGCAGGAGCCGATCAGAGCAAGCAGATCATCATGCAGTTCTCCGGGTTCCAGGGAACTGATCCGAAAACGAATATCCGGCTCCTGCAAAGCCAGTTTTTCCATCAACCCGACCAGGGTGGAGGGCGACTCAAGATCAGAACCGTATTTCCCCACATGAATGCCGGTCAAAACAATCTCCCGGTACCCCTGTTCCGCAAATATGCGGGCCTGCTCCAAAACCCGATCCAGCGGCAGACTGCGGCTGCGGCCCCTGGCATAGGGAATAATGCAGTAGGAACAAAAACTGTTGCAGCCATCCTGAATTTTCAAAAAGGCCCTGGTCCGGCCGCGAAAACTTTTTACCGGTAAATCACAAATCTCCCTGACTTTACTGATATCAGTCATGTACATCTCGATATCGCAATAATCGCCGGCAAGGGTATAGTCAACCAGCAGATGCTTATAGGCATTGCCCACCAGGCAGACCGGCTGGTCAACAATATCAAGAAGTTCGTCCCCGGCCATCTGCGCATAACAGCCGGTCACCACGATCCTGGCCTCGGGATTACTCCTGTAGGCCCGACGGACCATACGCCGCGATTCAGCCCCAGCCCGAGCTGTGACAGCGCAGCTGTTAATAATATAAATATCCGCCTCATGGGTAAAAGGCACGATTTCAGCGCCTCTTGCCTCCAGGGAAGAGATAAAGGACGCCGACTCAAACTGATTGACCTTGCATCCCAAGGTCGTCACCGCCACCCGCGTTCTTTTTAATTCCATCCTACAATCTCTCCACAGCCAATGACTTGATCCCCATCGTAAAAAACTGCAAACTGGCCCGGAGTTATGGCCCGCTGCGTCTCCGAAAAAACAACCTCAACCCCATCGGTTCTCCGGCTTACCTTTGCCCGAGCCCCTTGGTGGCGGTAACGGATCTTCACATCAAAAAACGCGGGAAGTTCTGCTGGCAAACCGCTGGTCCAGCGCATCTCTCCCACAACAAACCGGTCATGCCGTAAATCCTTTTCCTTGCCCACCACCACCTGATTTTTCGCAACATCCAGCCCAATCACATACCAGGGCGTGGGATCGCAAAGACCAAGTCCGCGCCGCTGACCGATGGTATAATGAAAAATCCCCCGATGTTCGCCAAGATGACACCCCGCCGAATCGACAATCTCCCCTTTTCCGGGAAGACTGAGGTCCTGATCCGCCAAAAAATCAGCCACACTCCGACTTTCAAGAAAGCAGACATCCTGACTCTCTCGGCCATGAAAATCCGAAAATCCCAAATCCTCGGCCCGGAGGTAAACCTCATCCTTGCTCAAACCGCCAAGGGGAAAGACAAGGCGGGCCAACTGCCGCTGCCCCAAACCGCAGAGAAAATAAGACTGATCCTTGCCGATATCCCTGCCCTTGAGCAGCCGGTAATGGCCCTGTCCGTCGAAATCAATCCGGGCATAATGGCCCGTGGCCAGCTTATCAGCTGATTCCGAACAGACCGCGTTCAGCAAATGACCACATTTTATTGCAGGATTACAAACGACACAAGGATTAGGTGTCCGGCCCTGCAAATAACTGCTGCAAAAATAGTCCAAAACCTCTTTGCGAAACTCTTGGCTGAGATCGACAGTTTCAAGGGGAACATCCAGCTTGCCGGCAACCTCTCTGACCCGATCAAGTTGATCTTGAAGATCAGGCTGGGCCAGGATCATGAAAACCCCGGAAACGTCATATCCTTCTTGCTTGAGGATGGCAGCGGCCACGGTGCTGTCCACTCCGCCGCTCATGGCCACGGCAACTCTTTTATTTTTTATCTTCTTCATAAAAAATTGTAATTACCACTAATCTTCAGCCTCATATGGAATAGCTACCGAAAAACGTGGGGTGGGGTACGAATAGTTTGATACGTAGGAGCACCCCAAGGGCATTCGAAGTCTACGCTTATCTCCTGCGGGGCACTCATCCCTGTGAGCGATAAGGGAATCTGAGCAAAGACATTACCCTTTATCGCCCGGAGGGCCGGGCTCCTACAGCACCGTGCCTAATTATGGCTGAAGTTCGTTGGTAATCACATAAAAAATTGGAAAATTGAATGACGATTTGAGGATTAATGTTTAAAGTGATTTAACTGCATAAGGGGCAAAGGTTCAAAGGGGCTAAGGGACAGAGGGAAAAACAACAGCCCCCAATCGTTCCTTTTTCCAAGGGAGGCACTTCAGTCATCAACATTAATTCGATAGATTATTCAGTGCCGTCCGTGAATTTTGTTATTTATAAAAAATCTACGTTTTTTACGAAACCGACCAACTTCCGCCCCTTTGTCCCTCTGCCCCTTTAAACCTTTGCCCCTTTGAACCTTTGAACCTTTACCCCCTCATCATTACCATGCCGACCGAAGAAGGTCAAAAAACAAAATAAATCCGTAAGGCGATACACCAAAAAAATAATGTTTAAAAATTTACTCAAACTCTATCAATACGTGGATCAGACCATGCGGCTTGTCCGGGAACGTTTTCCTGAGGAAGTGAAATGCAAACCGGGCTGCTCCGACTGCTGTTCGGCTATTTTTGATCTCTCCTATGTCGAGGCTGTTTATCTCGCCCACCGTTTCAATCTGCTTGAAGACGGAATCAAAGCGGAAATTCGGGAGCGGGCGAAAAAGGCTCTTCAAGAATGGCAGGAGCTCATTGCCGCAAAGGGTGATCCCTCCACGGCCCGTATCCGCTGCCCCCTTTTAAACAGTGAGGAGCAATGCGACTGCTACGAGGCCCGACCGGTGAACTGCCGAACCTACGGTGTTCCCACGGTGATTAACGACAGCGGCCATGTCTGCGGCCTCTCCGGTTTCACAAAGGGAAAATCCTACCCTTCCCTTCATCTTGCCCCCCTACAGCAGAGTCTCTATGAGTACTCCATTGAACTTGGCGGCAAAGAAATTGGTGAAAAACGCTGGCCCGCCGGGGCTGTGCTGCTCTATCCAGAAGGGTTTCAGCCGGACTCAGAGAAATGAGTCATCCCCGCTGTGAACTCCTGGCCCCGGCCGGCAGCCTGGAAAAATTGAAAATCGCCATCCATTACGGTGCCGATGCGGTCTATCTTGGCGGCAAACGGTTCAGCCTGCGGGCCCAGGCCGCCAATTTCAAAGAAGATGAACTGCGGGAAGCGATTGACTTTGCTCACCAGCACGGAGCCAGAGTCTTTGTCACAGTCAACATCTTCGCCCATAACCGGGACTTTAAAGGTCTTGCCGACTATCTAAACTTTCTTGCGGAAATCCGGGTGGACGGACTTATCATTTCTGATCCAGGCATTCTCAGCCTGGCCAGAAAGACTGTGCCGCAATTAAAAATCCACCTCTCCACCCAGGCCAATGTCACCAACGGCGAAAGCGCCTCTTTCTGGGAACAACAAGGTGTGAGCCGCATCAATCTGGCCCGGGAACTGTCACTTGCGGAAATCCGCGAAATCAAAAATAAAATCAACGCCAAAATTGAAGTCTTTGTCCATGGCGCCCTCTGCATCTCCTATTCCGGCCGCTGCATGCTCAGCCTCTACCTCACGGGTCGGGATGCCAACAAGGGGCTGTGCGCTCATCCCTGCCGCTACTCCTACCGGCTTGAAGAGGCAAAAAGACCGGGCCAGTTTTTTGCGGTGGAGGAAGACGAGCGGGGAACTCACATCTTTAACAGCAAGGATCTCTGCCTGATCAAGCGCCTGCCGGAACTGATTGCGGCCGGGGTGGATTCCATCAAGATTGAAGGAAGGATGAAGGGAATTTATTATGCCGGCGGCATTGTCCGGATTTACCGGGCCGCCCTGGATCATGTTTACAGATGTCTGGAAGAAAATCCCGCTGAACCGGTGGTCATGGGAGAGGAGTTCATGGAGGAAATTGTCAAGCTTGGCTCCCGGGGCTATACCGAAAACTTTCTTGACGGCCCGCCGGATGTAAACGACATGCTCTACCCAGGCCCCCGCGTTGACCAGATTTATGTCCCGGCCCTGCTGATCAGAAAAAAAGGGTCTGACACCCTCTTTGACATCCGCCACAAAATTGAACCGGGGGATCGGCTGGAGTACATGGATCAAGGTCTTGCCAATCTGGATTTCAAAATCAAAACGATTTACGACCTGAACGGCTCAACGCTGGAGCAGGCCCAGCCCAACACCTTGGTCAGGCTTGAGACCATACCTGAAATTGACTGGCAGGAACACGGACTGGTCAGAAAGGTGCAAAATTAAAAATCTTGTAAAAACAACAAACTAACCACAGAGCGCCCTGAGCTCACTGAAGGAACTATTTGTAATAAAAAAGTAACTATTCAGGTGGGCCCAGCAAATTGGCCTAACCACCGTTCCGTAACTGTTCAGGAGTGCTCCATATTGGTTCATTTGGGCCTTCGAAGCATACTGGTGCTATTCGAGAAGGTCAAAATGGGACAAGATGGGGTGCTCCTGAATAGTTACATAAAAAAGATTTCTCTGTGATCTCCGTGTCCTCTGTGGTGAAAAAAGACTTTTTTCGGATTCATCAAAATTAACGTCAAGGAGAAAGCTAATGACCATTTCACAACAAACTATAGAAATAGTAAAAAGCACTGCTCCCCTGTTAAAAGAAAAAGGGGAAGATGTTACGACAAGAATGTATCCAATTCTCTTTTCAAAATACCCGGAAACCGAGGTGCTTTTTAAAAATGCAAACAATCAACCTGCTAAGCTGGCGACTGCTATTGCTGCTTACGCTGCAAACATCGATCAATTAGAAAACCTGGGTGATGCTGTTGAACGTATGGCTCAAAGGCATGTTAATGTAAAAGTGAAGCCCAAACATTACCCGATGGTTGCTGATGCACTTTTGACGGCAATGACTGAGGTGCTTGGCGCTGACGTGGTCACAGCTGAAGTCTCTTCCGCATGGGGAGAGGCCTTTAACTTCCTGGCTGACATTTTGAAAACAAGGGAAAAAGAATTATATGCTGCATG
>JAYEPA010000045.1:0-4994 GCA_034723545.1 Thermodesulfobacteriota bacterium | reverse complement strand
TGGTGTTGGAACCTGATTACCGGATCGAAATGGGCAGGAGAGGTGCGGAGTTCGTTCTCCGTCAGCAGGGAGTGACGGAAAAACACCTTGATGTGATAAACCGTTTTTTGAAGAAAAGCGGCTATTCGGGAGAGCAGGCTGAAGCTGAAAACCGTTAATGCGTTTCAATAGCCCCCCTGTAGGAGCCCGCCCCTGCGGGCGATTGGTGGCAAGAGCTCAAGCCAACGCATTATCGCCCGCAGGGGCGGGCTCCTATGGCAGAGCTATTCCGCTTTTAGCGTTATTGGGAGTTAGGTTGACGGCTATGCCCTTCGAAGGTCTCATAGGCTCGCTATCTGCCCTTTGCCCCTTTACCCCTTTACCCCTTTACCCCTTTGAACCTTTGTCTCTCTAAGCCTTATTGAAATATGAAAGATCATTATAAAAATAAAGATTTTAGTCTGTTATACGCCGTTGGTCGGCCGTTTGCTCCGTTTTACAGTTTTGCCATGGGCATGCGGGCCGCTTTGTACAGGAAAGAGGTGTTTAGGGTTCATCGTCTAAAGGTGCCGGTTGTCAGCGTCGGCAATTTGACCATGGGAGGTACCGGAAAAACGCCCATGGTGATTTATCTTGGCAGGCTTTTGTCTGAAAAATACAAGGTGGCTGTTATCAGTCGTGGATATGGCGGCCGAGCCCGGAAAAAGGTGAACGTTGTTTCCGACGGGAGAAGCCTTCTCCTTGAGCCTCCCCTGGCTGCTGACGAAGCGAGCCTCGTAGCTTGCAGTCTGAAAAATGTTTCGGTGCTCACCGGTTCCAGAAGGGCAGAGGTTGGCAGGTATGCGGTGGACCAACTTGGGGCCGATCTAGTTGTTCTTGATGATGCTTTTCAGCATATGGCTCTTCATAGGGATGTCAACATTGTCCTTTTCAAGGCTTCAACCTTTCTTGGCAATAACCGCGTGTTTCCCGGTGGTGATATGAGGGAGCCCCTTTCCGCCCTGAACCGTGCCGATGCCTTTGTCATCACCTGTGTCGATGAGCAAAACCGCAAACAGGTTGATGCCTACAAAATTGCTCTGAATAAAAGATTTCCGGATCTTCCTGTTTTTTTAGGGAAATATCGGCCTCTTTGTCTTGTAAATCCGGACGGCAAAGAAATTGATCTTGACCAGGGGAACCTTGTCTTTTTCGGGTTTTGCGGCTTGGCTCACCCGGATTCATTCCAGCAGACCCTGGCTGACCAGGGTTTTCGACTGGCAGGATTTCAGGCCTTCAAGGATCACCAGCATTATTCAAGAAGCAGGGTCGATTCTCTGGTAAAAAAAGCGGTTGCCGCTGGTGGAAATGCATTGATTACGACGGAAAAGGATTTTGTGAAAATGAAAACAATGACAGGAGATTTTCCAGTTCTGGCATTGAGGATGGAAGTCAGGATGGGGGAGGATTTTGATCAATTTGTTTTGGACAGGATCAGCTAACTGATTTTCTTAAGAAAAAAAGACGCAGTGTGACTTTTTAACCACACTCTTTTCTTTGTTTATCTTGTTGCTGTTCCAGCTTAAGTTTTTATTTTATTTTATTGTTTATTCGTTGTTTTTAATTATTTGTAATAAAAAGTGTTCGGACGTGGTTCATTTTTTGCATTTAATTATTTCCTGAAGTAGATGTTGTCAATTTTGAAGACAAAAAATACACCATTGCCGGTGTTGATGATAAGGAAATAATTTTTATGGAAACATGTCAATATACAATCAATAAAAAAGTAAGCTTTGCCGGGGTAGGGCTCCATTCCGGAAAACGGGTGAAGCTTGCCATTAAACCCGCAAAGTTGAACAGCGGCATTTGTTTTGTCCGTTCCGATCTTGACCGCAAGGTTACGATCCCTGCCTCCATGGACCGGATTGTTGATACTTTTCTGGCCACGACGATTTCAGATGATGATAATGTTCGCATTTCGACCACGGAGCATCTCATGGCGGCTCTGTATGGTCTTGGAATTGATAATGCGGTCGTGGAACTCGACAGTGACGAGGTGCCCATTATGGACGGCAGCGCCGGGCCCTTTGTCCGTATGTTGAGTAAAGTTGAACGCCGGCAGCAGAAGGCCGGGAAAAGAGTGATCAAAATTATCAAAGAAATTTCCTGTAAAAACGGCGACAAGGAAATTCGTATTTTGCCCCATGATGGTTTGAAATTAACCTGTGAGATTGATTTTGATCACTCTCTTATTCAGAACCAGTCGTATACAATTGAAGTTTCACCGGAAAAATTCATCAAGGAGATTGCCTCGGCCAGGACATTCGGTTTTCTGGATGAGGTAGAAAAACTGCGGGCAAATGGTCTGGCACTCGGTGGATCGCTGGAGAATGCCATTGTTGTCGACAGCAACGGTGTTTTAAATGTCGGTGGTCTTCGTTTTACCGATGAATTTGTTCGCCATAAGGTTCTTGATCTGCTTGGCGATCTGGCTCTGCTTGGTTGTCCTCTTCAGGGTCACGTTATTGCCAGCAAATCCGGCCACACCCAGCATTTTGAATTAATGAAAGAGATTGCGTCGCATCCGGATTGCTGGGAGTTTGTCACATTAGAGAAAGATGTCCAGAAACGGGTGGTGAAGTCAAGAAAGGCAACCGGCAACAAGATTGTACCGTTTTTGATGCCGACCCGCAATCGACTGAATGGAGCAGTTCCCTGTTCAGCTTGATTTTTTTCAGTCAAACAGTTACATAAAAAACCCACTGAATAGATTGTTCAGTGGGTTTTTTATTTTGTGATGAGGAACAATTCAGGTTGCTTAGGCTGTAGGCTAAAGGTTATTAGTTTTTGAAGTTGATCTATACTCTGTTTTTAAGGGTGTTTTCGTTAGACCCTTAGTGGTAAAGTTTTGAGCACTATCTATAAGTATCGTAAAAACAGTAAGATAAACACAAAACTTCGTGCGCGTTGTTACTTTTCAAATAAATGCCGAGATCTTTACCCCGGTTATCTAGAAGTCGGAGTTTATACCCTGTTTTCAAGGGTACTTATCTACCTGAATACGATGAATCAAACTGTAGGGGAAGGCAGGGATCAAAATGATAATGAAAGAAAAAATAGGTTTTATCGGTGGTGGCCGGATGGCGGAAGCCTTGATAAAAGGGATGATTCAGGCCGGTCTGACCGGAGGAGAACAGCTTTATGTGGTAGATCCCGACAAAAAAAGGCGTGAATTCCTCCATGATACTTACGGTGTCAATGTTTTTGATAAGAGTGATCCGGTTCTGGCCGCACAAACAATCATACTGGCGGTGAAGCCCCAGATCATGGCTCTTGTGCTGGATGAGATCGGAGAGAATGTGACGGGGGACCACCTGCTTATTTCAATCGCTGCAGGCATTCCACTTTCATTTATTGAATCCGCCCTTTCCGGCAGTGGTTGCCGGGTCATTCGGGTTATGCCGAATACTCCGGCATTGGTTCTGGCCGGAGCTTCCGCGTTAAGTCCGGGGAAAAAGGTCACCGGGGAGGATCTGGATCAGGCTGCAAAGATTTTTGATGCCGTAGGTAAAACCGTGGTGATGGCCGAATCGTCCCTGGATGCCGTAACCGGTTTAAGCGGCAGTGGCCCGGCATATGTGTTTTCTTTTATTGAAGGCATGATAGATGCGGGGGTCAAGGTGGGTCTGCCGAGAAATGAGGCGGAAACACTTGTTTTGCAGACGGTTTACGGATCAGTGAAGCTGGCCATGGAATCCGGTGAACATCCTGCTGTGTTGCGGGCTATGGTGACTTCACCGGGCGGCACAACAATTGCCGGCCTGCACAAGTTGGAAAAAGGTGGTTTTCAAGGCATGATTATGGATGCGGTTGAAGCTGCAACCAAACGTTCACGGGAACTTGGCAAGTTAAGCTAAGAGCTCGCTCAAAAAGAACTGGAATGCGGATCAGACACGTTGGCATAGTAAAAAAAAGGGGATTGGAAGAGGCTGAGCGGCTGGGTGCTGAACTTGCGGACTGGTTTGTCAAAAAATCCGTCACCACTGTTTTTGATTCGATCAGTGAAGAGATGGATCTGATTGTGATTCTTGGTGGTGACGGCACCCTCCTGCATGTGGCCGAACAGGCATCCCACTATCAGATACCTGTTGTTGGGATCAATCTCGGCAGTCTGGGTTTTTTGACCGAGATAGCCGTCCGGGAACGTTATAATGTTTTGGAAACGCTCCTGAACGCTTCCGCTGCGATCGAAGATCGGACAATGCTGAAAGCCCGTATCCATTCCGGCGGGAAGAAATCAGACTGGAGATTTGCCTTAAATGATGTTGTCGTAAGTCGGGGGATTTTGGAAAGGTTGGTCCGGCTTGTGACCTGGGCCGACCGGGAATATATCACGACTTACAAGGCTGACGGACTTATTTTTTCAACACCGACGGGTTCAACGGCCTATAACCTGTCTTCCGGTGGACCCATTGTTCATCCGGGGCTTGCAGCCATTCTTGTCACGCCGATTTGCCCTTTTATGCTTGAGAGCAGGCCGCTTCTATTGCCGCCGGATTGCCGGTTGATAACAAGGCTCGTTGAATCAAGGAAAGAGGTCAGCGTGATCATCGATGGTCAGCCTGTCTGGATGATGAAAAATGATGACGAGCTTGAGGTTGTGGTCGCCGGTAAACCGCTAAAGCTTGTCTGCTCTTCCCGGAAAGGCTATTTTGACATCCTGCGCAATAAGTTAAACTGGGGCGGTGTCGCGCTGGAGGAAAAGAAAAGCTAAGCTTGCTCGTAACTGTTCAGCAGCACTCCATCTGCACGCGATCAGGCTAGCTCACATAGGACTACTATAGTTCTCCAGCCTGCTCGGAGTCTGCGCTTACCTGCGTACATATGGAGCACTGCTTCTAAGTAACAAGATTCTGAGTAGCCTGTATAAAAAACGCAGAATCAGCACGATAAGTTAAAATTGCCCACTTACGTCATTCCGGCACGTTTTTAGCCGGGATCCAGGATGGTGTGTGTGGCTACTTTCTGGATTCCGG
>JAYEPA010000044.1:0-5075 GCA_034723545.1 Thermodesulfobacteriota bacterium | reverse complement strand
TCATGACCAAGGGTTGTCTTCAGCCATGCAGCAATTGGATCATGATGGGGACGGGCCGTGATAAAGGTTAACGGCCCGTATCGGGAAAACTCCTCCAGCACGGCCGGCGCATGGTCCATTGGCCTTAAACCACTTTGTTCAGGCTCAACAAGCAGACGCTCAAAAATTTCATTAATCACATCTAAATCAACATCCAGACATTTCTCCACCTGAAAACGGGTAATGTCCTCCGGCAAGACAGACACACCGTAATCTTCAGCCGCCAGACGGATAAAGGCTTCCATGGTGTCCGCCACCACGCCGTCAATGTCAAAACCGATCAGCTTGGGATGAATTTTCATTTCTTTGTTTGTCACATTCGTTTTTTAAAGGCGTAAAAAAAATGATTTTACATTATCAGAAGACATTTCTCAGCAAAAATGTTTTAATACAAAGCTTGATTTATATTGTCGCACTAAATGAAACCCTCATCGCATCACCATTTTTGAACCTAAATTAATTAATAACTGTTCAGCAGCACTTCATTAATTAATTTAGGTTGACGATTGACAACGGAGTATCCGGTAGATGAAATTACCTCCCCTTAAAATCGGACCATTTACGGCGCCCATCCCTCTTGTCCAGGGCGGGATGTCGATTCGAGTCTCCACTTCGGCTCTTTCCGCTCCAGTGGCGGAGTGCGGTGGAATCGGCACAATCGGCGGTTCTGCCCTCCCGGTTAAAGAGTTACAGGATGATATCCGCAAAGCCAAAAGCATGACCAAGGGAATTATTGCCGTCAATATCATGTTTGCCATGAAAAATTTTGACAAACTGGTACTTGGTTCCATTGAGGCCGGGGCGGACATAATTGTCACAGGCGCCGGTTTTTCAAGGGATATTTTCAAGATAGGCAAAGAAACCAACACTCCTATTGTGATGATTGTTTCCTCGCCGGCCTTTGCCAGACTGGCTGAAAAGCTGGGCGCTGCCGCAATTATTGTTGAGGCAAAAGAAGCCGGTGGCCATTTGGGCACGGACATTTCTCTGCGCGAGTTATTTCCGGAAGTCAGAAAGGTGATTAAAAAGGTTCCCCTGATTGCAGCGGGCGGGATCACCAATGGCTTTGAGATGGGCGAAATGATGGATAAATATGGCGCCGACGCCGTCCAGATCGCCACCCGTTTTGTCCTGACCAAGGAGTGTGATGTTGCGGATCGTTTCAAGCAGACCCTGCTCGAGGCCAAAAAAGAAGACGTTGTTCTCACCTCATCGCCGGTTGGCATGCCGGGCCGGGCCATCAACACCCCCTTTGTCCAAAAAATTGCCAGAGGAGAGGATACCAAGGCCAAGGAATGCAAATATAAATGTCTGAAAAAATGTGACCATCACTACTGTATCAGTGAACATCTGCGTGCCGCCCGTGACGGTGACTATGAAGAAGGCTTATTTTTCAGCGGCGAAAATGTGTATAAAATAGATAAAATTTTATCCGTCAAAGAGGTTTTCAAGCAATTTGTCAGTGAAGCTGAGTCTGTTTACAAAGAACCGGCTGCAACTTGAAAACGTAACCGTTCACCAGGAGTACTGATTTCGGTAAATTACATAGCCGTAAGCGTTTACCAGAAAACTCTCCGGATCACCGACTGTAAACATCGCGGGAGCACAAAAAGCTTTCATCCCCCCCGAGCCGTGATCGGAAAACCTTTTGAGGCAAAAAACTGTCCAGCGAAACTCAATCACCCGATTATTCCGAACCACTGATTATCCCCCGCAAAGATCACTCCATTTCCAGAAGCAACCTTGCCCGCGAAGCGCTCAAGGTGCTGTATCGTTTGCGGGATGCGGGCTTTACAGCGTGTCTGGTCGGTGGTGGCGTGCGAGATCTGTATCTCGATAAAACCCCGAAGGACTTTGATATCAGCACCAATGCCCGCCCCGGCCAACTGCGCAAGCTGTTTCGTAACAGTCGAACAATCGGCCGCAGATTCCGTTTGGTACAGGTCTTTTTTCATGGAAATAAAATTATTGAGGTCTCCACTTTCCGCTGCCGAAGCGAATTTGATATTAACGGTAAGGATAAAGTTCTGGCCGCCAACAACACATTCGGCAGTTTGGCGGATGATGCCTTTCGGCGTGACCTGACCATCAATGCCCTGTTTTACGAAGTCGAAAATTTCACCATCATCGACTATGTCGGTGGTGTTAACGACCTCAACAACCGTATTGTCCGCATTGTCGGCGACGCGGACCGCCGCATCACCAGAGATCCGGTGCGGATGATGCGGGCCATTCGCCATGCCTCGCGCACCGGTTTTACTATTGAAGAAAAAACCTGGCAGGCCATTGTCGAACACCGGGAAACCCTGAAAGTCTGCCCCGTATCACGTATCAGGGATGAACTTTTCAAGGATCTTCATGGCACTGCCATTCAGGCATGGGCTCGTCTGGCCATTGACAGCGGTCTCTTCTTTGTCATCTTCCCTTTCTATGAAAATATCGTCCCCGGCAAAGAAAATGAAAAAACTCCATTATTGCTCTCTCTTTTCGGAGTCATGGATCGACTGCACAAAGGGGGATATACAATACCAGACCACCTTCTGCTGGCCCTGCTCCTGATTCCCTGGGCCCAGCACACCTTCTCGCTCATGCGGGAAAAGATTACCGGTAAGGAGGCCTATGCAATGTCAAGGGACATCAAGACTGCCCTTGACAAAAACCTGCCTCATCTCAACATTAAGCGTGCCGACAAGGAACACATTGCCGGTCTGCTGGCCAACCTCTCTCTTTTTGCCAGTCTATACAAAACCGGAAAATGGCCCCGCTGGCTGACCCGAAAAAGTTATTTTAAAGAGGGGGCTCAATTTTACCGGATATTCAGAGAGGCTTCGGGAGGCAAACCGGTAACAGCCCTCAAACTGGAACAAAAAGCCAAAAAGGCGAAAAGCAGAAAAAGGGGATCTAGGTCCACGGGTTGGAAAGTTGCCTATGCCACGAACAGCAAAGGTGGCGTTTTCGGCTTTAAAAAATAAAATGTTTTTTTCTCAAACAGAAATGACCAACCTGCGCTCCATGTCATGCCGGGAACTCATGGCAGAAGGACTGAAGACCAAACTCGGCCACCGCAGCGACTCTTTCTCCCTCTGCTCCATCATGAACGCCAGATCCGGCAGATGCAGTGAAGATTGCCGCTTCTGCACCCAGTCGTCCCACTTCCGGACTGATTCCCCTATATACCCGCTGAAAGACAGGGCAGAAATCGTCGCAGATGCCAGGAAAGCAAAAGAAAACGGCGCCAATCATTTTTCCATCGTCACCAGCGGCCGGGGATTACATGGGAAAGATCTCGACCAGGTCATTGAAACTGTTACAGCCATCCGGGATGATGTGGGCATCAATGTCTGCGCTTCCCTGGGTATCCTCAATACTGAAAATTTCAAAAGACTGAAGGAGGCGGGTCTTACCCGCTATCACCATAACCTGGAAAGCTCCAGGGAATTTTTCCCAAAAATCTGTTCATCCCACAGCTTCCAGGACCGGCTGGACACCATCAAGGCGGCCCGAGAGGCGGGGCTTGAGATCTGCAGCGGTGGTATTATCGGCCTGGGAGAGTCTGAAGAGGACCGGGTTTCCCTGGCTCTGACCCTGAAAGATAATGACATTGACTCTGCCGTACTCAATATTCTCATTCCCCTGGCCGGGACTCCCATGGCCGATCATACGCCCATGGCCGTGAAGGATATTCTCCGTACCATCGCCCTCTTTCGCCTGATTTTGCCGGATATCCCTTTGCGCCTTGCCGCCGGCCGGGAAACCGCGTTGGCTGACTTTTTAAGTTCCGCCTTTCTGGCCGGTGCTGACGGCATGATGATCGGCGGCTACCTCACCAAACGCGGCCGCTCTCCTGAAAAAGATCTTGCTTTTGTCCAAGACATCAAAAAAATATGGACCAATTCTCTTCCTGGTTAAGCAAACAGAAACAGGCCGGCCAGTTTCGACGCTTGACACCGGTCATCCGTGCAACCGACGGCCGAATCAATCTTGCCGAAACCGGGAAAGCACTCCTTGATTTTTCTTCAAACGACTATCTGGCCCTTTCCCTTCACCCCGGAGTCATTGCCGAAAGTCACCGCTATCTTGACCAGGCCGGCAGTGGAGCCGGAGCTGCCAGGCTGATGAGCGGCGATCTTAAGCTTTATCATGATCTTGAAGAAAAAATCGCCCTACTCAAGGGCAAGGAAGCAGCGCTTCTCTTCGGCAGCGGTTACATGGCAAACAGCGGCATCATTCCGGCTCTGGCCGGTCGGCATGATGTCATTTTTTCCGACCGGCTTAACCATGCATCCATCTATGACGGCTGCCGCCTGGCCAGGGCAAAACTTCATCGCTTTCACCATAACGACCTGAACCATCTTGAAGAATTGCTACGCCGCCACCGAGGAAGCGGCCGGGCCCTGATCGTGGTGGAATCCATTTATTCCATGGACGGCGACTTCTGCCCCCTGGGGGAACTGGCCGCTTTGAAAGAACAGTATGACTGCCTGCTTATGGTGGACGAGGCCCATGCAACCGGACTCTATGGGTCAAACGGTTCCGGCCTCATTGAAGAAAAGGGGATGACGGATGAAGTTGATATCGCCATGGGCACCTTCGGCAAGGCTCTGGGCAGTTATGGGGCCTATATTGCCGCCTCCCGGGATATGGTGGATTATCTGATCAACCGGTCCAGAAGTTTCATTTACTCAACCGCGTTGCCACCGGCCGTCATCGGTGCCTCAACGGCTGCGGTGGACATCATCCAAGCAGAACCAAAACTACGCCGCAAAATTCACAAAAAGGCGCTTATCTTTAAAGAGACTCTAAAAAAAGGCGGTCTGGATCATCTTGGTCCTTCCCAGATTATCCCGGTTCTTGTGGGTGACAGTGACAAGGCCATGGATATGGCAGCCAGTCTCAGGAAAGAGGGGATTTTTGCCACTGCCGTCCGCCCTCCCACAGTTCCACCAGGAACTGCACGTCTCCGCTTCTCCATTACTTTGCATTTAAGCGATGATGATATTCTCCGTTGCGCCCGACTTCTTCTCCGAACCTTAAAG
>JAYEPA010000043.1:0-5136 GCA_034723545.1 Thermodesulfobacteriota bacterium | reverse complement strand
ATGCAAATCTAGGCAGTGCTCTGGCAGTAAATGGTGATGTGCATGAAGGTTACAACGCCCTGCACAAGGCGACTGAACTTGACAAGGGAAACGGCTTGGCCTGGGATAACCTGGCCCGTCTTTTCATGGCTTCCGGTAAAGCTGGAGAGGCAGAAGATGCGTGGCGCAAAGCGATACAGGCAGTTCCGGACCAGGAAACGTTCTATACCGGTCTTGGGACTGCCATCGCAGCTCAGCAGCGATATCCAGAGGCCATCGATATTTTAAGCCGTGCTATTTCAATAAATCCCCAATCTTCCACAGCCTGGACCCAGCTGGGTGTTGTGCGTTTTATCAGGCGTGATCTGGGCATGGCAGAAGAGGCCTTAAAAAAATCCCTTTCACTAAATCCCATGGACCTTTCAGCACGTCATCATCTTTCCACACTTTTCGCCACCTTGGGGAGGCAACAGGAGGCGGAACAGGAACTGGCGCGTATTCTTGAAATTGATCCTGACCATCTTCGGGCAAGAGTCGATTTAGCCATTTTTGCCCTGTCAAAGGGTAAGTATTCAAAAGCCCTGAAAATGTTTGACAATATCCTCTCTGCTGAGCCTGAAAATGAGCGTGTCCTGTTTTATCGTGCCATTGCCCTGGAACAAAACGAGAATCTGGCTGAGGCACGGGTTGTATTAGAAAAACTAGCCGCCAGGCCTGAAAGCAAGTATCAGCGGCGGGCCACCATGCATCTGTTGCAGAAAAAAAGGGAAATTGATACAGTTGAAATATGAAATTGAAGGATCGCCCATTAAAAATTCCTTGAAGTTGTCCCTGTTCCTGGCGCCCCTGTGATCGTCCCTGGCCCTACCCCTGATGCATCAAATCTAAAAAGCGTCACAACAGGTTGACTGTGAGCAAAAACACCAAAACTCAACTTATTGAAATTATCCTGCCCAAGGGTCGTGGCAACGATATTCGCGAACTCTTATACGAGCACCCGTTAGAAAACTACTGGCAAGATGCCTTAGATGACAATCAGACAAGGATACGCATTTTACTGCAGGTCGGCGTGGTCGAGCCGGTCCTTGACATCCTGGACAGTTACCTGAAAAAGTTGCCAGAGGCCAAGGCTATTCTTCTTCCAGTCGAAGCAGTTGTGCCACGACCGGAAAGTAAAGAACCTGACACGGAGAGCGAACAGGATCAGGATGATATAAAAATATCAAACCGCATCAGCAGGCACGAACTGTACGACGACATTATCGCCGGCTGTACGCTTTCTTCCACTTATCTGGCAATGGTTTTTTTATCGGCAGTCATTGCCGCCATCGGCCTGGTACGCGGCGACATGGCAATCATCATCGGTGCCATGGTATTAGCACCGTTGTTGACACCCAATGTGGCCCTGGCCCTGGCAAACACCCTCGGCGACACTGAGCTTGCTGCTACATCCATCAAGACGGCTGGCGCAGGTCTTACACTGGCGGTAATTATCGGTTTTGCCATTGGCAGCATCTTTCCCGCAGACCCTGCCATTCCAGCCATAGCTGCCCGCACTCAGGTTCACTGGTCAGACCTGCTGCTGGCTCTCGCCTCAGGAAGCGCCGGAGTGTTGGCACTTACCAGTGCCGGTCAGCTTTCGCTTATCGGCGTCATGGTGGCTGTGGCCCTGATGCCGCCGCTGGTCACCGCCGGCCTTATGTTCGGCTCGGGATATGTCGTTCAAGGGTTCGGAGCCTTGCAACTGGCACTGGCCAATGTCATCTGTGTTAACCTTGCAGGCATTGTAACCTTTCTCATACAAGGCATTCGACCGGCAACCTGGTGGGAAAGCAGCAGGGCAAAAAAAGCGGTTAAAAAATCTCTTTTTATCTGGATTTCATTACTAATGCTCCTTGCCCTGCTTCTCGCGTTTGAGTGAATCATAAGAAAAATGGATGAGAAAATTCATCCGTCACAGCTGCTAAACAAGACACCTGCTTGACAGCTATCCCTCTTTTCGGTAAATTGGTCAACTTACCAGGTGCCTGTTCAAGGCTAATTGGGAATCCCGTGAGAATCGGGAACGGTCCCGCCACTGTAATTTCCTGTTTCCGGTCATATAATTGCCGGAGATAAAACCTGTATCATATGCCACTGTCCCCGGACAAATCGAGATGGGAAGGCGATGCAGGGATGGAATAAGTCAGGAGACCTGCCTGGAAAAGAGTTGCCGTAATCGGCAGCCGGAAACCTTCGAGGAGAGGGATCTGGGCAGACAGAATGTTTTTCCTGCTGACCGATCCTTCAAAAAAATTGAGGAATCGGTTTTTTTTTGTTCAACAACCATTCACAGGAGAAACAATCATGAAGTTATTTATTTCCTTTCTTGCGGTCGTCTCTGTCTTTTTGGCTACTTTTTGCCAGGCCGGCCATAGCGATTACGGCAGCCAGTCGAAAGCCGCCATTGTCCTTGCCTCTTTCGGCACCACCGAGCCCACGGCTCTCATGTCCATCCTGAACATCAAGGAAAAAATTAAAAAAAATTTCCCGGAGACTCCGGTCGCCCTGACCTTTACATCAAACATCATCCGTAATGTCTGGCAGGAGCGGTACAACGACAAAACATTTCAAGAAGCCCATCCGGAAATTCCGCTTGAGATTAAAAATGTAAAAGGCATCATCGCCACCATAGGCGACCTGCAGAACCGGGGCTATAATACCATTATTGTTCAGCCAACCCACATGGTGCATGGCGAGCAGTTTCTAGATCTGAAAAGCTATGTTGACGCACTGGCCTCCATTAAAACAGTCAAGGCCAAATACCGACCATTCCATGTTCTGGCCCTGGGACGACCAGCCTCGGGAACCATCGGCATCACCCACGACTATAATGTCGATCTGCAGCGGCTGGCCCAGGCAATGGCCCCGGATATCGCTCTTGCCGGGCAAAACAACTCTGTGCTCGTCTACATGGCCCACGGCAATGAACATATGGCCAATGGCATCTATCCGCAGTTTCAGGAAGTCATGAGAAAAATGTATCCGGATGTTAAAACCTATGTAGGCGCGGTGGAAGGATTTCCCGAATTTGACCTGGTTCTGAGCGAGCTTCTCCGTGACGAGGCAACGAAAATAACCCTGAAACCTTTTATGATTGTGGCCGGGGATCATGCCATCAACGATATGGCTGGAGATGAGGAAGATTCCTGGAAAGTGATGCTCAGCCAAAAAGGTTTTGAGGTAATTCCTGTGTTACAGGGCATTGGCAGCAATGACGCGGTTGCTGAAATTTTTGTGGATCATATTCGAGATGCTGCTGTCGATCATGGGGTGACATTGCACTAGCCTCAAAAATCTTTTTTCTCACCACGGAGAGCGCTGTTAGCAATTAGCTTTTAGCCGTTAACAGCCAACCGCTAATAGCTAATAGCTTCATTTTAAAATCTCAGAACTTAACGTCTTGAATAAAGGTTATTTTTGACTTTTCGTTCAAACACTACTTAAACAAATTAGTAACCATGCAGATTCGTGATATAAAACCCCAGGAAATTGAGGCGGAAAGCTTCAGGATCATTGAAGAAGAGTTGGGACCCCATAACTTTCCCCCTGAAGAATTCGCCGTGCTGCGGCGTGTCATTCACGCCACCGGTGATTTCTCGTTTGCTGAAAATATTCGCTTTGGCAGCAACCCTATTGCGGCAGGCCTTCAAGCCATCAGGTCGGGCAAAAACATTCTCACCGATGTCCAGATGGCGGCAAGCGGGATCAGCAAAACAATACTGGCAAAGTATGGCGGCAAGGTCATTTGTCGGGTGAGTGATGAATATACAGCTGCTCTTGCCCGCGAAAAACAATGGACCCGCTCCGAGGCAGCCATGGAACTTGCCGCCGGTGACAATATCGGCATTGTGGCCATCGGCAATGCCCCTACAGCCCTACTGCGAGCCATTAAAATGATAGACCAGGCCCGGGAAGGTTTTCATCCGGAACTTATTATCGGCGTGCCGGTGGGTTTTGTCAACGCGGCTGAATCAAAGGAGCTGCTCAACCAAAAACTGTTTCCATATATCACGACCCTGGGCCGCAAGGGTGGCACCCCGGTTGCCGTGGCCATGGTCAATGCTCTGTTGCGGCTTTTATAATTGATGGGTTCGTAAAAACTACTGAAACCACAGAGCACACAGAGTACACAGAGACAACTAATTGTAATAAAAAGAATTTCTCTGTGCTCTCTGTGTGCTCTGTGGTAAAAAAATTCTACGACTTCATCATAATCAATCCTTCGCATGGCCAAGACAAAAAAGAAAAAACTCCGCTCAGGATACACCACCGGAGCCTGCGCGGCAGCGGCCGCGAAAGCTGCGGCCATGGCCTTATATAGCAAAAATTGCCCGGCCACCTCGAAAATTCCCTTTCCGGATGGCAGCAGGGTCGTCTTCAGTATCCATCATTGTGAAATCCGTGACAGGGAGGCGCAGTGCTCTGTTATTAAAGATGCGGGAGATGATCCTGATGTTACCAATGGCGCGGAGATCATTGCCGTTGTCAGCAGGATAACAGGTCATTGTGCAGAAAAAATCAAAATACGCGGCGGCAAAGGCGTGGGCAGGGTGACAAAACGCGGCCTTGCCATTGAAGTCGGGCAGGATGCCATCAATCCCGTTCCCAGAAAAATGATCAACCAGGCGGTTCTTGAGGTGTTAAGCGATCAGGCGGAGACGGAAAAAATTCTTGTGACGATCATAATCGTCGATGGAGAAAAACTGGCAGAAAAAACATTAAACCGGCGATTGGGAATCATTGGCGGTCTTTCCATCCTGGGCACAACAGGGATTGTCAGACCGGTATCAGCCGAGGCCTGGACCGCAACGATTTCCGCTTCCATGAGCGTGGCCAGGGAGGCAGGATTGAGTGAAATAATCCTCTCCACCGGCCGCACTTCCGAGGCCGCCGTGCAAAAGGAATTGGACCTGCCGGAGGAAGCCTGCGCCATGATGGGGGATTATCTTGAGTTTTCCCTGAAAGAAGCTGCTGAAAAGGGATTTACGAAAATCCATCTGGCGGCCATGTGGGCCAAAGTGCTTAAATGCGCCATGCAGATTCCCCAGACCCATGTTCGGCATGGCGCGCTTGAGGTCAGTGACACCCTGCTTTTTCTGGCCGGCCTCGGGGTGG
>JAYEPA010000042.1:9320-18301 GCA_034723545.1 Thermodesulfobacteriota bacterium | reverse complement strand
TTTTATAGCATCCAACGTATTGATAAAATTTAACAAATGAAATAAAAGTAGTGCCATACGACAATTCTTACCCATGTCAACATATTGAAATTACACGATTTGTCAAAATGAACTCACAAAGTTGGGCTGAGGCATGCTGACTTGTCAACCACGCAACGATATCTCGGCAAGGTAAATGATACCGAAGCTATCAGATGGATCGAGACACTTTATGGATAATTTTATCCAAAGGGCGGGGACTATTCCTCGCCCTTAATGGCAATAGTAGGAATCTCAAGTGGAGGGAAGATCAGGACAGAAAAAGATTAGGTCTGGCAAGCTTTTTGCAAAGGTGGCTTAATAGTGAAGACAAGTTGCACTCTATACAGTGCTATGGAAAAGCTATGTCAAATTTATAGAAGTGAAAAACAAAGCGCCATAACCACTGTAGGTGCTAAAGCATAGACCAAAAGAAGAGCTGGAGAAACGCCGTTGCTGAAGTAGTTTTTCAATAACGCCTGTCCTGCAGGATTAGGGGCATTGGCAATCACCGTAAGGCCACCACCGGTAACAGCACCTGCTACCACCGCATATTTAAGGCCATCTGTGAAACCCGGTACCAAGGTACTCAGGTAAGTAATAGCTGCATTATCGTTAAAGGCAGTAAGCACCGTGGCGCTGAACATAAGAGGCAGTTCACCCAGACTGCCTAATACTGGAGCAATCCACCACCCCTGCAGACCTCCATGAATTACCAGGCCACCCAGAAAAAAGCCGACCAGCATGGGCGGTTTCAAATTAACGTTGTTTTGAAAGGGCCAGGTAACATGTGAAAAGCCGATAAAAAAGAGCATGCCAGAGACAAAAACTGCAGGGTAATGGGCATTAAAAATGGTCCAGATCATAAAGGCCGCATGGACAGCCATAATCCAGCCAGGCACATCGCCACTGCGCATATCCCAGTTGGGGTCGGTGAGCTTCGGCCTCTTATCTCTAGGTAGCAGGCCCGGCACCGATACACTCATCTTCTGGATCTTCAGGTCTTCCATTTCCTGCTCAAGGGTCTCATCCAGAAGCTCCAGATCGGCATCTTCCCCGGAACCAAGGGTAAGAGCCGATGCCTTGGCCACCTCCTTGATACTGTCGAACTCGCGGTTCAGCTCTTCGGCTATACGCTCCTCAACGTGGTGCAGGCCCCTTTCCAGAAATTCCCGGGATACATACTCTTCTTTGATCTCGTCTTTGAGAAGTCTTACTTTGAATTTTTTTTCCAGGCCGGAAATTTCTTTTTTAAATATAAAGAATACCAAGGCATTGGAGATGATAATACCGATGACAGCCTTCCAACCAAAGGCGGTAAACATAAAGGGTAGGTCCCAGTTCCAGGGTGCCGCCACCATGAGGACCGGTGGTGCGGCAAAATGGGTAAGAGTACCGCCTACCGAAATATTGACAAAAAGAAGTGCAATGGTGGCGTATTTAAATTTATGGCTCGGCTGTAATTCGTAGAATTTCTGAGCCAGCAGCATAGCCGAAATGGTCATTGCAGCCGGTTCCGTGATAAAAGAGCCAAGAATCGGCCCAAAGGTCATAATCGTCAACCACCACGCCGCCAATGTGCCTTTAAATACAGCCGCTATGCGACTCATTACATTTTCAGAAAGTTTCAGAATGGGGCGGGAAGACGCCAGTGTCATAATAACTACGACAAACATTGGCTCAGTATAATTTACCCCGCTGACATAATTGACAAAGGTATGCCAGTCATAGAAAAAAACGACAGCAGCACTGAGCGCTACAGCCCAGAGGCCAAAAACAACTTCAACCTCACCAAGAAAATGAAATATCTCGGAAAGGAGATGGGTGGAGTTTTCCGATTTGCGACCTGCTTCTATCTCTTTCTGGTGCTCAGCTTTCCACTTATGGGCATAATAAAGAAATTTACTGCTTAAAAATGTATGGAGGATGGCTGCCAGAAAAACGAGGCTGGCCACAAGGTTAAACGGGGTATGACTGATGCGGTGTTTAAGAATTGCTCCTATACCTTCAATATCGGCGTCATGATAACTTGCAAAACTTGGTGGAAAATTAACTGCGGCCTGATGTGGATCATAACCGCCCCCAGCTGCATAAGCATAAGCTGCAAGAAGTACAAAAATGAATAAAAGGATGATTTTTCTCATCATCTATATAGCCCCTTTCCTTTTTCAGCATCTTTAAGCTTGAGACTAGGTAGTAAACCAAACCTAACTATAGAATTTATCTCCTATGTTTTGAGAGGTAGCCTATCCTACACATGCAATATTTACAAGAATAATACGGTACAGATCATATTGTCCTGGGTAGTCAAAGATGTGCACCGGCCAGCTTAAGCAAAAGATGAGATGACAAGCTTAAGACTATTCCTGATAATGTCAGATTTGGTGAAATTGATTTGGAGGGTTGTCAGATCGAGCTTAAAACTACTACGAATAAATTCTGTGCCTCTGCAAAAAGTCGGTGCGAAAGAGAATTGACAGATAATTTCTCTATGCCGACGATCGTATCTTTTTTTCTAAGAAGCTGTCAATTCCTTGACCTGCTGCACCAGCTCTTCATTCACCGGAACAGGGATATTCAGTTTCCGGGCCTCTGCCGTCAACGCCCCGTTTATGGCCTCAATTTCCGTTGTTTTTCCCCGCCGGACATCCTGCAGCATGGATGAGATATTGGCGGCGGTATCACGGCAGACCTGCTGAGTCATGGCCACCGGGGCGGCCGGCAGTTTGATTCCTAGAGCTCTGGCCACGGCCGCTCCTTCCCGGACAGCTTCAATCATTCTTGTCCGGGCTGGTTCTTTCAGCAGATCACCATTGGGACAGTTCAGAATGGCGGTGAGCGCATTAATTCCCACATTGACTAGCAGTTTGGCCCAGACATGAGACAGGATATCCGGGCTGATTTCTGTTTTGAAACCACATGAGTTGAGAAGATGTGCCGCATTATTTAATTTTTTCAGGGCACGGTCGGATTGCGGTTTAAGAAAGTTGATGCGGGTCAGGCCGCTGCCGCCATGGCGGACATGGCCTGGAGTCAGCAGAGTTGCGCCTTGGGCTGTAACTCCGATAGCGACATGAAAAGGGAGGTCGTGAAGGACATCGAGGTGGCAGATGCCGTTTTGAAAGGGGATAAGGAGGGTGTTTTTTTCCAGAAGCGGCCGGGCCCGGGCAAGGGCATCGGCCACGTCCGCTGATTTAACACAGAGCAGTACCAGATCGACAGGACCGATGTTTCGGGCGTCTGCGGTTATCCGCACCGGACAGACAATCTCCCGTCCGTTTTCATCGAGCAGGAGTTTGTTGTCAAGCCGGGCTGCCCGCTGGGCATCGTGATCCAGCAGCCGGATATCATGATCTTCTGCCTGGCTGATCCCGGCTGCAAAGAGAGATCCCAGTGCGCCGGGGCCGATGACTGCAATTTTCATAGAGTTGAACTTTTACAAAGATTTATTCAACGACAGCGTCCTCAACAATGACCAGATATTGGTACCCGGCGCCGAAGTCCTTGTCTTTGGCCAGAGTGCCTTCAACTAAAACAGTGGACTGAACTTCAGGTGCGGCAGCCGTGGTGACAACCAGATCGTGGCTGTTCTTCATGGGATTTCCAGTGCCGTCCTGGATGTGAAGCCAGTTTTTCCCCATGATGTTATGAGAAATTTTGACAACATTGCCCCGGATTTTGACCTTTTTACCATCAAGATCTGCGGCCTGGAGATAAATTTCTTCCACTGTCCGGCCGTTTTCTCCTTCAGCTTTTTCAACCTCAAGTTCGTGAAACGGAACAATGGCCCCGGCACTGCCTCCGCTCACCGCTTTTTCAACCTGCTCCATGGCCATCCGGCCGCCTTCGGATTTCATCGCACCGGCAAAACCACTACCCATGCCACCCATCCCTTGCGGCTTCATTGCGGACGCATGGGCTTCTGCAGCACCACCCTGGATCCCGCTGGAGAAAATAATTTCTTCAAAAGTTCGATCGAGGGTTTTACTGTAAAAATTCGGCATCACCACGCCGCCTTTCAGGCTGATTTCATCGCCAACCGTGACCTTGGTCTGACTGATGGCGACCCAGATTTTTTTGCTGCCGTTATCAAGCTGCAGATAGGTATAGCCGCCGCTGTCAAAGGTCTCAACGACCTTACCTTTTAGCTCAACAGGCTCATTCTGTCGGGCATCATGGGCCTGAGAAGGAGCTGTTTTTTCCGGCTGGGCCTGTTGTACCGTTTTTGTTTCCTCCGGCTGGTTCTGGGATGTTTTGTTTTCTTCTTTGGAGCAGCCGCTCAGGGCCAGAGCCAGGCTCAGGCCGGCGGCAAGATAAAATTTTTTCGTCAGTTTCATGTTTTCCTCAATTGTAAAACAGATGGTTTTTTTGTAATTTTTCAGGTTGGTTAGTCTGTAGGCTAAAGGTTATTCGTTTTCGAAGCTCACCTCTCCTACAGTCTAAATGTCTATAGCCTATCTACCTGAACAAAGGTTAATCCTTATCTAGGTTGATGCTTGAAAGTAAACTTATCCTTTTTACGGTCAATTACGGTGGTGCCGCCCCTGGTCAATTTCCCAAAAAGAATTTCTTCGGTAAGGGGATCACCGATTTCATTCATGATGAGACGCTTCAGTGGCCTGGCGCCAAATTCCGCATCATACCCCTTGTCAGCCAGCCAGCGGCGGGCCTTGCCGGTCAGTTTGATGGTCACCTTGCGCTCGGCAAGCTGTTCCTGGATTTCAAGGACCATTTTGTCAACGATCAGCTCCATGACCTCCGGCTTAAGGGAATGAAAAGAAACAATTCCGTCGAGTCGGTTTCTGAATTCCGGTGAAAAGAGATTTTTAATGGCCTTCTGGTCCCTGCCCTGTTTGTCGGAGACAAAGCCGATGGCCTGGCCGCTCATTTCCCTGGCCCCGGCATTGGTTGTCATGAGCAGGATCACATTTCGGAAATCCGCTTTGCGTCCGGCATTGTCGGTCAAGGCGGAATGATCCATGATCTGCAACAGGATGCCGAAGATATCCGGATGGGCCTTTTCTATTTCGTCAAGGAGAAGAACGCTATATGGATGTTTCTTGATTGCGTCGGTTAAGAGCCCCCCCTGGTCAAAGCCCACATACCCCGGTGGCGCGCCGATGAGCCGGGCCACCGCGTGTTTTTCCATATATTCGCTCATGTCAAAGCGTTCAAGATGGATGGACAGGGAAGCGGCAAGCTGCCTGGCCACTTCGGTCTTTCCGACACCGGTGGGGCCGGCAAAAAGAAAGGCGCCGGTGGGCCGCATGGGATCTTTCAGTCCGGCCCGGCTGCGTTTGACCGCCGTCACCAGAGCTTCAATGACATGATCCTGGCCAAAGATAACACTTTTCATCCGTTGGTTAAGATGCTTGAGCTGTGCCACATCTGAGCCGGAAATATTCTTGGCCGGAATTCGGGCCATTCGGGCGATCACTGCTTCAACATCCCGCACGGTTACGGTTTGACGCTTACGCCCCGTTGCCAGCCGGAAGGCCGCTCCGGTTTCGTCAAGCACGTCAATGGCCTTGTCCGGCAGGAAGCGATCATTGATGTATCGTCCGGCAAGTTCCGCCGTGATCTTAATGGACGGCATGGAATATTTAACCCCGTGATGTTCTTCATAGCGGGATTTAAGGCCCTTGAGGATGGCAACCGTATCATCCACCGTGGGTTCTTCAATGTCGATTTTTTGAAAACGACGGGACAGGGCCCGGTCCTTTTCAACATGATTTCTATATTCATCATAGGTGGTGGAACCGATGCAGCGCAGGGTGCCGGCCTGCAGGGCCGGTTTCAACAGATTTGAGGCATCCATGCTGCCGCCGCTTGTGGCCCCGGCACCGACAATGGTGTGCAGTTCATCTATCAGCAGGATGATATTGCCTTTATCCTGCACCTCGTCAATGACGCCCTTAAGGCGTTGCTCAAAATCACCGCGGTACTTTGTTCCTGACAGCAGGGCACCCATGTCCAGCTGGTGGATTTTCAGATCCTGCAGAACGGGGGGGACTCGTTTTTCGTGAATATGGAGGGCTAGTCCTTCGGCAATGGCGGTCTTTCCCACACCGGGCTCTCCTACGAGGAGGGGGTTGTTCTTCCTGCGTCGGCAGAGAATCTGCATTACCCGATCAAGTTCATGTCTGCGGCCGATAAGCGGATCAATCAGTCCTTGCTCCGCTCTGTCGCTAAGGTCCACGGTATATTTTTCCAGGGCTGTTTTGGCTGGTTCTTTTTGTGGCTCCTCTGTCTGGGGCTGGACTGTGGGTTTCGATTCCATCCGGTGGGAAATATATTCAACGAGTTCCAGGCGGTTCAATCCCTCGGATTGGAGAAAATAGACGGCAAAAGACTCGGGCTCGGAAAAAATTGCTGTAAGCACATCCCCGGAGTCCACTTCATTTTTTCCGCAACTCTGGACATGGGCAATGGCTCGTTGCAGAACCCGGTTAAAGCCAATGGTCTGGCTGGGTTCCTGGCCGATTTCCTCGAAGATAGGCAGGTTTTTATTAAAAAAGGTTTCCAGGCTGGACTTTAAATTATCAATATTACCGCCGCAATTATTGATAATTTCGGCCGCCATGTCGTCGTGCAGCAGTCCAAAGAGGATATGCTCCACCGTCACATGCTC
Organism: Thermodesulfobacteriota bacterium; assembly: GCA_034723545.1. Taxonomy (GTDB): domain Bacteria; phylum Desulfobacterota; class Desulfobulbia; order Desulfobulbales; family SURF-16; genus JAGHCC01. The sequence goes on along the minus strand of JAYEPA010000042.1, from coordinate 11,652 downwards.
ATGCTGGCGGATTTTGGCTTCGCGGATGGCCATTACCAAGGCCTTTTCTACTTTATGACTGATCATGATTTCAATTGATGGTCTGCTGTTGTTTTTATGATTTTTCCAGGGAACATTTTAATGGAAATTCGTTTTTGCGGGCCACGTCGTGGACGATGGCCACTTTGGTTTCCGCAATCTCACGGACATAAATGCCGGCTACGCCGATTCCCTGCTGGTGGACATTCAGCATGATCTTGGTGGCCTCGCCGGAATTTTTATGGAACACGGTTTCCAGCACCATAATGACAAAATCCATAGTGGTATAGTCATCATTATGGAGCAATACTTTATACAGAGACGGTTCTTCAATTCTTTGCTTTTTTTCAGTAGCAACACCGCCTTCATACTCTCGATCCACAGCACTCATTGTATTAAAGAACCCGGGTTATTGTCCATTTGTTTCGTTTTTGAACCGAATGGACATAAATTAAGGTAACTATTTAGGTTGCTTAGTCTGTAGGCTAAAGGCTATTAGTTTTCGAAGTCGGTCTATAAAGGTGTTGCTCGTTACGCCGCTCTGCGGTCTATGGAACAAGCTCATCTCGCCTACAGTCTAAATGCCTACAGCCTATCGACCTGAACAGTCATAAATTAAGATCAAATTGCAACGGTTTTGTTCCGTTCAAGGAGAAAGTCAAACAAGAAATTCTCAAGAATAAGTGTATCCTTAACACTTGAGCTTTTCAGAGATTGTTCTGCCCCAAGAAGCCGGGCCATTCCCTTTTTTAACTTCTCCAGGTGAAATTTTTCCGCCTGGAGGAAAGTTTTATAAACAACATATGGATGGCCGCCAAGCAGGGCGGGCCACTCTTCTTTTGCCTCTTTGAGCTGCGACAGGTAGCCCTTCTGGAATGCTCCATAGGACAGACCGCGGGCATAGACGGGATGCGGCTGTTCCTGAAAGGCGCGGGCCAGGAGCAGTTTGCGGATGAAGTTCCGTAAACCTGCTACAATTATCAGAGAATGGATGCCGTTTTCCCGTAAACGGTGAAGACTGAGCAGCGCTCCGGCAAGATTTGCTCCGGCAAAGGCTTCTGTGAATTCAAACAGGGCCTCGTCCCTGGTTCGGCCCACAATGGCGTCCACATCAGCTGCGGTGATGGATTTCCTTTCGCCAGAATAAAGAGCCAGCTTTTCTGTTTCATTGACAGCAGCCACCGGATGAAAACCGATGCGCTCCAGAAGAAGCTGCAGGGCTCTGGGTTCGATTTTCTTATGGAAGTCGTTCAGGGTTCTGTAAATAAGATCACGAACCACACTGTTCTGGTCTTTGCGAGCTGCTGTCGTGGCTCCGCTATCAACGGCCAGATCTATAACTACAGCGGTTTCTTTAATGAATTTATACAGTTTTTTCCGCTTGTCAACCGCTTCCGCGACAAGAATCAGGACATTTTGCGGCGCAATACCGTTTTTCATGACCTCTTCAACAAGATCAGCCCCGCTGCTTTGCCGGTTTTCTTCACCTGTGTCCGGAACAGCAATCTCCTTCAGCCAGCCGACATCCCGTGGTTTGCTGAAACCGAAAAGTTTTTTCCAGCGGGAAGCCGGCAGGTTCATGATATCATCATCGGCCGTCAGGTCCGCAAGCCCGTACATCCGGCCCAGATAACGACCCGCCAGCTCATGATCTTTTGCTTCCCACGCCTTGACGGCTTTACCCCAGAAAGATTTCGCCACATTTTTCGAAAAAAAGAGCCTGGAATCCATGACCCGAAATATCCGGCGGCCGGCAAAGAGGCTATAGCTTTTCAGCAGATTCATGGTGTGGGCCGGATTTTCCCGGTCCCCGTCTATCTCCGTGATATTGCTTGCGCGCTGTTTCTCCTCGGGCAGTATGGTACGGATGATCGAGTCTGCAACATCGCGGCAGAGAAAGCGATCTCCGAAGAGCAGGTAAACAGGATGCACCTCGTCCTTTTTGATGGCCTGGATGAGACGGGGAACATCTTTTCTTTTAAATATCGGCATAACTGATTAAATGTCAATGTTATTTTAGGTTGGCTAGGCTAAAGGCTATTAGTTTTTGAAATCGGTCAATACCCTATTTTGTAAGCATTCACAGGTGCCGGAGATTACCGTAATCAGGGTGGGTGACTATAGCCCCTCAGTCTAAATGCCTACAGCCTGTCGGCCTGAACAGTTACGGTAAAAGTTGAATCCTGGTTCGATACAGGTCATAATGGCATATTTGTTGATATTTGCAAGAGCGGGTGAAAAATCAGGGAGGAAAAATCATGCCGATTGGAGCGCATATGTCCGTCAGTGGCGGATTGGAACTGGCATTTGAGCG
>JAYEPA010000042.1:0-9220 GCA_034723545.1 Thermodesulfobacteriota bacterium | reverse complement strand
TTCGATACAGGTCATAATGGCATATTTGTTGATATTTGCAAGAGCGGGTGAAAAATCAGGGAGGAAAAATCATGCCGATTGGAGCGCATATGTCCGTCAGTGGCGGATTGGAACTGGCATTTGAGCGAATTCGCCGGGTGGGCGGCAAGGCTCTGCAGATTTTCACAAGAAATCAGCGGCAATGGACATCAAAACCGATTTCAGAAGAAGAGGCCAGGCGTTTCGCGGCTGCATGGCAGGAGTGGGGCGAGTACACTATTGCCAGCCATGACTCTTATCTGGTTAACCTTGCATCTCCCAAGGCGGAGACGGTGAAAAAATCAGTGAATACCCTTGCTCTGGAACTGAAGAGGTCGGAGATGCTTGGCATTCCTTATGTTGTCATGCATCCCGGCGCCCATCTCGGTGAAGGCGTGGAGGCCGGGCTGAAACGTTTTGTGGTAAATCTCGATGAGGTTTTTGATCGCACCCGGAATACAAAAAAGGTGATGATTCTCATTGAGACCACAGCCGGTCAGGGAACCTCTCTGGGGGCGAAATTTGAGGAGATTGCCTTTATTCTGCGTGAATCATCCCATTCCGACCGCTTGGGCGTCTGTCTGGATACCTGCCATATTTTTGCGGCCGGCTACGATTTCAGAACTCCGGAAACCTACCGGCAGACTTTTGCCGATTTTGATGAGATCATCAGTCTGGACCGGCTCAAGTTTTTCCATCTCAATGATTCGAAAAAGGAGTTGGGAAGCCGGGTGGATCGTCACGAACATATCGGTCAAGGCAAAATTGGCCTGGCCGGGTTTAGACTGCTGCTGAAAGACCACCGTTTCATGGATCATCCCATGACATTAGAAACGCCAAAGTCCCAGGATCTCCATGAAGATGTGGAAAATTTAAGAGTGTTGAGGGAACTCAGACGGGCGGGATGATCGGTTATGGAATAATCAGTTATGGTAATGAAATGAACAGCACGGAACCCGCGGAGAGCTGGTTTCTGGTGAAATCGGGCTCTCCGAGGGATAAGATCTCTGTCGGCTAATCCATAGCTTCCATTTCGCGGCCGCAGCACAGGGGTACTTCCTTGCCCTTGGCCACATTCATGTATTTGTTGCAGATCGTACAGACATAGGTGCAGTCTTCATTGGCCGTATGATCCGGGGAGTACACGGTTTTACCACCGGGAATGCCTTCGATGACAAAACGGGCCAGATTTTCTTTGGTGGGAATATATTCACCAATGGCCGTCATTTTTTTGTTTTCTTTGGCACAGTCAACGATAACCCGCCAAAGTGTTTCCATGGAAGCGGTTTCCTGCTCATTGTCCGGTAAAAATTCCACCACATTTCTATCAACATTTATTTTCATGATAATCTTCCTTTGCGTAGATGTTAGAAGTTTGCTTAAATACATTGATCATTTTTTTAATAATTATTACTATGTAAAACAGAAATCTAATCCTGTCAAGAAACTAAGACGCGGTTGCGGAATTAAAAATTAGAAATTACGAATTTTGGTGTTTCCTCATCAGATAATTTTTTTCAAATTCATAATTTACGAATTTCCAATTCGTAACTGATCCGTTTTCGGTCTGGCTCAAAACAGAAATGAGCTTCACCTACCATTTATGTAAAAGCTTAGATGGTACGGATAAAGGGTCTCACCTCTCCACTTCAATAAATCAGGGAACAGGTCATGAAAGAAAAAATTAGGGTTGCGCTGCTGGCCGGAGGGAAATCAGCAGAACGTGAAGTCTCTTTAAATGGTGCTGTTGGAGTTGAAGCTGCGCTTGACCGGGAAAAATATGAGATCCGGCGTTATGATCCGGCAACGGATCTGGTAAAACTGGCAGTTGATGCGCCGGAGCTCGATGTGGCCTTTATTCTCCTTCATGGCCCTCTGGGAGAAGACGGCACCATGCAGGGATTTCTTGATCTACTTGAATTGCCCTATCAGGGTTCCGGGGTGTTGGGTAGCGCTCTGGCAATGAACAAAAATCTGGCCAAGATCCTGTACCGTCAAGCCGGCCTGAAGGTGGCGGATTGGCTCATGGTTTCACCCGGGGATGAAAATCAGCTTGATCCTCTGCTGGAAAAAATCAGCCTGCCCCTGGTTATCAAACCAGTGCATCAGGGGTCAAGTGTGGGTATGAGTATCGCCCGGACGCCCGGAGAGCTGAAAACAGGCCTTGATAAAGCGTTTATCTATGACCGGGAGGTCATGCTCGAAGAATATATTGAAGGCCGGGAAATTACCGGTGGAGTGATCGGGAATGATGATGTGACCTCTTTGCCGCTTGTTGAGATTATCCCGGGATCTGATCATCCTTTCTTCGACTATGAGGCAAAATATACGGAAGGCGCCAGCCGTGAAATCTGTCCGGCTGATCTGTCCAACGACATCACCGCCAGGGCGAGGCAAAATGCGGTTAAGGCCCATGAAGTGCTGCAGCTTCGGGGATACAGCAGGACGGACATGATAGTTTCTCAAAATGATGAAATTTTTATCATTGAAACAAATACAATTCCCGGCATGACCCCAACCAGTCTTTTGCCCCAGGCCGCCCAGGCCCATGGCCTTTCCTTTTCTGAACTTCTGGACAGGCTGTTTTCACTGGCACTGGAAAAAAAGTAAGTTACGGGTAGACGATGCTTCTCTGGTTTGAAACTCATTTTGCCGTTCTGCTGGGTATGATTCTGGCCCTTGTCGCCATTGCAAATCTGCTCCGGAAGCGCCGTTCACCGACGAGCCTGATTGCCTGGCTGCTGGTCATTGTTTTGCTTCCTTATATTGGTGTGCCCCTCTACTTGATGCTGGGCGGCCGGAAAATGAACCGGATTGCCGAAAGCAAGAGCAAGATCAATCTTAATGAAAGGCAGATTCTTCCCCTGGAAAGGGCTTCGATCATCGACCGGGGCCTGCGGGCCTGTGGCATTCCAGCGGCCACGAGCAGTAACCGCATGGAACTCTGCCTCACGGGAGAAGACGCCTACAGCAAATTAGTGGAAATGATTGAGGGGGCGCAAAGGTCGATTTATATCGCCATTTTTATCTTTGCCGAGGATGAGGTGGGTTTTGATATTCTCGAGCATCTCTGCAGAAAGGCTTCCCAGGGGATCAAGGTTCGTCTTCTTCTTGACGGTGTGGGTTCTCTGAAAACCAGTCATACTTTTCTAGAACCCCTGGTGTCATGCGGCGGCCGCTATGAATTTTTTATGCCGGTCTTCCGCCGGCCGCTGCGGGGCAGAACGAATTTGCGGAATCATCGCAAAATCGTAATTATTGATGAATGCCGGGCCTGGGCCGGGGGACAGAATATTGCCGATGAATATATCGGTCCGGGTACAAAAAATGAACGATGGAAAGACCTTTCTTTTGTCGTTCAGGGGCCGGCAGTTATCCCATTTATGGAAGTATTTCGTTCGGACTGGCTCTTTGCCGGCGATGAAGATCTGCATCTGCATCCTGAAGCGGTCTGCGCGAATTTAGACGACAACGGAGTGCTTCAGGTTGTGCCGTCAGGACCGGATCTTGTCCATGATGGCCTGTACGAGGCCATTTTGTCCTCGGTTTTTGCCGCCCGGAAGAGGTTATGGCTTGTAACGCCTTATTTTGTTCCGGATGAAGCACTGAACCAGGGCCTGGTCATTGCCGCCCATCGTGGGGTGGATGTGCGGATTATCGTTCCGGAAAAATCAAATCACTTTATGGCGGACGTGGTTCGATCCGGCTATCTGCGTGAGATCCAGGCCGCCGGAGGCCTCATCATGATGTATAAGGGCATGCTGCACGCTAAGGTTATGTTGATGGATGAGACACTGGCCATGATCGGTTCGGCAAATTTGGATTCACGGAGCCTGTTCTTAAACTATGAAGTTGCCACTTTTGTTTATTCAACTCAAGAAATTATGGCTATAACAAACTGGCTGGAAGATATGGCGGAGGATACGGTGCCAGGCATTAAAAAGGCTGGCCGACTGCGCGGTTTATTTGAGGGCGTAGCCCAGATTATCTCCCCGCAGGTCTGAGGTCATGGCCTGTGTCCAAAACAGGTCTTTCCCAGGAAATAATTTATCTCCCGGCAAATGTATGTTAATCAATGTTCTTAATTTAAGGAGTCCCTCCATCCCTCTTGACATGAACAAGGTTATCGCTTGCTTTCCTTTCCCGATATAGACCCGGTCCTTTTCAGAATGGGTCCGCTCCAGATCCGCTGGTACGGCCTGATGTATGTTCTGGGCTTTATGGCGTCTTTTTTTCTGGTCCGCTTTCAGATAAAAAAATTCGGCTGTCGGAAACTGGCGGACCATTTTGAAAATCTCAATTTTATTCTTATCATCTCCCTGGTTCTCGGCGGTCGTCTGGGCTATGTTTTCTTTTATAATTTCAGCTATTATCTCCAGCATCCCCTGGAAATCATGGCCACCTGGCAGGGGGGGATGTCTTTTCACGGCGCTCTTCTTGGCGTGATAGCCGGGGGCTGGCTTTTTTGCAGAAAAAAAGGGCTGAATTTTCTTGAGAGCGCCGACATTTACGTTGTAACCATTCCCATTGGCCTGGGCCTGGGGAGAATAGGTAATTTTATGAATGGCGAACTTTTCGGCCGGCCAAGCCATGTTCCCTGGGCCATGATGTTTCCGGGCGGCGGACTGGTGCCCAGACATCCGTCACAGTTGTACGAGTGTCTGCTGGAAGGTTTTTTACTTTTTGTTATTCTTTGGTTTCTGAAGAATCGCCAACGATCACATAAGTGGCCAGCCGGCTCCATGCTGGTGTCTTTTTTGATCTTCTACGGAGTGTTTCGCTCCATCGCTGAATTGTTTCGGGAGCCTGACGCGCATCTCGGCTATATTTGTGGATATTTCACCAGAGGCCAGCTGCTGAGCGGGCTGATGATCCTGAGCGGCCTGCTTCTTTTTCTGCTGATTCGTAGAAAAACAGCCGGGCAGGCGGCTTGACTCCTGACGGATGTATCATTATCGTTGCCGCAGAAAGCAGATTGAAGCCCTTGCTTAAAAAAATGTGACTGTTCAGGTTGATAGAGGGTGTTAATTTCGACTCCGAAACCTAATAGTTTTTAGCCTACAGCCTAACCAACCTGATTTTTTTACAAAAAAAATCATAAATGAGACTGCTCCAATGAAAATTCATTCTTTTTTGATCATTCTCAGTTTACTCGTGACCATGATGACAACCCAAAATCTTGCCGCCAAGGAACTTGCTCCACATCTTCATAAAACAACACTGGACAACAAATTGACCGTGCTGGTCAAAGAGACGCCCGGAACCAAGATTGCCACCGTGCAGATCTGGGTCAAGGCCGGCAGTGTTTATGAAGATGAAAATGAAGCGGGTATCACCCATCTCATTGAACATATGATTTTCAAGGGGACGCCCAGCCGCGGTCCCGGCGTGATCGCCGGTGACATTGAGGCAAAGGGCGGTATGATCAACGCCTATACTTCATTTGAGCAAACCGTGTATCATGCAACTCTCTCATCGCGCTACTGGGCCACGGCACTGGATGTGCTGGTTGACGCCGTTCTTCATTCCAGCTTTGACCCTGAAGAGCTGGAGCGTGAAAAAAAGGTGGTGCTTGAAGAAATTCATATGCGCAATGACCGGCCGACAACAAAACTCTTCCAGGATATGATCTCCACGGCCTATGCCGTCCATCCCTATCGGCTGCCGGTGATCGGCAGTGAGGAAAGCGTTTCCGGTTTCAGCCGTGACGATATCCTGGCCTACATGGATAAACATTATCATCCGGAAAATTTTATCGTTGTCGTGGTTGGTGATGTCCGCCATGGCGAGGTGGTGGCCAAGGTTAAGGAAATGATGGGAGAGCTGAAAAATCTTGACACAAGCCCCCCCAGGCGGGAAAGTGAACCCGTCCAGGAGAGTCCCCGTCTTTTTACCCTTGAAGAGGATGTCGCTCAGAGCCATCTGGCCCTGGCCTTTCCCATAGTTCCCTTTGTTCATCCCGATTCCCCCACCCTGGATGTCATTGCCTCCCTGCTTGGCCAGGGAGACACATCCCGGCTCTTCCATGAACTGCGTGATAAAAAAGGGCTGGTTTTCCGTATCAATGCCTCCGCCTTTACGCCCGGGGATCCCGGTCTGCTTGAGGTGATGGCCATACTGGAGGCGGAACAGGTTGTCCCGGCTCTGGAAGCCGCTCTGGAGGAGATTTTTAAGCTGAAATATCTTCTGGTCAGTGATGATGAGCTGAACCGGGTTAAAAGAAACCTGGAAAGCGATTTTGTCTTCAACCTGGAACGGGTGGAAGGTCAGGCCAGGATCGTCGGTTCATTTGAACTTCTCACCGGCGACCCACGAGAGGATGATTATCTGAATCAAATCAGAGGGGTCTCCAGGGAGGATATCCAGCTGGTGGCCCGGAAATATTTTGCCCCGGAAAAGGTTACAGCCGGTTATCTTGTCCCCCTTGGCACAGATCCGGCCCTCAACCAAAAGGAGTTGCTGGAAATCATCGACAGGGCGGACAACAAGGCCAGGCATGCCATTCCCCCCTCCCAGGTCACGGAAGCTTTTCTCGCCAATGTCCATCATTTTACCCTTGAAAACGGCATCAGGCTGTTGGTCAGGGAGGATCCCGCCGTGCCCACTGTAGCCATGCGTGCGGTATTTCCCGGCGGTCTGCGAGGGGAAACTGAGAACACCAACGGCGCCTTTGCCTTTATCAGCGAACTGCAGCCCACCTCCACCAGGAAGATGACAGTCAGGGAACTTTCACTGAAAATCGCCGACATGGCCGGTTCCATCTCCGGTTTTAACGGCAAAAACACCTTCGGACTCAAAGCCGATTTTCTCTCTCGGTTCTTTGAACCTGGCCTGGCTCTGTTTTCGGAAATTATTCTTCACCCTGTCTTTGATGCGGAAGAGGCGGAAAAGATCAGAGCTGAGCTTCTGGCCCAGCTGAAACAGCAGCAGGATTCTCTGCCGTCCCTGGCTTTCCTGGATTTTAACCGGATCATCTTCCAGGGCCATCCGTACAGCCTGAATGCGGCAGGTTCGGAAGAGGCCATTAAGCGTTTTACTCCGGCTGAACTCAAGTCTGTTTATGTAAAGCATGCCAGCCCCGGGAACATGGTTCTGGCTGTTGCCGGCGATGTTAAGGCGAAAGAGGTCAGGGATCTGGTTGAGCGGTATTTCGGCAACTGGACCGTGGAAAACGGCCCGGACGCTCAGGCCGGCGAGGAAAGTTTTCTGCCTCCAGATCCACCGGCAACGCCGGAAATCCATACTGTTAACCGGGACAAAGAGCAGGTTCATATCATCATTGGTTTCTTAGGCGCCAGCCTTACCGGCGAGGGACGCTATGCCCAGGAGATCCTGGAAACAGTCCTCTCCGGCCAGAGCGGACGGCTGTTTTCCGAACTCAGGGATAAGCAGAGTCTGGCCTACAGCCTCTCCTCTTTTTCCCTGCTCGGCCTTGATACGGGTTCGTTTGGTATTTATATCGGTACCAGTCCGGATAAAAAGAATCAGGTTATCCAGGCGGTCTGGAAAGAGCTGTATCGAATCCAGGAGGAACCCATCAGCCAGGAAGAGCTGACCAAGGCAAAAAATCAGTTGATCAGTCATTATGAGATGAGTTTGCAGACCCACGGCTCCCAAGCCATGGAAATGGCCTTGAATGAAACCTATGATCTTGGTCAGGATTTCGGTAACCGGTATATTGAGAAAATCGAAAAAATTGACGCTGAACAGATTCTTGAAGCAGCAAGAAAATTTATTCAGCCGGACCACTATGTTATGGTGAGTGTCGGGGCGAAATAGGAGGAGAAAGTGATAAAATGAATAAAAACAATATGATAGCGCCGTCGATCCTGTCGGCGGATTTTGCCAGACTGGGAGAGGAGATTGATGCCGTGGCCAAGGCCGGGGCCGATGTCATTCATCTGGATGTAATGGACGGTCATTTTGTCCCCAACCTGACCTTCGGGCCACCGATCATTAAGGCGGTCCGCAAGATTTGCGACCTGCCTTTTGATGTTCATCTGATGATCGAGAATCCAGACAAATACCTGGAGGCCTATGCCGATGCCGGGGCCGACTGGATCACCGTTCATGTCGAGACCTGTACCCACCTGCACCGGACAATTAACCGGATCAAAGAGCTGGGGAAAAAGGCCGGAGCAGTGCTGAACCCGGCCACTCCTCTCAGTATGCTTGACTATATCCTTGAAGATGTGGATCTGGTCATGCTGATGAGTGTGAATCCCGGTTTTGGCGGCCAGTCATTTATTCCCTCAACTCTGGATAAAACAAAGGCCTTGAAAGCCAGAATCGATGAAAGAGGCCTGAATGTGGGGATCGAGATTGACGGCGGCGTCAGCCCGAAAACAATCAGCGCTATTGCCTCTGCCGGGGCTAATATTTTTGTCGCCGGCTCAGCCGTGTTCGGGGCCCCGGATTATGGCCAGGCGATCAGCGCGATGAAAGAGCAGTTATAGACTCCGACTCCGTGGGGTGCAGCTTCTAAGTAACAAATTTTTGAAAACTACTTATAAGTATCGTAATAACAGTATGATAAGCGCAAAAACTTCGCACACGTCATTCCGGCATGGTCTTAGCCGGAGATAGGCGCAGACTTCTATCCAGGATGGAGCTTGTGGCAAGTTTCTGGATTCCGGCTAAAAACATGCCGGAATGACGATATAATTCTTTTGTTACTTTTATAATAAATGCCGGTATCTTCCCCCCGGTTGTCTTGCTGAATAGTTACAACAAATCAATTCTCATACGGCCAGGGGAGCATTCTTCCATCCAGGGCCGGATCCCCAGCCACGCCGCCGTTGACGCCCCGCCACAGAGCGGCTTGACGCCGGGAAAGAGTGACCAGCTTGATATTGCGGCTTACGCTTTTCCCTGTCTCATCGACTGCGGTCAGCTGCAGAATCGGTCCGGGGTTGGAGCCGTTGTAAAATGTGGACGGCATGACAAAGGAGATCATCGATCCCTCGCTATTCAAGTTCTTTATCCTGACAGGTACGCCGCTGATCTGTTGCCAGTTGAAATCAAGGGTATTGCGGTTCTCATCCCGTGTCGGGCTGGCATCAAGAATCACGGTCTCGCCAACGCTATAGCCTTTTGCCAGTTGTTTCAAGTTGATTTCCGGTGGCGGACTGCCAAGCTTAACTTTGATGTTTACCCTTTGCACCGGTGAACTTAAGCCCCCCTGTTTAAAACGATATCTGAT
>JAYEPA010000041.1:0-5195 GCA_034723545.1 Thermodesulfobacteriota bacterium | reverse complement strand
GGCCACGCCCTCATCTTCAATAATTTCAATGATACGCTCAATGCCCTTCAACTTGTTGTGATGGGGCGAATGAATGCAGATAGGCATTTTTCTGTCGTTTCCCATCCTGAGCTGACGCCGAAAAATCTCTTCTTCCTGCTCGGTGATCAGGTCAAAGCCGATTTCGCCGACCCCCACCACATTCTCCCGATCCAGATACTTTTCCATGGCATCAAGGACATCATGAGCCATATCATTTCTGGCCTCCTTGGGGTTCAGACTGAGCATGGTATAATGTTTGATCCCGTATTTTGCCGCCCTGGCCGTTTCCGTGCTGATCATGTGCTCCCAGTAATCCTCAAAGCAGGCAACAGCGCTGCGATCAAGACCGGACCAGAAAGAAGGCTCAATGCAGGCCGCGATGCCGGCCACCGCCATATTGTAATAATCATCCGTGGTTCTGACCATGGTGTGGATATGAGGTTCAATCATGCGCATAATTCTTTCTCCTTGGCTGAACGGAAAGGCAGCTCCCGCAGATAGGCCAGCGACATCCGGGCCGCTTCATCGGGGGTATTGGGATAGGTATAGAGTTCAACGGTAAGATAACCGTCATATTTTTGTCTCTCCAGGGCATGAAAAATGGAAACAAAGTCCATATCGCCCAGACCCGGGATGAGATGATAATGTTTGCGTTTCTTGATATCTTCCAGATGAATATGAAAAATCTTATTGCCAAGTCCGGCAATCACTTCATTATGGTCTTCTCCTGACACATGGCTGTGACCAAGATCCAGGTTTGCGCCTAAAAAGGGCGAATCAAACTCTTCAAGAAAGCAGACAAGCTCATCACAGCAGGAAATAAGAAGACCGGGTTCATATTCGATGCCGATGCCGATGGAGAATTTTTCCGCGTAAGAGACAATTTCTCTCAAGGATAAGCGCAGATAATCAAGTGATTGTTGCGGATCAACCCCGGGCAGCATACAGCCCGAGGTCACACTGACATGGGGAGCGCCCAGTTGATGAGCGATGGCAACACATTTCTTTGTGTAATCCAGCCGCCACTTCCTGGCCGCATCATCCGGATTGGCCAGGGATGGTTCAAAGAGGGGCTCCCAGAAGGGTCTGCCGTAATAGCCAACAGCGGTGTTGGCATTGATATTGGCGACCACCATGGAATTTTTCTGTAAAAGAGTCTGCAGCCGCTGCAGATCAAAATCCGTGAATGTTGGAGGGAAAATATGGGGAATATCCGCCAGTAGTTCCAGTCCCTGATAACCGATCGCGGCAATCCTTTCCACGGCGGTAAAAACAGAATGGCGGGTATAGGCGTTACTGCTGAAGGATAACTTCACTTACAGTCCCCGATAAATTATTTCCAGGATGATGACTGAATAGGCGGTGACAAGCACAGGATCCCTTTCCCACCATCTGCCGTTTTCATTTATCCAGAAGCCCTCGCCATTCTGCCGGTTCAGCAGATTCAAGGCAAGATCACGCCGCCAGTCAACCTTGCGGCCATCTGCGAGGACAAGCTCATTGATGCCATAGGCAGCCAGGGCCTTGGCCATAGTGTGGTAATAATAATAGAGTCCCTGCTGGCCCATGCCGGGATTTTCATCAAGGGTGTAATTTTTCCGCAACCATTCAAGGACGGCAATAACCCGGGGATCATCTTTTTTCAAATCAGCGTACATATAACTGAGCAGACCGGCGTAACTGATGCTTCCGTATGAACGCAGGGCCTTGGCACCATTGGCAAGTTCCATCTCACCGGCCTTGCTGTTCCCTGGAAAATAGACAAAGCCGCCCTTATTCTGTGGATCATCACTGGCCCACTCCTGGTCATTATGGGAGGGCAGATTCTGACAACGTTCAAGAAACCTGATCGCCGCCTGCCAGTTCAATTCTGTGTTCTGTTCAGACTGACCACTATCCTGGGCAAGATATTTAGTGTAATAGATGGACTCCAGGGCAAACATGGTGTTGGACAGATCGGAATGCTGATAGCGACCGCCATAGCCCACCCCTCCGTCAAAGGCATTATCTGTTGCACCCTTTTTGTCAAAATCATCCTGCAGGCCGATCTCAAAATTTCTGGCCTTGCGAATAACCGGCTCAAAAGAAGGATTGGCAGCCACAAGCAGGGCCATCAGAGAGATTGAGGAGTTGTAATTCGCCATCTCCCGGACATAAATTCCACCATCCGGCTTCACACAGTTTAACAGATAGGTATAACCGTTATGGACAAAATCAGGAGGATTGGATCTGATGCGGCCGGTTGGTTCACCCATATAGGCAGTGAGCACCAAACCGGTCAAGGCGGGATGATCCGGCTGGGACCAGTAACCGCCCTGGGCCTGATTTTTAGCAAGCCAGCCCAGGCCCCGTTCTATTGCATGCTGCACCTCATATTTTAATGAATAGTCAAGGGATGAATTCGTATCACTGACCTTCACCTCAACGGCCTGTCCGATCGAGATAAAAAAGAAAACAAACAGTACAGCGCCCAGGGGGATTAAATACTTTATTCTTTCTATCATTATTTCTTCCTAATGGTTCACTGTTTTTTCAACAATAACTCTCACTTTTGTCCCTGTTGCAGGGACAGTCGTACTGTTTACTTTCCAGATTTCATCATTGATGCCTTCGGCGAGCTGATGATCAATCAGGGCCGCCGGATCATGGTAGACCGCAATAATCGATTTTTCAACCTGGGCCAAAAAAACACCGTCCATCACGACCGATCCGGTAAAAACCCATGGAATTGTGTCATCAGCCTCATTCCCTCTGGCAATCCACTGCTCCACCGGAACACTTTTCTCGTTTCCCTCATCCTTCCAGCTCACCCGGATTTGAATCCGATCACCGCCGGGAACCTTATCCTGCCCCTGCTGGGCAAGTGGATCCATTGACCCTTCAAGTCCCAGCAAAAGCATGGAAATCTGTATGGCATACGGAGAAACCCTGGTTCGCAGCAGGCTCTCATGCAACTTACCGGACGTGCCCACCAGGACATACTCCAGCAAGCCATTGTCCATGTTCACCTCGGCTGGAAATTCAATCCGATCCTCTTTTTTCAAAATACGACAGCCGTCAATTTCAAATATGCCGGGAGCAATCATCCGTAAGGGCGGCGCCTGTATCATGGGGCCATCATCGGGAGGTGGAGGAGGTGGTGGTGGAGAAGGCACAGTTTCCTGAGAAATTGACAGGGAAACACTCCCTAAAAAAAATAACAGCGTAATTAACAGATGACTCATCAAAGACCTTTTCATGACACCTCTCTCCAATCCGTTAAGAAACTTTCAGCAATTTCAAACCCGCGTCACATACTCCAACAGCATTTCATATTGGGCCTCATGCCGGTACTCGTCAACACCCTGGGGAGACTTGAAAAAACTGGCCAACTGCGGCATGAGGCCTGCTTCACCGCGCCGCTTTGCCAGCTCGGCCAATCTGGCCAGATCAAGGACAAGAGGAGCCGCCAAAATCGAATCATAGCCCTGCCAGGTAAATTGCAGCGACATTTTGCCGCCGAGAAAACCCTGGAAATGAATAAAATCCCAGGCCGTCTTCTGATCAGCCAACGACGGCACATAATGAATATGCACCTTTGAGTGCGGCGCATATCCCATGATCTTCTGTAGAACCTTATCCTTTGATTTTAATTTCGTTTCACAGTTTTTCGGATCATTTAAAACCATGCCGTCCATATTCCCCAGCATATTCACTCCTTCCCAGCTTAAAATTTCAAGATTTCTGGAAAGAAACATGGGGGCCAGGGCGGATTTAACCAAGGTCTCGCCGGTCTTGCCGTCATTGCCCATGACCGGCACCCCTCTTGTTTCAGCCAGCTGGATCAAGGCCGGGATAAGGGCGCCATTGGACGGGGTAAAATTGACATAAGGACATCCCTCGAGAATGGCACCATAGCTATAAAGCGTGCTGGCCTGGACAGCATCAAAATCATTGTTGTTGACGCATCGTTCAAATGCATCCAAATCTTGATGACATGATGTAAGCCTTAAGGGAGGTTCGGTGGAGGCAAGATTTATAACCACCACCGAACCAAGTCCGTTCCTCTCCTTAAAGTCTCTAAAATTCTGACGAATCTCCAGCAATTCCTCGGATAGAGTCTTGCTGTCAACAGTTACTCCCTCCGCCAGATTTTGGATCATATCACCACAATTACGTACTGTTCCAGCACAAATATTCGATTCAACCTTTTCCAGATTCGGGCCAATTTCATCTAAAATTTCCCGATCAAGAGCTATCCCTTCCCCCATTGCCCGTTGAGCGGAATCAAGCAGAGATTCCCAGCGAATATCACAGCCGCCGAATTCAATATCACCGACCTCCAACAAACCGAGACCCGCAAAAGGTGGAGCCCCGGTCACCATACCTGTAGGGGGAATAAGCCCTCTACGCAGAGCAAAGGCGCCAATCATCACCGTTGCCGCAATTGACCCTCGTGCCCCGATCAACCAAAGGCCAGCCTTTCTTTTTTTCTTAGCGTTTATTCCCATTTATTTTTCCTGTCACCGGGCCGCTCAGGGCATTGAAAATCTGTGAGCCATAGTCATGGATGATGAGTGTAAACCATGGGGTAAACAAATGAGGCGAATTGCTCATCTTTTCCATTATTCTTTCCATGGACAACCATTGCCAGTTCTCGACCTCGGTCGGATCCGGCCCCGGCTCTCCGTCAAAAAAACCGATAAACACATGATCATGTTCGTGTTCTATCAAATTATTGTCAAGTTTTAACTTGTAATAACAGCTAAAAATTTTCAGCAATTCACAATTAAAACCCATCTCCTCCTGAAGACGCCGATGGACCGCTATCCCAAGCTCTTCGCCAGGGCGGGGATGACTGCAGCAGGTATTGCTCCACAAACCAGGAGTATGATATTTCTTCTTGCTTCTCTGCTGAATGAGCAACTCGCCGCTGGAATTAAAAACAAATATGGAAAAGGCCCTGTGCAGATCTCCCTGGAGATGAGCCAGCAGTTTTTCTTCTCTGCCGATTATATTATCAGCCTGATCAACCAGGACAACCTGTTCTTTCATACGCCAATCATTTCCTTTATTGGAAAATCTCTCGCAAAGCTCACAGAGACACAGAGAAAAAACTCTGTGGACTCTGAGCCTCTTTGAGAAATTGTTCATATTTTGTTATGGCTAAGTGTATCCATGGTCGTTTACTTGAT
>JAYEPA010000040.1:16934-18554 GCA_034723545.1 Thermodesulfobacteriota bacterium | reverse complement strand
AATCTCTAAATGAACAGGTAAGCACCCATAAAGACTGGGCATAAACTCCGACTCCGAATATGGGGCACATCTGAACAGTTACAGACCAAGTTTTTCGTAACATTTTTATACACGCTGAATAGTTACGTTGATTTCAGTATCAGGTAAATTCACGAGTTTACTTTTTTATAAAGTCATCATGGCTGGAGGAAGTTCATGGGTGAAATTATTGGTGTGTTAGGCAGGGAGGTTCTTGATTCCCGTGGAAATCCTACAGTTGAGGTGGAAGTCTATCTGGACAGCGGTGTCATGGGACGAGCGTTGGTCCCTTCTGGAGCGTCCACCGGGAAACGTGAGGCGTTGGAGCTGCGAGATACGCGAAAGAAACGTTTCATGGGCAAAGGCGTTTTAAAGGCCGTTGCCAATGTCAATGAGGCAATCGGGCCGGCCCTGGTCGGATTGGAGTCAAGCCAGCAGGTCATTATTGACAAGATCATGCTGAAACTGGATAACACGGACAATAAAAAGAAGCTGGGAGCCAATGCCATGTTGGGCGTTTCAATGGCCGTAGCAAGGGCAACAGCCGAGGAATTGAGCCTGCCTCTTTTTTCCTATCTGGGCGGGGTTAACGCCAAGGTTTTACCTGTTCCCATGATGAATGTTTTAAACGGCGGTGCCCATGCCGACAATAATGTCGATATTCAGGAGTTCATGGTCATGCCTGCCGGAGCCTCTTCATTTGCCGAGGCCCTGCAGATGGGAGTAGAAACTTTTCACAGCCTGAAAGCGGTGCTCAAGGCGGCCGGGCATCAGACTGCGGTTGGTGATGAGGGAGGATTTGCCCCGAACCTACGTTCCAACGAAGAGGCCATGGAGTCTTTGCTTGAGGCGATCAGCAAGGCGGGTTACAAGCCCGGCAAGGATATTTTCATTGCTTTGGACGTTGCTGCCAGCGAGATTTATGACAGCAAGAAAAAGCGGTATATTATGGCTGCTGAAAAAGATTCCGAGAAAACAGCTGACCAATTGATCGACTTTTATGAAGACTGGGTGAATAAATATCCCTTGGTGTCCATTGAAGACGGTCTTGATGAAAGTGATTGGAGCGGGTGGAAAAAACAGATGGAGCGGCTTGGTGACCGGATTCAGTTGGTGGGCGATGATATTTTTGTCACGAACACTTCCATTTTACAGAGAGGTATTGCGGAAGGAGCAGCGAATTCGATATTGATTAAGCTGAACCAGATCGGTACGGTAACCGAGACACTTGATGCCGTGGAAATGGCGCACCGGGCTGGATTTACCGCGATTATTTCTCATCGTTCCGGTGAAACCGAAGATACGACGATTGCCGATTTAAGTGTGGCGCTGAATACCGGCCAGATCAAGACCGGTGCTCCATCCCGGACAGATCGCGTGGCTAAATATAATCAGCTGCTCCGGATTGAAGATGAATTGGGCGCAGCCGGACAATATGCTGGCCTGCAAAGTTTAAAAAAAGTTTCTTAAGATGTTTTGAGTGTTTATAAGGAGGGAGGGCAAACAATGACCCTGACAAAGGCAGATCTTGTACAGAAAGTGTATCAAACTCATAATGTGACAAAGGCGGAGGCTACGGAAACGGTTGAGGCCTTTTTGCGG
>JAYEPA010000040.1:0-16834 GCA_034723545.1 Thermodesulfobacteriota bacterium | reverse complement strand
TACCTGAACAGGTACCTATGAAGAACGAAACGAAATCATTAAGGGAACTTGCCGATTATGTCGGAGGGGCCATTCAGGGTGATGCCGATGTCTTGATTCATGATCTGGCCCCGTTTGATTCCGCAGCAGACGGAGAAATAACTTTTCTTCTTCGCAAAAAAGATTTGCAGCGGATTGAGACAACCGGAGCTTCGGCAGTGATTGTTCCTGAATTCATTTCCGAATCTCCGATGCCTCAGATCATGGTGAAAAATCCAAATGTGGCCGCAGCAAAAATACATGCTTTTTTTTGTGATGTTCCTTTTCAGGCCACGGGCATTCACCCCAGCGCTCATATCGGCAGCGAATGCCGGATCCCGGCAGCGGTGTCAGTCGGCCCCATGGCTGTTCTTGGGGACAGGGTTAGACTTGGCGAACGGGTGGTGATTGAACCCGGTGTGGTGATTGGCGATGATGTCGAGATCGGCAGTGATACGGTGCTTGCCGCCAATGTGACAATACTTTTTGGCTGCATCATCGGCAAACGTGTCAGAATTCACAGCGGAGCGGTGATCGGCGCCGACGGATTCGGCTATGCCACTGATGAGCAGGGCAATCATTTTAAGCGGCCTCAGGTGGGAAACGTCCGTATCGACGATGACGTGGAGATAGGTGTCAATACCTGTGTTGATCGGGCCACTTTTGGTACGACCTGGATTCAATCGGGCGTTAAGATTGATAATTTGGTCCAGGTGGGACATAATGTGGTGGTAGGTCAAGGCTCGATTCTCGTCGCCCAGGTGGGGATTTCCGGGAGCACTACTTTAGGCAGAAGCGTGGTCCTGGGAGGTCAGGTCGGAGTAGGTGATCATGTGGAACTGGGAGACCGGGTTATGGTCGCCGCTCAATCCGGCATCATGAATAATCAGCAGGCCGGTACTGTTGTTAGCGGATCTCCGGCGATAGCACACCGGAAATGGCTGAGGTCAACTTCGGTGTTTGCCCGGCTTCCCGATATGGCCAAGGAGTTAAAAATGTTACGAAAAGAGGTAGAGTATCTTCGCCAAATTGGAGATGAGAAAAAGAAAAGCCTGGCTGCTTCCGGCAGCTCTGGGGGGCAGAAATGAGTATTAAAGAACATGTTGAAATCATGGAAATATTGAAAATGCTTCCCCACCGATTTCCTTTTGTCATGGTTGACCGGATTCTCGAATTTGAAGCGGGTGAGCGGATAAAGGGACTGAAAAATGTCACCATCAATGAGCCTTTTTTCCCCGGCCATTTTCCTGTGGAACCGGTGATGCCCGGTGTGCTGATTGTTGAGGGGATGGCCCAGACCGCTGCCGTGCTGGCCTATTTGACGCATCCGGATATGGTTGGCAACAAGATTTTTTATTTTGCCGGTATTGATGGTGTCCGCTTCAGGCGCAAGGTTGTGCCTGGTGATCAGCTTATTTTTGAGCTGCAGACGTTGAAGTGGAAGTCAAAAATGATCAAAATGGCAGGTAAGGCCTATGTTGAAGGTGAAGTTGCTGCTGAAGCCGAGTTGATGGCAATATTTGCTTGAAATGAGTAGTTAATTTTCTTTTTATATGGTAAATGGGCCTGCCTTGAATGCAGTGCTGTTTTACATTAGATTAAAATATGAATGTGGTTGGCCCCTGGAGTCTCCGGCCTTTCTATTGGTCGGAAATCCCATGCCGGAAGTTCCTCTCTGTCAAGGAACACTCTCCTTTGTTCGGATTTTTGCTTTCAAGATCAGCCATTGTGGAAAGATAAATGAAAATTCATCCAACCGCGGTCGTGGACCCGGATGCCTCTCTTGATTCATCCGTTCGTGTCGGCCCTTACACGGTTATCGAAAAAAATGTTCATATCGGCCCGGATACGGAAATTGGGCCGCACAGCATCATTTCCGGCCCGACAACCATAGGTGCGCGCAACAGAATCGGCTCCTTTGCCTCTATTGGCGCTCCTCCACAGGATATACATTATCAGGATGAACCAACCCGGCTGGAGATCGGAGATGATAACTGGATTCGGGAATACACCTCCCTGCATCGCGGTAGTCCGGGCGGCAGCGGCGTTACCAGAATAGGCAATCATAACCTTCTGATGGCTTATACTCACGTGGCCCATGACTGCCGGCTGGGCAATTATGTCATTATGGTGAATAATGCCGCTCTTGCTGGGCATGTTGAGGTGGGCGACAGGGTAACTCTGGGGGGGCTGGTAGCCGTACAGCAGTTTTCCCGCATCGGGGAATTCTCTTTTATCGGGGCAATGTCCGGTGTCACTTTGGATGTGCCGCCCTACATTATTATGGCGGGTATCCGTAATAACGTCCAGATCAGAGGTATTAACCGCATCGGTTTGAAGCGTGCCGGTTTTGATTCCCTAACAATCAGAAATTTATCAAAGGCCTTTGTGATTATTTTTAAGACTCCTGATCTTCTTTTGCAGGAAGCCCTTGAAAAGGCTACGACCGAGTTCCCGGATTGCAAGGCCGTGGCGCGTTTGGTTCAATTTTTCAAGGACTCAAGCCGAAATGTGATGAGACTCAGCAGTGATGGCGAGTAAAATCGGCATTATAGCCGGAGGCGGTCAGTTTCCTCTTCTTTTTGCTGAAGCAGCCCGGAAAGAGGGCAGGGGGATTGCCATTGTCGGACATAAGGGCGAGACGCATCCGGAACTTGAGCGCATCGCCGACAGCTTTTGTTGGGTGAAACTCGGTCAACTTGGCAAAATCATTAAATTTTTTAAAAAGGAAGGTGTCGAGGAAACGGTTTTTCTGGGCACCATCACAAAAACAAAGATTTTTCGGGATATTCTCCCTGACTGGAAGGGATTGACCCTGTGGAATAAGATCGATATTAAGCAGGATGATGCCATTTTAAGGGCTTTGGCCGGGGAATTGGAACGTGACGGCATCAAGGTGCTGGAGTCAACGATTTATCTTCAGGATATGCTTTTCCCTAAAGGTGTTTTGACGAAAAAAAAACCGTCTGCCGCGCAATTGGCGGATATTCGCTTCGGCTGGAGTATGTGCCGCGCCATCGGCCGGCTGGATATCGGTCAATGTGTAGTGGTCCGCGATCAGACGGTGCTGGCTGTTGAGGCCATCGAGGGAACCGATGCGGCAATCAAACGCGGGGGGGCTCTTGGCAAAGAAAAAGCGGTTGTTGTGAAAGTCAGGAAGCCGACTCAGGATTTTCGTTTTGATTTACCTGCCACTGGGCTTACTACGCTTGAGTCAATGCTGGAGGCCAAGGCATCTGTTCTTGCCGTGGAGGCTGGTCAATCTCTACTTTTTGACCACGAGCAAATGGTTCACCAAGCCAACAAAGCTGGTCTTGTCATTGTGGGCATTGAAGAGCTTGCCGATGGAGAGTTGGATTATTAGTTAGACTGGTTAAACTAGTTGGATTGGTTATAATCTCGTCTACCCAGTAACCAATCCAACTAATTTAACCAATTTAACCAATTTAACTAATATGAAAGCCATGATCCTTGCCGCCGGCTTCGGCACCCGCCTGAAACCCTATTCTTTGCTGCGCCCTAAACCTCTTTTTCCTGTTCTTGATCTACCTCTGCTCTTGTTCACTATTGATAAACTCCGGCAGAGCGGGTTTGATTCGATCATTATCAACGCGCACCATCTGCGGGAGCAGTTTGCGGAGCTGCTTAAAAACGAGATTGACATCTCTCTCCAGCTGGAAGAAAAAATACTTGGCACCGGCGGCGGGTTGCGGCTGGCCATGGACAAATTGGGGCCGGAGCCGGTCTTGATTACAAATGGCGATATTTTTCATGATATTGACCTGATCGGGGTTTATGACGCCCACCTCCGTTCCGGCGCTCGGGCGACCCTTGTTCTCCATGATTATCCGCGTTTTAATAATGTAGCTGTTTCCGGCGAGCGGATTCTTGGTTTTGGCGACATAGAGGCTGAAGAGGAGCGCCGGATGGCCTTTACCGGCATCCATGTTCTTGACCCGGCCTTACTGTCCATGATTCCTAATGAAAAGTTTTTCAATATCATTGACTGTTATCGTTACTGGATAAAAAAAGGGGCTTTTGTCAGGGCCCAAGTCGTTAAAGATAACTGGACTGATATTGGCACCCCGGCTGACTATCTGGCTTTGCACGGTTCTTTGCTCGCGGAAAGAGCAAGGAAAGGGCAGGGTTCGTTTTATGTGGGAGCGGATGTCGGTATGGGGCCGGATGTGGAATTGTCCGACTGGGTGAGTATCGGGTCCCGGGCTGTGATCGGCAAAGGCGCCAGGCTGACCCGGGTGGTGGTCTGGGATGGCGCGAAGGTGGCGGAACAGGTTGTATTGCGCGATACCATTGTTGCCTGCTGACCGTTTACTAAAAATGGAGCAAATCTTGTTGGACTTATCTGATCCCCGAATCATATTTCTTTGCGAGCTTCTGGAACGTAATCGTATTCCTTCGTCCGGTTTGCTTTCTATTGAAAAGATTGGTGCTGACGGTTCCAGTCGAGTATTTTTTCGGATCAGCCAACCGGAAGCCCCATCGCTTATCGCGGTTTTTCCGGACACCTTTCATCCCAGGGGAAAAGAAGAGGCCAGGGCCGCCTGCCGGATTGGCCGCCATCTCCACTCCTGCTCTGTCCCTGTTCCGCAAATTTATGCATATGACACTAAGAGCGGTGTTATTTTGTTTGAGGATCTCGGCAATATCCACCTTCAGCGCCGTGTTCAGGAAGAACCCGGCAAGCTGATTTTTTTGTACCAAAAGGCCATTGACGCTCTTCTTTGTTTGCAGATTTCCGGTCGGCCTGATTTTCCCCTGGAGAGCTGCTGGGACACGCCTCGATATGACAGGCAGCTGATGCTGGAACGGGAATCCGGCTATTTTATGGAGGCATTCTGTCGTGATTTTCTGGGAAAAGAAATTCCGTTGGGATTGACGGACGAGTTTGAGAATCTTGCCGGACAGGCGGCCCGCCAGCCTGCTGATTTTGTTTTGCATCGTGATTTTCAGTCCAGAAATATTATGGTGCATGAGGGTGAAATCCGGATTATTGATTTCCAGGGAGCCCGCCTGGGGCCTCTTGGCTATGATCTTGCCTCGTTGCTGATTGATCCCTATGTCGGACTTTCATCTGATGAGCAGGAGCATCTTCTGGACTACTATCTCGACCGGGCGGCCAGCCGGATTGATCTTGACAGGGATGATTTTCTGGCGGGATATTATTCTTTGGCCCTGCAGCGAAATTTGCAGATCCTGGGAGCTTTTGCCTTTTTGTCGGCAAAAAAAAACAGGCATTTTTTTAGAAAATTTATTAAGCCTGCACTCTGCTCATTGGATTATTTATTACAGCATCCTGTCGGCCATGATTATTCAGTGCTTGCCAATCTGATATCGGAAATAAAGAAAGAAATTTAACCTATCAAATGAACCCGTAAAAAGTCTTTTTTTCACCACAGAGTACACAGAGAGCACAGAGAATTTTTTTATTACAATAAGTTAGCTCTGTGGTTGATTTGTCGTTTTACGAGACTTCAATTTTATTATTTTAAAAAATGCCTCAATATAAATGTCCAATAGTTGCCTTGGTGGGACGGCCAAATGTCGGTAAATCCACCCTGTTTAATCGCCTGACCCGTTCCCGGAAGGCCATTGTCGACCCTACTCCCGGTGTCACCCGTGACCGTCATTACCAGAAGGTGACCTGGGATGACCACGAGTTGATTCTGGTTGATACCGGAGGCATTGAGCTGGACAAGGATGAAAAAATTCCGGCAATGATCCGGGAGCAGAGTCTGCTGGCCATTGAAGAGGCTGATATTGTTGTTTTGCTCCTTGACGCCAGGGACGGACTCCTTCGCGAGGATTACGATGTGGTTGAAATTCTGCGCAGGAGCAGTAAACCGGTCTATCATGTTGTCAACAAGGTTGATGGCCCGGAACAGGAGCAGATCCTGCTGGCCCCTTTTTATGAGCTTGGTGTCAAGACATTGTGGCCGATTTCGGCCGAGCACCGTTATGG
This sequence comes from Thermodesulfobacteriota bacterium, assembly GCA_034723545.1. Classification (GTDB taxonomy): domain Bacteria; phylum Desulfobacterota; class Desulfobulbia; order Desulfobulbales; family SURF-16; genus JAGHCC01. The sequence continues at coordinate 10,836 of JAYEPA010000040.1, read as the reverse complement.
TGTTAATGATTTTATGGAAATGTTGGTTGGCAGTCTTGCCGAACCGGTCCACCAGGAAGGCGTGCCCGAGGATGCGATCCGTATTGCCTGTATCGGCAGACCAAATGTGGGCAAATCATCGCTGATTAACCGGCTTCTCGGCCAGGATCGGCTGGTGGTTTCGGATCTTCCCGGCACCACAAGAGATGCGGTGGACACACTGCTTGAGCAAAACGGCAAACATTATCTGTTGATTGATACGGCCGGCATCAGACGAAAGGGCAAGGTCAGTGACAAACTGGAAAAGTTCAGCGTCATGAAGGCTCTTTCCTCTCTTGAACAGTGCGATATTGCCCTGCTGCTCATTGATGCTTCTGAAGGGATCACGGAACAGGACACCAAGGTTATCGGCTATGCCCTTGAGCGGGGCAGGGCCTGTCTGGTTCTGGTCAACAAGTGGGATTTGATCGATAGGAAGGACAAGAAGAAGCAGAAGTGGATCCTGGATGAGGTGGCAATGGCCACCCGTTTTGCCGGTTTTGCCCCCACCCTGCAGATTTCGGCCCTGACCGGTTTTGGGGTCAATAAGGTTCTGCCAACCCTGGAAAAGGTTTACCAGCAATACAGCCTCAGCTTCAGCACGAATCGAATTAACAAAATTTTGCGCCAGGCCGTTGAAAAGCATACTCCTTCCCTGCATAAGGGCCGGCGTCTGAAATTGTATTACACCACTCAGGTCTCCACCAAACCACCCACCTTTATCGTTTTTGCTAATTATCCAAAGGGGGTTCATTTTTCCTATTTTCGTTTCCTGGTCAACCAGTTCCGAGAAGGACTAGGGCTTGATTTAACACCGCTCAGGCTGTTTTTGAAAGAGCGGAAACGGACCAATCCCTACCATTCCGTCAAAAAAAATTAACTCTGTCCAAGCATGAACATCCTGATTGTTAAAACAAGTGCCATTGGCGATGTCACCCATACTCTGCCGGCCCTGAACTGTTTGAGAAAGGCCTGGCCCGACGCCCGCATTGACTGGTTGGTGGAAGAGGCCGCCTCTGATCTTGTTTTAGGTCACCATGCCGTTGATAAGGTGTTTGTTTCCAAGAGAAAACAGTGGGTCAGCGGGCTGAGAAGCCGTGCATGGCTGCAGAATTTCCGGGCCATCTTTCGTTTTCTGAGACAAATCAGGGAGATCAAGTATGATTTGGTGATTGATTTTCAGGGACTCTTGAAAAGCGGTATCATGGTAGGCTTAAGCCGAGGCAAGCGTAAGGTTGGTTTTGGCCGGGGCATGCAGCATGCCGAATGCAGTTATATTTTCTTAAATGAACGGCTGCCCGCAGTTGATATGGAAGTTCATGCCCTGCAAAGAGAGCTTCTTCTTCTTGAGGGAATTGATGTTCCCTGCTCGGAGGTGGTTTTTGATCTGCCGGTTTCTGATCAGGACAGGCAGCAGATGCGGGAGTTGCTGGGCGAAAACGGTCGGGACCGAAGCGATGCCGCCCCCCTGGTTGCCATCAATCCCCAGACTAAATGGGAAACCAAACTCTGGGAAAATGACCGATTTGCCCTGGTTGCCGACCAGCTGGTCGCCCAGGGCTGCCGGGTTGTTTTTACCGGAGGGCCGCCGGACCGGATTGTGATTGAAAAGATTCAGGAGAGCATGAAGAAAAGCTCACTCAACCTGGCGGGCCGTTCCAGTTTGAAAACATTGGCCGCTCTTTACGAAAGGGCTGACCTGGTGATTTCCACCGATACCGGCCCCATGCATATTGCCGCAGCGGCCGGAACACCCGTGGTCGCCCTTTTCGGTCCCACCGCTCCCTGGCGTACCGGTCCTTACGGAAAGCAGCACCAGGTTCTTCGTACGGGAATTTCCTGCAGCCCTTGTTTTAAAAGGCAATGTCCCCTGCCGGAAGATCAGAAAAAAAGGTGCATGAAGGATATTTCCGTTGACCAAGTTGTTGATGCGGCTTTTAAATTACTGGGAAGACCTCTCTCAGCCTGAAGTTTCAATTTGGCCGGATTCCTTGTTTTTTTAACGTGAAGGGATGACTATGCTGATCCGCCGCCGGTCCTGTCCCGGACACTCTTCGCTTAAAGTAAGATTCATTTTTGTCATGGCCAGATGAAGAGCTTCGTCCGTCTGGGCAGGATCTTCCCCGGTTACGGACAGGTCAGGTACATTTGGGAATTCCAGGGTGACCATAACATCATGATCCCGGGTCGCTGAAGACAACAGAATTTCAGCGCCGCTCTCGATCTGTTCGATAATTTTTTGCATGAGCCTGAAAATCACAAAGTGCAGCAAGCCTGGATTGTTGTTAATACTTGGCAGGTCCTCCTGCATGTTCTCTTTGAAGGAGATACTTTTCAGCCGGGCAAATCTCACCAGAAAAGCTATGTTTTCGAGGAGAATATCATTGACGTGAAAAGTCGAATCAGGCTCATCCATCCGGTGGGCAAGGCTGTTTAAAAATTTCGCCATGGTATTTGCCTGGGCGATCCGTTCGCCAATGGTTGTTATTATTTTTTTGAATCTCTCGCTGATCTGGTCATCCACGCCTTCTGACATCTCAAGTATATCTCCCATGAGACCGCTTGATTCGTTAATGATGCCCAGATGGTTTTTTAGTTCATGGGTATAGCCGGCCAGTAAATTGCCCAGGGCGGTAAGCTGATTGTCCCGCAGAATGTTTTCTTTTGTTTCACTCATGGCAACGTCCTTTATGATGCTTGTGAGCCGGATATCTTTTTTTGATACGCGGCATCTATTTTTTCAAGCAGCTCGTTAAAATTAACGGGTTTCATGATAAAACCAAATGCGCCGCGCTCAATAAAGTCAGCGCCGCCTTTACCTGTTCCATGGCCGGTAAGCATAATGACCTCAACAGCGGGATGTTTTTCCTTGATTTGCTCAAGAACCTCAATGCCGCTCATATCCGGCATTTTCAGGTCCAGCAGAACAACATCGGGGGAAAAGGTTGCAGTTGTTTGTACTCCATCAAGACCATAGAAGGCCGTTTCCGGCATAAAACCTCGTATCTCAAGCCGTTCGGCCAGGGCGGTGGCGAATTCTTCCTCATCATCAACAATAAGCAGTTTGATTTCATTCATGTAAATCCTCCCTCTCGGGTTTTGTTTATTGGTAAGCTTACCGTAAAGGTTGTCCCCTTACCGACTTCGGATTGCACCGAAATATTGCCATCAAGTTTCTTGATCAGACCATAGGTGATGGAAAGACCCAGGCCAGTGCCCTTTCCAGCCTCTTTTGTGGTGAAAAAAGGATCAAATATACGGGTGATCAGCTCAGGCGGGATGCCGGGGCCGCTGTCTTGAATCTGTACCTCGATGGTCTCTTCATCACGCTGGCTGGTGATAAGAACAATGTCACCGTCTTCGCCGATGGCATCAATGCCGTTATTGACAATATTTAAAAAGATCTGCTGCAGCTGTCCCCGATCGCTGAAAATCGTGGGCAGGTCGTCGGCAAGGGAGAGTTCCAGGTTAATATGGCTGTAAAGAGCCTCTTTTTCAAGAAAACCAAGAACTTCCCGGAGAAGATCGTTAACATTGATATGTTCAAATGCGACATCCATTCTTCGGGCAAATCCTAACAGGCGATGGGTGATAACCTTGCAACGTTCCACAGCGTCCAGGATTCCCTCAATGGATGTGCTGAATTTGTCCTTATATTTGAAATCTTCGGAAAAATCAATCAGATCCGTCATCAGCCCTGCCTTCTGATCAATAATGGCCAGGGGATTGTTGATCTCGTGGGCCACGCCAGCGGCAAGCCTGCCTATGGAGGCAAGTTTGCCTGTGTGCTCGGCCTCTCTCATAGCAATTTCACGCTCTTTGTCTATTTTTTGAAGATGATTGGCAAAGAGATTGACGAACAGGACGATAATCACTAAGGCTAGAGCCGCAGAAATAATGAAGAAGACCTTTAGTCTGAAACAAAAAGAAGCATACTGCTCCCCGTGCATATAGCTTTCTTTGAATAACCCCAGGATCCATGGCGTTCCCTCGATATAAACTGTGGCTTTTAAATATTTGATATCATGATGTTCAATTTCACCGACCGTAATCTTATTTTTTGCAGGTCGAACGAACAAGGGACATTTTTCAAGAACATTGCCGCAAATATCTGAGTCGGTTTGCAGAATTCCGGAATGATTGATAAGAAAAATATCATTAAACGTATGGGTTGTGATCGTTGCAATGTATTTTTCCAGGGTTTTACCGTCGATGCTTATCCGTAAAACCCAATACTGGTCCCTTCCGGGCAGCTTGTGGCTCACCGATATGACGAAATGGGGCAACCTTCTAAAGCCCATGAACATTTCACTGATATGGACCCGCCTGACAAGAACCTTATTGTACCACTCCTGGTCACTATAATCATACTCGTTCAGGCGAAATGGCCCGGCATATATCTTTTGGATGCCATTATTATCTATCACCCCCAGATCAACAATTCCGCCATACAATTTTTTGAGCCTGACCAGGAGTGTACTGGCGGTACTTTGATCAAGAAGATCTTCATAGCTGTATTCCTCGGACACGAATATCACCGAGGATGTTAATTCTTCCATGAATATTTCAAGTATCTTTTTTGCGCCTTGCGCGTTTGTGTAGAGCTGATCCTGCTCTTCCTGCAGCAAAAGATTACCGTATTCAACTGAACTGGCGATTGTGGTAAAGATGAGAGGGATATAAACAATCAAAACCATGAAGCAATAAAGCATGGCGCGAAACCGCATAGAGCTCTTGTCTTTGGTAACTCCATAAAGGGCGAAAATTGAAAATTTGCTCAGTTTTTCTTGTAAGGTGCTCATTTAGAGGTTCTCCTTCTGTTTTGCTCCCGGTAAAATGGTTCCTGGCTGCAGGATGTCGGCAGAGGCCACTTTCAGGGCTTCTGTGCATGGACCGATCACCGAGTCAATAACCTGAATTTTTTTCCAGGCCAGATATTGCAAGTGGCTTTCTTCAATACCGCCGCAAACGACCATATTGATGTCTTCTTTGATGATGAGAGCACATAAATCCTCGGAGGATGGGCGGGTCATTACTATGTTTCTGGGATTGCCAAGGATTTGCTTGTTTTCGCACAGAGCGATCAGCACTTCTGTTGTCAAATCAAAACGCGGTGCCACATTGTTTCCCCGTATGGTAATAAGAATTTTCATGGAAGGAGAGCCTTGCTAGGTCAAGCCATGCCGGTTCAGTTTTCGCCACAGGGTGGTTCTCCCCCAGCCAAGTGTGCGGGCCGCCTGGGATCGGTTGCCCCGGCTTTTTTTTAATGCCTCAAGAATCATTTCTTTTTCCACGGCCTGCCAGCCGCCGGTCCGCCTAGCCGTCTTTGTTTCAGCTGTGTCACTTTGTTCTTCTTGAGGCGTTTTTGCCGTGATGTAGGTTTCTTGATCTGACGGCTCCGGTTTTTTTAAGACTTCCGCTGGTGAAAACAGGTATCTGGGCAGACATTTCCGCTGCACTTTCGTACCCTGGCAGATGTTAACCGCATATTCAACAATATTGCGCAGTTCCCGAACGTTACCCGGATAGGCATAAGAGGTCAAAATGTCGATGGATTTGCTGTTAAAGCTTTGAATGTTTTTGTTCAGACCACTATTAAATTTCCGCAGAAAATGGTCAAGTAGTAACCGAATATCACCCTCCCGTTCACGCAGAGGCGGAAGATGCAGGCGGAGGACATTCAAACGGTAGAAGAGGTCTTCCCTGAACTCTCCTCTGTTGACAAGAGCCCTGAGGGGGCGGTGAGTTGCGGCAATAATGCGGACATTAACCTGGACCTTTTTTACCCCGCCCACCGGGAAAAATTCTTTGTCGTCGAGAAATGAGAGAAGTTTAACCTGAAGCGCAAGGGGCAAATCTCCTATCTCGGTGAGGAAAATAGTCCCGTCCTGAGCCAATCGGAACAGGCCTGGTTTGTCTTTTACCGCTCCGGTAAAGGCCCCCCGGACATGGCCAAATAATTCGGACTCGAGCAGGGCCTCGGGCAGGGCTCCGCAATTAACCTTTATAAAGGGGCGTCGTGATCGTTTTGACGTTTTATGAATCGCCTCGGCAATCATGTCTTTGCCGGTGCCGGTTTCTCCGGTAATCAGGATGGATGCATCGGTGTGGGCCAGCAAAGGCAGAAGTTCAAACATTTCCTGCATTTTTGGGCTATGGCCCAGGATGTTGTCCACGGCTTCGGGGCTCAGTCGTTTCATGTCAAAAGACTGCTGGGCCGACACATCCTCAAGAAAAACAAGAAGACCGGCAACCGTGCCGAACTTATCCCTTAAAGTGGAAAGGGTAAAATGGACAGGTATCTTTTTGTGGTGCTGGTTCAAAATATCTCCAGTGACGGAAAGATTTTGTTTTGTCTCCAGTACCTTGCGAAATTGTCTGCTTTTATCTTCTATTTTGCTGCGTATAATGAAATCTGCGTCCACCCCTCTGGCATCCGAGTTAGAAAAACCCGTGAGCACCTCGAGAAAACCGTTCATTTCAACAATGCGGAGATCCGTATCCAGAATGGCGATGCCGTGGGGAACGCCGTTCAGGATCTCGGAGGCCGTTATCTTGTCGAGTGAGAAGGTGGATGAGGATTTCATGACGAATCAATTAAACGGTTGTCACTTTTCTGTGTGGAGAAGTGGCAAAGAGGCAAAACATAATTTTATGTTCCGCCTCTTTACTTGCAGAGATACTACTTGATTGAAGATGTTTTTGTAAATGCGTATCTTTAAAACATGCGTCCATTGACGAGAAAATGGACATAAATACTTGCCGCATAGCCAAGAGCAATCACGGGCATCCACTTGAGATGGCCGAAAAAGGTATATCTGCCACGGGCCTGGCCCATGAGGGCAACGCCTGCGGCAGAACCGATGGACAGCATGCTGCCTCCGACTCCGGCGGTCAGGGTTGCCAGCAACCACTGGCCTTGGGACATCTCCGGGTTCATGCTCAAAACAGCAAACATGACCGGAATATTGTCAACAATGGCGGAAAGAATGCCGACCATGATGTTGGCATAGGTAGCGCCCCAGCCGGTATACATAACGTGAGATACCATACCTAGATAACCGATAAAGCCAAGGCCGCCGACGCAAAGGATTACGCCGTAAAAAAACATCAGGGTGTCCCATTCGGCCCGGGCAACATTTTTGAAAATATCAAAGGCAACTGTATCACCGAGCCGTTCCTCGGCCTTTTTCGGGTCATAACCAGGAGAATCTATGGGGTTTATATGGGTTTTCTTCAGGTAAAAACCGTAGAGTTTCAAATAGGCAAGGCCAGTCATCATCCCCATCATGGGCGGCAGATGGAGAAAGTTGTGGAAGCTCACTGCCGTGCAGATGGTGAGCAGGAAAAGACCCATGACAACCACAGCGCCCCGTTTCATTTTGACGTTGATTTCGCAGGACTCCGGCATGACGCTGGGGATGGCAAAACTCATGATAACGGCCGGCACCAGCCAGTTAACTGCGGAAGGAATAAAGAGGTTGAAAAAGGTCGTGAACTGGACGATGCCTTTCTGCCAGACCATGAGGGTGGTGATGTCGCCAAAGGGGCTGAAGGCACCGCCGGCATTGGCGGCGACTACGATATTAATGCAGGCCAGTCCGATAAATTTTGGGTTGTCCTTGCCAATGGCCATGACCACGGCGCACATGAGCAGGGCGGTGGTCAGGTTATCGGCCACCGGTGAGATGAAAAAGGCCAGGACGCCGGTGATCCAGAAAATTTTGCGGAAAGATAACCCGGCGCAGACCAGCTTAACCCGCAGGGTTTCAAAGACCAGTCGTTCCTCCATGGCATTGACGTAGGTCATGGCCACCAGCAGGAAGAGGAAGAGTTCCGCGTATTCAAGAATGTTGTGACGTACCGCTATTTCAGCGGCATGGGTGAAGCCGTGGTTGACATAGACCCAAGCGATGATACCCCAGATCAGGCCCGCGGCCAACAGAACGGGTTTTGATTTGCGCATGTGGGTGAATTCTTCGCCCATGACCAGGGCATAGGCCAGGACAAAAATAATCAGCGAGGCATAACCGACCCAGTGGGCGGTCAGGTCAATATGTGATCCGCCTCCGGCGGCTGAAGCCCATGCCGCGCCCGGCAGGCTGATGAGTAAGGTAATAAAAAATAAGAGCTTGTGTGAAAAAACAAACACTGTTTGATCCTCCTTAAAAACATTGTTGCCAATGAATATTTCGGTTCCTTTATTAGTCCCTTAGGAATTATTTTCGTGTTATTTGTGCAAAAAACTCAAAAACTTTTTTGAAATAAACAACTTGCCTCTACTGTTAAGGGACTTATCCTAAAAAACCTGATGTTTTATTCCACTTTAGTGGGTTAGGGACTGGATTGTGGGAGTGTTTCCGTGGGCTGAAGGCTGAGAGTTGAAGAGGAAAAAAAGTCTTCTCAGCCCCCAGCCTTCAAACAAGAAGATATTTTGATAATCCTTTTGTTTTTATATCACGGAAAAAAGAACGTTGTGTGCCCGTATAATGTGCGTCACCGGCCGGATGAACCGGTCGGTGACACAAATGGTCACATTTGTTACATGAGTTTATCTACATAAATCTCCATGCCCATCAGCGGCCAGATAATCTGGACGGCCAGCCAGGTAGCCAACATCAGTATGACACTGGCCGGAATACCCCACAGAAAGAATTCACCGGTGGTGAACTGCTTGGAGTTGTAGGCAATGGCGTTTGGTGCGGCGCCCACCAGGAGCAGGAAGGGCATACCGGCAACCACCAGGGCGGAGAAGAGAATAACCTCGCCGCCTACGCCGAGATAAGGAGCAATGACCAGGGCCACCGGCAGGGAGATGGCAATGGCAGCCACGTTCATGATAAAGTTTGTCATCATCATGACAAAGAAGGCCATGCCGAGAATAAAGACGATTGGCGGAGAGGTCTGAAACAGAACCAGCCAGTTGACGGCCATCCATTTAGCTGCGCCGGTCTGCCACAAGCAGAAGCCGATGGACATGGCGCCGGCAAAGAGGAGGATGATATTCCAGGGGATTTCCTCAAGATCATCAATATCAAGAATGTTGAACAGGAAAAAACCGATGGTTGAACAGAGCAGCAGACCTGTTTTGTGCAGTCCGCTCAGGGCCGGGACAAAGTTTTTCAGGGCAATGATCAGGATTGTGCCCACAACGAGAACTGCGGTTATGATCTCGTTTCTGCTCCAGCCACCCAGTTCATTGTACATTCTCTTTGCTTTTTCCTTCAGGCCGGGGATGACGGCTCTTTCCGGTTTAAAGAAGAGCATGAAGAATCCCCAGAGGGCAAAAGTCATGATCCAGCCGATGGGAAACATGTAGTAGGTGAGTTTGAAAAAGCTGATGTCGAGATTCGTAATATCCTTGTAAAAACCAAGGGCCACGGCGCCTCGGGCCGCACCCAGCAGGGTGACGATACTACCGGCACCGGCCACATAGGCCATGCCGATAAAAATCCCCTTGCCAAATTTGGTGGGCTTGTCTTCATCGGAATAGAGGGCATGAATGGCCATGAGTAGGGGAAACATGGTGGCGGCAACCGCAGTATGGGCCATGACATGGGTCAGGGCCGAGGTCATGACAAAAACGCCCAGGTAAATCATGCTTGTCTTTTCACCGACAATGGACAGCATTTTGTAAGCGATGCGCTTGGTCAGCCCGGTCTTGGTAAAGACCATGCCGATGACAATGGAGCCGAAGATAAAGAGAACCGACGGATCCATGAAATCTTTAAAAGCAACCTTGGGGTCGCGAATCATGAAAAGCGCCTGGAGGACGCCGATGGTTAAACTTGTGACACCGATGGGCACTACTTCAAAAACCCACCAGGTTGCGGCCAGCAGAAATACGCCAAGCGCGCCCTTGGCCTGCTGGTTCAGGACAAAATGTTCGCCCATGGGATCAATGGCATCGGGCCAGGGCGGGCAGTAATAAACAAAAAGAAACAGGCCGATGCCTGTAAACATGAAAAGAAGCCGTTTCCAGTCAAACGGCGTCTTTTCCTGGGCTAAAGCTACATCTGATGTGTTACTCATGACTTTTTTCTCTCTCCTAAAACTTGTTATTTGGGACTGTAATTACAGCTTGCATTGACTACTGATGGTTTTGAATATCTCTTCCATGCGGATAACGCCGATAACGATATTTTCTTCCACAACAGGTAGGGTGGGTGCGTCGGCGTAGAGCATCATGGACAAGGCCTTGAGCAGGGAGTCGCTGCCTTTGCTGAATCTGTCTGCCGTCAGCATGAAATCTTTAATGACCGTGTCTTTTTTTAATGAACAGGTGCTGAAAAAGGAATCTTCCCACAAAATGGTAAGATTGGGGAATTCACCGCCCTTTCCTTCATGACCCTCAACCATGGAAATATCCACCAGGCGTTTGTCATAGGTGCGCAGGATGGTCTTCAGGTTCAGAAATCCAACAAACTCGTTGTTGTCATTCAGGATAATTATGTGGGAATGCCTGAGACGTTCTTCCTCTCCGCAGGTAAACGACAACAGAATGTGTACGGCGTCTCTGAGCGTCTGTGTCTCCTGTAAATGCGGGTATTTGTCAATTGGGATTATGTGGTCTCTTACGACCGGTATTTCTACTGCCACAAGTATGTTCTCCTTTCAAGTTTTAGGGTGTAAAAATAAAATAATCAATTTCTTTCACAGGCCGAAAATTACCCCTGCCTGTGAATTTGAATAAAACACAAGTGAAATTGAATAGTTACTTTTGTGTTGGATTGTGTTTTGGGCGGGAATTACCAGCTTTTGCTTTTGAGAATTTTTTTCATCTCGTCCTGGGATTTCTTTTCCATGACAAGCATTCTC
>JAYEPA010000039.1:0-5223 GCA_034723545.1 Thermodesulfobacteriota bacterium | reverse complement strand
ACGTCATCCCGGCATGTTTTTAGCCGGGATCCAGGATGGTGTGTGTGGCTAGTTTCTGGATTCCGGCTAAGGACATGCCGGAATGACGATATAATTTTTTTGTTACTTTTATAATAAATGCCGGGATTTTCCCGGTTAGAATGCTGAATAGTTACATAAATACATCATAATCATGAATTGGAGATTTGACGATGCCGACCATTCAGATTAAAGGCATGAGCTGTGAGCATTGTGTTGCCTCGGTCAGTAAAAGACTTCTGCAAATTGACGGGATTTTCGATGTTCAGGTTGATCTGCAGAAAAACGAGGCAACATACACGGAAGCAAAACCCGTGCAGCTCGACACCATAAAAGAAGCAATCAGGGAAATCGGCTACGAGGTAACGGACTGAGCCCTTTACATTTCTTTTTTCCCGTGTCATATTCGATTTTTTAACAGATAAATTGATTACGAGTTATGAGGGTAAATCATGGCAAGAATTGGCAGAAATGACCCCTGTCCCTGCGGCAGCGGCATAAAATATAAAAAATGCTGCATTGGCAAAGCTGAAAATCAACTTCAGGCTGCTGCGGAAAAAAATGTCCGGGTTTCTCTTAAGCTCGAAATTGAAAAACTGCAGGAAAAAGCGATTGCCAGGGAAAAAGTTGTTTACACCCTGGGTGTGTTTGTTCTGTTTACAAACGATGACGGGGACGGCTGGGTCCTGGAAATTACTGACATGGACGCAGTTCAGGTAGCGAGCGGAGGAGAAAAACTGGATATCGAGATTGAAGAAAATCCAGAGACTATTGAAGTCAACTGGCCGTATCGTTTTACTGTAAAAAGTAAAAAATTCGTCACCACGGCCTATGCCGATGATGAGGTGAAAATCTGGAAAGACTGTCCCACCCACAGGATTGTTTCAGCCATAAAGAAATTGAGGAAAAAATTCCCTCCGGAATTGTTGAAAAGCATTCATCTTGATGAAGATGATTTGGAAAGCGGCGGTGAGGAATAGGTCTTTCTTTTTTCCTGGTTTGATTGTGAAGGATGAAGGATTGTAACTATTCCGCGTATGTAAAAATGTTATAAAAAACTCGGTCTGTAACTGTTCAGATGTGCACCCCAAGGGCACTTTCTGCGAGACTCCGAAATGGTGCTATTCGAGAAGGCCAGGTAAGCGTAGACTCCGAATATGGTTGAAGATGGAGTGCAGCTTCTAAGTAACAAAAAATATGAAAAGTACTCATAAATATCGTAATAACAACATGATAAACACAAAAACTTCGCACACGTCATTCCGGCATGGTCTTAGCCGGAATCCAGAAACTTGCCACACGCCCCATCCTGGATTCCGGCTAAAAACATGCCGGAATGACGATATAATTCTTTTGTCACTTTTAAAATAAATGCCGGGTTCAGTGCCCCCGGTTACTTTGCTGAATAGTTACAAAAGATTGAGCATGCCCCGAAGTTTATTTCGGGCTATCCCCATGCTGGCCGTCATGGGGATTATTTTTTTTCTCTCCCATCAGCCTCATCTTTCCTTTGATCTGGAGGTGAGTCATCAGGATAAAATATTTCATGCTATCGCCTATGGAGTTCTTGCCGCCTCTACATTGTTCGCGGTTCTGCCTCCGGGAAGGAGAGTTTTTCGGTCTCGTTCCCGCCTCATGTTGACAGGCCTGGGCGTGGTTCTCTTTTGTCTGTTTTATGGCATCAGCGACGAGTTTCATCAGTCATTCATCCCCGGACGGGAAAGCAGTCTACTTGATGTTGCGGCTGATACGGCCGGCGCAGTTATCGTGGTATCCCTGTGGCTTTTTTTCAGGGTGAAAGATGATTCCATAGGAGTTTTCCAGGAGTGATCCTTTTTGGATGAACTGTCTTAAAAAGGAGACAAATGGCCTTTGTCTCAACTGTTTGTGGTCAGAGCCATTAAGCCTATCCCCTTAAAAGAATAGACCTTTTCCTTCCGTAATTCCCGTCTTTGTCGTTTGTGTCTTTTGGGAGACAAGTGCCTTCAAATGCCACTAAGCCCTTTGTCCGAACTATTTACAATTCGTAATTTCCAATTTCTCCAACGGCGGCTTATGGAGATAAAAATAATTTACATTTCTTTTTTTCGTCTTCAGTTTTGTGCTGTCCTACAAAGGAAGCTGAATCTTTTTTACCCATGGCAGTGAATTCAAAATTGAAATTTTTCAGCTGTTTTTTGTTGATGGCATGTACGTTGCAACTGTTTAAAAGTAATTTGTCATCCTTTTGTTGGTGTGGGACTATTCTGTTGACCATTTAAAAAATGGTCCTGTACTCATCCAGGCATGGACAACTGTGTGAAACTTTGGGCCAATAAATTGTAATATGCTGATTTGGATAACGAAAATCCGACCTGTACATTTTTTAATTTGTCGGAAAGTACAGTGAAAATAATATGGAAATCGGTGGGGAAAAATAGATGGATTCCTTTTCTTCTGGTTTGACTGTGAGGGCTGAAGGGTCAAGCATGCTGTCCCAAAGCCTGCTCTGCATCACCCCCATGCTGGCCGTCGGCGGGATTATTTTTTTTCTCTCCCAGCAGCCTCATCTTACCCTCAATCCTGTGGTATACCATCAGGATAAAATTTTACATTTCATCGCCTTTGGAGCTCTTGCCGCCGCCACACTGTTTGCGGTTCGGCTTCTTGAGGAGGGAATTTCCCGTTTTTCTGGGACAGGATTTTCTTTACCCGGTTTACAGGCAAAGAGTATGAGTCGTTCCCGTCTTATGTTGACAGGCCTGGGCGTGGTTTTATTCTGCCTGCTTTATGGAATCAGCGATGAGTTGCACCAATTTTTTATTCCTGGGCGCAATTGCAGTATTGGCGATCTGTTGGCTGATGCGGCTGGCGCTGTTACCACAGTATCACTGTGGTTCTATTGCAGGACGAAGGTCGATATTGACAAAAGACAATTCTGATCGTCTTGAAAAAGTCTTCCCTCACCACAGAAAACACGAAACTCGCAGAAATTTTTTTATTGCAATCAGTTGCCTCTGTGGTTTTAATAGTTGTTGCAAATCTTGATCTTTAGAATGTTGTACTAGACCACCAGTCGCACCAGGAGGATAAAATGATTTTTCCGGTTTCAGGTGTTGAGATCAATCCTTTTGTCCCTCCGGCCGTAGCCTTCGTTATTTCTTTTTTTACTTCCATGGGCGGGGTCTCCGGCGCATTTCTTCTGCTTCCTTTTCAAGTCAGTGTCCTCGGTTTCACCAGTCCATCCGTCAGCGCCACCAATCATGTTTTTAATATTGTTGCCATTCCCAGCGGCGTTTATCGTTATATTAAAGAAGGCCGTATGGTTTGGCCCCTCACCTGGGCGGTGATTATCGGAACACTGCCCGGTGTTCTTATCGGGGCGATTATCCGTATTCGTTATCTTCCAGATCCTAAAAATTTCAAGATGTTTGTCGGGCTGGTTCTGCTCTATATCGGCGGGAAAATGCTTTGGGAATTATTGCGGAAACCAAAGGCAAAAAAAGGGCAGATTTCAGCGGAGGAAGACTTTCAAAAGAGAGTTCAGGAGTACCGCAGGCAGCATCAATCCGGTGATCTTTCCGAAAAAAATGAAACTCCAAAGGTGGTAGTTAAAAAGTTCAATTTGTCCCGCGTCGTCTACGAATTCTATGGACAGACCTTTGATGTCAGCACGCTGGGTCTCATGTCATTATGCCTGGTCGTCGGCATCATCGGCGGAGTGTACGGGATCGGCGGCGGCTCGATCGTTGCTCCTTTCTTTATCAGTTTTTTCGGCCTTCCCGTCTACACCATTGCCGGGGCTGCGTTAATGGGCACGTTTGTGACCTCGGTGGCAGGAGTTGTTTTTTATCAGCTCATCGCCCCGTTTTATTCGGACATGGTTATTGCCCCGGACTGGATACTGGGATTTCTTTTTGGCGCCGGCGGTTTTGCCGGTATGTATTGCGGAGCAAGATGTCAGAAATTTGTTCCGGCTAAAATCATCAAATGGATTTTAGTTGGATGCATTCTGTTTCCGGCGATACGTTATGTTCTGGCGTTTATTGGGTAGGACGACCCTTTTTCCATATGTTTCATGCCCAATTAACAATTGAATATCTGATTTACATGGCATTTTTAACCATGTTTTGGACTGGGCAACCCTTGTGGTTGCCCTTTTTTAATTGCCACGCAGGGAAAGGGTACCCACAAGGGGTACCCCTACGGTTCGTGGCTATTTAAAATGTGATTACCAACGAACTTCAGCCATAATTAGGCACGATGCTGTAGGAGCCCGGTCCTCCGGGCGATAAAGGGTAATGTCTTTGCTCAGATTCCCTTATCGCTCACAGGGATGAGTGCCCCGCAGGAGATAAGCGTAGACTTCGAATGCCCTTGGGGTGCTCCTACGTATCAAACTATTCGCACCCCACCCCACGTTTTTCGGTAGCTATTACATATGAGGCTGAAGATTAGTGGTAATCACAATTTAAAATGCTATACGGATTGGAAGCATATTTATTTGTGGATAAAGGGTAGAGCTAGGAGCCTGACCGATTTAATCAGCCGTCGCCGGCGGAGGGGGAGGGGACGGCTCATGGGAAATCTGCTCGTCTCTCTTTCCGGCTCTAAAACAATTTGCCGGGTCAAGGCCATCGATCTGCTCAAGATAGAGGCTGGCCAGACAGGCGGCCTGCAGGGGAAAAAGAAAATTCTGCAAGACGGCCAGAGGAGGAATCAGGGCGGAAATCATAGTGATCAGAGCAAAGGGCACAACCGAGATCATGAAAAGAAAGACAAGATGCATGAAAAATCCCCGTTCATTCACTCTGTCCTTGCTGGCTGTCATGGCTTCACCCAGCTTCATATTCCTGTCAGCCATCAGGAGAACAGTATAGATCCACCAGGTCATGAACACGACACCAGGAAGGAAAAACAGCATAAAACCGCAGAATGTCAAAACCACCAGGAAAAAAAGAGGGAACAACTCGCGAAAACACTGCATGCCGTAAAACAGGTCATTAAAGACCGGCTTTTTCCCCTCACGAAACCACAGAACAAGCAGTAACAGGTAACCGCCCATGAGAGGCCCGGCCAAAAGACCGAGACTCAGCCCAGTTAGAAGCTGAATCAGTAATCCGCCGAGAAAAAAGACGACAAATTCCCGTTTCATTATTTCAAATACATTTTTCAGATGGGCCTGAAAATTCATATCACTTCCTTTATCTCTTTTTACTCTGGACA
>JAYEPA010000038.1:0-5225 GCA_034723545.1 Thermodesulfobacteriota bacterium | reverse complement strand
TGCGGAGTCCGGTAACTGTACAGACCGAGAACATCCTTTCGGACAACGACAGAATTATTATTGTTTTGACAGTACCTAAAGGAATCGACAAACCCTATTTTGATAAAAACGGGGTCATTTGGTTGAAAAGCGGTTCGGATAAAAGGCGGGTAAATTCCAAGGAAGAATTGCGTCGTTTATTTCAAAGCGTGGATCAATTCCATGCCGATGAGCTGCCGACAAAAGTTGGCGCCGATAAACTGGACAAATTAAGATTCAGAGATTTTTTGCGAGACATATATCATCAGGAATTCCCCGATGATTCACAAAGTTTAACCAAGCTCCTGCAGAATATGAATCTGGCAGCAGATAACGGAATGTTGAACCTTGCCGGAGTCTTGCTGTTTGCCGAAAAACCGGAGTGGATCAAACCACAATTCATAGTTAAAGCTATCCGTTACCCTGGCAATGATATTCATTCTACCACATATTTGGATACCGAAGATTTTTGCGGATCACTTGAAAAAATATTTGCTGATTCCCTCGCTTTTATCATGCGCAATCTTCATAAAGTTCAAGCAGGGCGGGGAGTAAATGCCCCCGGTGTCCCTGAAATTCCAGAATCGGTTTTTGAAGAACTTTTGGTAAACGCCTTGGTTCACCGAGATTACCTGGTCAGCGCTTCAATCCGGATATTTATATTCGATAACCGCATTGAGATTATTAGTCCAGGCCACCTGCCAAACAATTTGACAGTAGAAAAAATTATGGCAGGAAACTCCAATATTCGTAATCCAATTTTGGTTTCATATATTGCTAAGGGGTTGCTGCCATACAAAGGTATAGGTTCAGGGATCAGAAGGGCATTAGACGATTGGCAGAAAATCGATTTTGTTGATGATCGAGAGGGATGCATTTTTACCGTAACAGTTCACCGAACTACTGAAAAAGGTTCGGTGGAAAACGTTGTTCTCCGTGAAAAAATAGCCTTGAAATCAAAAAGTTCGGTTAAAAGTTCGGTTAAAAGTTCGGTAAAAATATTAGAATTGCTTGACGATGCTCCAGAAATGACTATCCCACAACTGGCAGATAATATTGAAATAAGCACCAGGGCTATTGAAAAACAAATTGCAAAATTACAGAAAAGTAAACGTTTAAAACGGATTGGGCCGACAAAAGGCGGCCATTGGCAAGTTTGCGGAACAAATCATTCCTCTGAGGATTGTTCGAGTAAAGAGGAGATGTCAGAAAATGAGTAAAACAAAAAAAGTCAGGCATGTGCTTGGTATCTCAGGTGGCAAAGACAGTGCTGCTTTGGCGATCTACCTTAAACAACAAGGTGACATCCCGGAAATGGAATATTTCTGTTCAGACACCGGATGTGAATTGCCCGAAACTTATGAGTTCATTGATAAACTGGAAATATATTTAGGAAAAAAGATAACACGTATTGGTAACAATGCGCCTTATGAACATCATCTTTATATGCTCGGCAATATGCTGCCCTCGCCCCGCCAGCGCTGGTGTACGGTAAAGATGAAATTGGAGCCATTTGAAAAATTTGTCGGTACAGATGAAGTCGAAACAGCGAAACAGGGACAGGCTTTCATGTTTTGACAATTTGATCAATGTCAAAATATGAAAGGTTGACCCGGTTTCGCTAACGGAAACTTATAATCTGAAGAACGTCCCTCTGTCGTCCTCTGTCGTCATTATTTATGGATACTCCTTTTGGCCGCCTGTCGGGTGTGCATCGGGACCATCTGCTGGACACTGTTCCCAAGATGGCATCGCAATGGATTCTATTGGCCACCGATACGGAATTTACCGAGGTCGAGGCCAAAGCCCTCAGGCAGACCAACGCCTGGGGTAAAATTTATGAATTGGTTAAGGAAGGGGAGGGAACTACACGAATAGTTGAACGTGATGTTCATCAATTTACCCCTAAGCGTAAATCAATCTTTTGAGAGTATGAAGAGTAAAATGATGCAAAATAACCCGGCTCGAAAGGCGTCAATGCCGCCTCACTTGATCCGGGATATCCGCGGGATGATCGAGGAAGCTCGGTCTTCCGTGGCCGCAACCGTAAACGCCGGCCTGACCATGCTTTACTGGCGGATCGGCAAGCGAATCAATAAAGAAGTTCTCAGGGGAGAACGGGCGGAGTACGGCAAGGAGATTCTTGCCACACTGTCGCAACAATTGATGCAGGAGTATGGTAACGGATTCAGCTATTCCACTCTTACCCGGATGGCAAGGTTTTCCGAAGCATTTCCGGACCGGAAAATTGTTGCCACGTTGTCGCAAACATTGAGCTGGTCTCATTTTCGAGAATTACTGCCTCTTGAAAAGCATCTCCAGCGGGACTTTTACGCCGAGATATGCCGAGTGGAGCGTTGGAGTGTCCGTACCCTGCGGAAAAAAATTGGTTCCATGCTCTATGAACGTACATCTCTTTCCAAAAAACCGGATAAATTGATCCGCCAGGAACTTGACAGCCTACGCAGCGAAGACCGACTCACTCCAGATATGGTCTTCCGCGACCCATATTTTCTTGATTTCCTTGGCCTGAAAGATCGTTACCTGGAAAAGGATCTGGAAGATGCTATCCTGCGGGAACTGGAACAGTTTCTCCTTGAACTTGGCTCAGGGTTCACCTTTGTCGCTCGGCAAAAGCGTATCCAGGTGGATAGCGATGATTACTATATTGATCTTCTCTTCTTTCACCGCAAACTCAGGCGGCTGGTGGCCATTGAATTGAAGCTCGGAGACTTCAAGCCTGCGGACAAGGGACAGATGGAACTTTATCTGCGATGGCTGGATAAGTACGAGCGGCAAGACGGCGAAGAGACACCCATTGGGCTCATTCTCTGCGCCGGAAAAAAGCATGAAGCCGTGGAGCTTCTGGAATTGGAGAAGAGTTCTATCCGGGTGGCGGAATACCTGACAGAACTGCTACCCAGGAAGATGTTGGAACGTAAACTCCACGATGCCATGACTACTGCGCGGGAGCGCTTGGTACTTCCGTAGAAACCAAAAAAATACTGCAATTTCAGCGAACTATACGGTTAACTATTGCGAGGTTCCCATGTTAGAATCATCCGACAACCCAATGGCCTATATCAGCAAGAGATGGGAATCCCTCTATGATGTACTTTGCCGTGGCGATAGCGTCTTCGACCAGATGACAAATCTCTTTACGTTCTGTGCCGCAATAGGCCATTTGAATGGCGAGGAAAAACAGCCGGAAAACAAAAAGGGTATCTTCAGATTCACTGGTCGCATCAATATGGAGAGGATAACTACTACCCTCCATAGCAGCACGAAGAGCTGACGCACGATTTAAGTGGAGAGCTTCAAGGTAAAGCAAAAATCTATCGCATAGCTGTGAAATGGTGCCGGTTGAGAGAACAATATCTTTTTCATGAAGTAATTCAACGCGAATTTCTTCTCGTTGCATATTTCGAAGGTAGCGCGCCACTCCCACCGCCACGATCAGATCATAGCCGTAACGCTGCCCGGCAGGAACCATCTGTGCAAGTACTCTTGATGTTTCTACCGGATGGGATAAATCAACAGAACAAACTTTACGAATTTCTCTGGCGTGGATCGTGCCTGTATCTATGGTTATCACAATACGTTTCTTACTTTTCTGCACATGCAAATCACTACCACAGTGCCGACATTGCTTGGCCTCTGGTAAAAAATCGACATATGGTAGATGGTTGCCTTTTTCTATAGTAGCACGGGTAATCTCTACTGCTGGCCATCCTGCAAATTGAGCGTGCTCATGGAATAGTTTCAGGAAACCGTAGAGCCCTTTTTTTTCCAATGTCCTCCAAAGAGTATCGGTCAAAAACACTTACGACCTGCTCCATAGTAACCGGAGGAACATAACCTCGTAGAGCACGTACCACCTCAGCTGGGCATAAACTCGGATGGCGAATTAAGATAAGCAATACCTTGATGACGATATGAGAATCGATTTGTAGAGAATCACCTGGTTCGCTGTAAGCACTGGTGGCAATACTAGAATGACGAACCTTGAGTTGTGACTTCCTGGTAGCAGGGTCATTGTGGAGATAGAGATAAAAACCTTCCACCTTTTCTCGGTAAATTATCTTGCGACGTACCGCATTCAGCAACAAAACTTGAACCCGCACTTTCAGCAAATCTTGTAGTTCCCGCTGTGTTAGCCCCGCCTCAGACTCGCACACCAATCGGGAGACCGTTTTGTCTAATTTGCGATCACGGGAAAAACAAATGTCACCATAAGAGTAGAGTCCTAAGCTGTCAAAAATGGTGGAATCACGACTCGCGTAATAACAACCATTATAATTGTAACTTCGTATGTACGGCACTTGTTTAAGAAATCGAAAAGTCGTCGTCCGGGATGCTGCGCATAATGCTTCCTGTATCTCTTCAAACCTGACTACTTTCTTAGAACGAAGTAGCTGGACGATCATGTCGGGGGTACGAATAGTCATAGTGGTACTGTATGCCCCCTGGTGATTTACTTAAGGCATACAGTGCCACTATTGAGCAAAAAAAACACCAATATGATCTCAAATCGTACCAAATTGGATGGATTGCTTGTGAAATTGGTGAAAAAATGGCACTGTATGCCTTGGGAAGGATACGGCTATCTTTGGAATATCAATGCGTTATAGATTTACAACTGAATTCTGACGCGGTAGAAAAAATGTCTCGGTTTTCGTTCAAATCTGCGTGAGCAGCCTAAACAGATATTGTAAAGGCGGAAAGGAAAAATTGATAATTCAAAGTGCGACCCGGTATTTTCTCATACCGGTATTTTCTCATAATTGTTAACCATAACCCAAAAGTAAAGTAAGGTCAAAATGAGACTTGACCCCTTTTCTTTTCAGTTCGGTGCCGTTGAAGCAAATATGGATTATCGTATCGAAGAGTATGAAAATACCGAACGGCTGGAATTCTCATGGGAAGGGTTCGATGAAGGTGATTCCGTCTCAGGCAGGGGCTGGGCCATTCGTGATGGTGATAAACTGAATGGAAGGATTTATTTTCACATGGGCGATGATTCTTCTTTTGTGGCGGTAAGAAGCGAATAGTATAATTTGGCAGTATCATGATCTGTGCCTGACGAATTGTTTGCCAAAAGGTCTTTCTCGGACCGTGTTAATCTGGGTTGACAATAATTAAGTAAGGTGTCCCCTAAATTTCTGGAATTTCTGAATTTGGAAGTCAAAATCTTTTGGAAATATCTT
>JAYEPA010000037.1:1807-5232 GCA_034723545.1 Thermodesulfobacteriota bacterium | reverse complement strand
GGCCGAAATCACCCCTGACATTCTGGTTTAACAAAATGGATCTTGTTGATTTAATAGCTGAAAAACGATTTCTCGGTCAGGAGTTTCTCACCTGGCTCTGGTTCAAGAGCGATGAACGCGGCGGCACGGTCTACCTGCCCGGCACCGGCGACATCACACTTGTCTTTGAAAAACACATGCTGCTGGAATCCGGCGAAGGCGAGTCCCATGAAAAAATCGTCTGCCAGGGACTTCAATCCCAGCTCCAGGAAGCGCGTACCGGCCTGTCTATGGGAAAAAAACTTGAACAGACCCGCATTCATCTGGAGCTTGGAGAGTATGAATACCACTTAACTTTAAAAGGCAGTCTCTTTGAATTTCGCAGTGTCAAACCGCCAAAAACCATGGAAGGCTCTGACGAATCCGATGATCCTGCGGCAGTGGAGGGCCGGATTCTTGATCGAATCGGTCTGCTGGAAACAGCGACCCGTACCATAGATGAACTCTTCCGTTTATTTTTAAAAATACGAATCAGCCCGGAATGGCGGGATGAAGTGGAAAAAATCCGCAGCTGGATCAACAGGGCCGGGGCCGGACAGGCTGGTTAATTAAAGTTTTGTGCATGTGCCAAATAATAAAATTGGCGTCCATATCATGAAAACAACCTGTAAACAGCTATTGTGTTACTTTTATACTAAATACCGGTATCTTCACCCCGGTTGTATTGCTGAATAGTTACGGAGAATGTAACTATTCAGCAAGGCAACCGGGGGCACTGAACCCGACATTTATTAAAAAGTAACAAAAGAATTATATCGTCATTCCGGCATGTTTTTGTGTTTATTGTGCTGTTTTAACGACATTTGTGCATACTACTCAAAATTTTGTTACTTAGAAGCGAGTATCTCAAAATAACCAAAACCACCGAATGTATCTATTCAGATGTGCCCCATATTCGTTTATTTAAGACTTTGAACGGTAAGCGGAGCGAAGCGTAGACTCCGCACTGGTGCTATTCGAAAAGGCTTAAATGGACGAAGATGGGGTGCAGCTGAATAGTTACGGAGAATCAACATGGAATTTGAGACAGTGATCGGGCTGGAGGTTCATGCCCAGCTCAAGACCAATACCAAAATCTTTTGCAGCTGCACCACTCAGTTCGGCAATCCGCCCAACACCAATACCTGCCCGGTCTGCCTGGGAATGCCTGGAGTGTTGCCGGTTTTAAATAAAACCGTGGTGGAATATGCCATTAAAATGGCCCAGGCCACCAACTGCGAAATCAACAGACGCAACCAGTTTGCCCGTAAGAATTATTTTTATCCGGACCTGCCCAAGGGCTACCAGATCTCGCAGTTTGAGCTTCCCATTGCCGAACATGGCCATGTTGACATTGAAATAGACGGGAAGAACCGGCGCATCGGCCTGACTCGTATCCACATGGAAGAGGACGCCGGTAAACTGGTGCACGACAGCCTTGAAGGGCATAGTTGTGTAGATCTTAACCGTACCGGCGTGCCGCTCATTGAAATCGTCAGTGAGCCGGATCTCCGCTCAGCCGAAGAGGCGGCGGCCTATCTCCGTAAGCTCCATGCGGTTCTGCGCTATCTGGATATCTGCGACGGCAACATGCAGGAGGGAAGTTTCCGCTGCGATGCCAATATTTCTTTGCGGCCCGTGGGCCAGGAAGAGCTCGGCACCCGTTCCGAACTAAAAAACATGAACTCATTCAAAAATGTCCAGCGTGCCCTGGAGTATGAAATCAGACGCCAACGAGACATTCTCCTGGACGGCGGCAAGGTCGTGCAGGAGACCCGACTCTGGGATGCGGACCGCAACGCCTCGCATTCCATGCGCGGCAAAGAGGAGGCCCACGATTACCGCTATTTTCCCGATCCTGACCTGGTCCCAGTGATCATTGATGATGAATGGATCAACGAAATCAAACAGACCATGCCCGAGTTACCGGATGAGCGCAGGGCACGTTTTATCACAGACTTTGCTCTGCCGGTTGATGATGCGGTAATCATGACCTCATCCCGGGAACTGGCCGATTATTTTGAAGCGGTTCACAAACTCTTTGCTCAACCGAAAAAAATCGGCAACTGGATCATGACCGAGTTGATGCGTGAGATGAAAGGAGAAGAGGGAATCAATATCCAGGAATGCCCGGTGACGCCGGAAAATCTGGCCGCCCTTCTTATCCTGATCGATAAAGGCGCGATCAGCGGCAAAATCGCCAAGACCGTTTTCAGCGAAATGATGGAAACCGGCAAGGATCCGGAAACCATCGTCAAAGAAAAAAATCTTGTCCAGATGAGTGACGAAGGGGATCTGCTGAAAATCGTCCAGGGAATCCTAGCCGACAACCCGGGGCAGGTGGCCCAGTTCAAGGATGGCAAGACCAAGGTCATGGGTTTCTTTGTCGGCCAGCTTATGAAAAAAACCAAGGGCAAGGCCAACCCGAAGATGGCCAATCAGCTCTTTGGACAGGAATTAAAAAAATAATTATTTTGCCACGAAACCCACAAAAAAACACGAAAAGTGGACAAAAAAAACTTCTTAAAAAAGAGCTTGTCTACAAAATAAATGGCTGTGTCTTTGCTGTTTACAAAGAACTGGGACATGGTTTCCTGGAAAAAGTGTATGAAAATGCCCTTTGCATTGAATTAAAGCAACAAGGATTGCATATTGAAACTCAAAAAAATATCAAAGTGCTATACAAGGGTAATCAGGTTGGAGAATATATTGCTGACCTTATTGTAAACCAAACGATCCTTGTTGAATTGAAAGCACAAAACAGCCTGCATAAGGCCCATGAAGCACAGCTTTAAATTATTTGAAGGTTACCGGTCTCAAAGTTGGTCTGCTCGTCAACTTCACCTACCCTAAGGCAACAGTCAGAAGATTTGTGTTATAAAAAATTTTGTGTTTTTTAGTGGATTCCGTGGCTCAATCAAAAAACAAAAACCAAGGCCACCGTCAGCGGTTGCGGGAGAAATTCCTGGCCCGCGGTCTCGACTCCTTAAATGACGATGAAGTTCTTGAACTGCTGCTTACCCTGGGGACACCGCGCAAGGGCCTCAAGGAGCCGGCCAGAGAGCTGCTGAAAACATTCGGCTCTTTTTCCGCCGCCCTTGAGGCGGCCCCGAAGGAACTAACCCAAGTCCACGGCATCGGCCCACAAAACGGTTTTGCCATTCACTTCATCCACAGCGTGGCCCGCCGCTATCTTGCCCAGCGCCTGAAAGATAAAAATTATCTGCATTCCTCAAATGAGGTGGCCGACTACCTCAATCATTCCATGCGCAGCCTAAAACGCGAAGTATTCAAGGTCATCCTTCTCGACGCAAGCTTCTCCATAATTGACACCAAAACGCTTTTTGAAGGAACCCTGTCCGCCAACACCATCTATCCCAGAGAGTTCATCAAGCTTCTCCTTGACC
>JAYEPA010000037.1:0-1707 GCA_034723545.1 Thermodesulfobacteriota bacterium | reverse complement strand
CGCGAAGTATTCAAGGTCATCCTTCTCGACGCAAGCTTCTCCATAATTGACACCAAAACGCTTTTTGAAGGAACCCTGTCCGCCAACACCATCTATCCCAGAGAGTTCATCAAGCTTCTCCTTGACCACCATACCGCCGCCGTGGTCATTGCCCATAATCACCCATCCGGCAATATCAAACCGTCCCCGGCAGACCGTAAACTGACCAGAAATCTGTTTCTGGCCTGCACCATCATGAATATCCAACTCCTTGATCATCTCATCATCGGCGCAAAAAATAAGCCTTACAGCTTTGCCGACCACGGCCTGATGGCGGAAATTAAAAAAGAATGTGAAGACATTCTCTGATCAATGCATGAAACCTGACCTTGATCCCACCGGAAAATCCGGCTCAATCTATCTCCATATCCCTTTCTGTCAAAGTAAATGCGCCTACTGCGCCTTTAATTCCTATCCAGCCCGCCATTTCGACATCAATGGCTATCTCGAGGCTCTGGAAAAAGAAATCGCCGCCATGGCAACTCACCCCCTGATCCGCCAAAAAAAATTTGTTTCCCTGTTTATCGGCGGCGGCACACCGACAATCTATTCCGGCAGACAACTGGGACGCCTGATCCGCTCCTGCCGCAAGCTCTATCACTTCACTGACCGACCGGAAATTTCGGTTGAGACCAATCCGAACCAAATCAGCCTGGAAACCCTGAACGGTCTGAAGGAAGCCGGAGTGAACCGGCTGAGTATCGGTATCCAGTCATTCGCAGCCCCTCTTCTGAAAAAACTGGGCCGCACCCACACGGTCGAGGATGGTCTGAAAGCGATTGACCTGGCAAGAAAGGCGGGGTTCGACAATATCAATCTCGACCTGATGTACGGTCTGCCGGGCCAGAACACCCAGAATTGGCAACAAACGCTTGAAACGGCGCTTGCGACTGACCCCGAGCACCTGGCCATCTATGAACTCATGGTGGAAAAAAACACGGCTTTCGCTACTCTTGCCGCCGCAAACAAACTTGAACTGCCCCATGAGGATACGATTGTCCACATGGAAAAATTGACCCTGCACGTGCTGTCAGCAGGTTTTATCCGTTATGAAATAGCCAATTACGCCAGACCGGGTTATGAATGTCAACATAATATCAATTACTGGAAGAACGGCACATATCTCGGTCTTGGTGCCGGAGCAGTCTCCTGCCTGAACAACATGCGAATCAGCCACGTTCCTGATCCTGATCACTATCGTTTACTGATCACAAACGACAAATCTCCCTTTGCCGGGACTGAGTGTCTGTGCAGGCAAGCCCGCTTCCGGGAAACCATTATCATGGGTCTGCGCATGACAGGCGGCGTTGATATGACAGACCTTGAGTCCCGTTTCGGCCTGACCCCGTCAGATTATTACGGCCCAATTCTTAAAAATTTCATCGACAGGAATCTGCTTGAAATTTCCGGGGACCATCTGCGCTTGACAGAGAGGTCACTGCCCATAGCCAATCAGGTTTTAAGTGAACTTGTATAAGTATTCGCCTTGGGCACGAAAATTACAAAACCAAAATATTTACGAACCTGTCTGATTTTTTCATCCAGAAACAACTCTTTTTAATACGACTGACAACGTCTCCTTCAATTTTTCATGGCAGATTTTTTGCATGTTTTTATCAAATTGTATAAAATAAAAAAATGAAGGAGACGCAGGTGAAGGCTACATCA
>JAYEPA010000036.1:0-49695 GCA_034723545.1 Thermodesulfobacteriota bacterium | reverse complement strand
TTCTGAAGATAACCTAGGAATTTCCTGGAAACAGTCAGATCAGGGCCAAAAATAATTTTGCAGGCGCGATACAGTTCATGTTCAGCAACAACGGTCATATCAATCTTGCTTTTCAACAATCAAATTTTAGCTTAGGGGCGGAAATTAAATAACTTGAGATCCCAAATCACTTTACAGGATGCCAAGTGGTTGAAAAAGAAACCATTTGAAGTTACAATATCACATAACTTACTAATTTGTTAGAAAATTTTTCTCCGAAATCATGCCAAATCACGAATATTTCATGAAAATCGCCTTGGAAGAGGCAGAAAAAGCCCTTGCCGCCAATGAATTCCCTGTAGGCTGCGTCATGGTCCACGATGATCAAATCGTGGCCAAGGGAAAAAGAGAACACAGCCGGACCCTGACCAGGGACAGGACCACTCTTCCTGCCAACGAACTTGATCATGCCGAAATCATGGCACTGCGTCATCTTGTGGCCAGTCAACCTGAAATTGACCACAGCCGGGTGACGGTTTACTGCACCATGGAGCCCTGCTTAATGTGCTTCGGGGCTCTGCTTCTCAGCAACATCCACACCATTGTTTATGCTTACGAAGATGCCATGGGCGGCGGCACATCTCTCCCCCTGTCCCACCTGACTCCTCTCTACCGGGAGATGAAGGTTTCAATTGTCCCGCATATTCTCCGTGATGAAAGCCTTCTCCTTTTCAAAGAGTTTTTCCTTAATCCGGACAATAGCTACTGGCGGAACAGTTTCCTTGCCGACTACACCCTTTCCCAAAAATAAATCATGAACCAGCCAAAAGTAAAAACCCTGGGGTTCAAGACCGGGGAACGAAATGTTTTTTTTCACCTGTTGACGGCGTGCAATCTCTCCTGCTGCCACTGCTATATCAATCCTGAACAACACGGCAAAAGCAGCGTTTCAAGGGAAACCATGCTTGACTGGCTCAAGCTCTTTGCCGCCCCGGACAAAAAAACCAATGTAATCTTTCTGGGCGGCGAACCAACCATGCATCCCAATCTGGCCCTTGGCATTAAAACAGCCCGCAAGCTGGGATACCAATCCATCACCGTGGACACCAACGGCTACCTGTTCCACGATCTGCTCGACAACATCTCACCCGGGGACGCGGTGATCAGCTTCAGCCTGGACGGTCCGGATCCCGAAATCAATGATCCCATTCGCGGCCAAGATGTCTTTCGCGTCTGCACCGACAATCTCAAAAAGGCAATCAGCCTGGGATTTGACGTCAGTGTCATCTATACGGTGAGCCGAATGAACATTGACCACCTGCACCGCATGGCGCCCCTGCTCAAAAGTCTTCAAGTCAAACGTTTTTTTATCCAGGTCATCGGCATCCGGGGTAAATCCGCTTCCTCTGAAAACGATCTGCAGCTCACCCCCGAGGAATGGCTGTCAGTGATCCCCCAAGCCGCAGCAGATGCTGCCGATATGGGCATTGAGGTGATTTACCCCAAAGTCTTTTTAGACAGGCATGAAACCTTTGCCTGCGGCGGCAAGGAGGCGGAAAATTACTTTATTTTCCCTAACGGCAGGGTGTACCGGTGCCCGCTCTGCGAGGACTTCCCGATCAATTCATTACGGATTGACAAAAACAAACTGATTAAAAATGAAGGCCTGACAGAGGACCGTTTCTTTGAACTGAACATCCCCGAAGGCTGCGTGATGAACAAACTGCTGCAACCCGGCAATATCAGCTATGACGCCCACGGCAATCCTCTCCACCGCATTTCCTGCTGTTTGATCAAACAGGAAATGAAAAACTCGTAAAAGTTCAGCTAAAAATCCGGATGACACCAATACCGGTCTCATAGAGGCAAAACAGGGGGAAAGAAAGAAGAACGGCGGAAAGCGGATCGCCGGCGGCAAGGAGAAAGGCAAGAACAACAATGAGCAGATAAAAATATTTCCTTTGACTGCTGAAATATTCCTGCGACACCAGGCCGGCCCTTACGGCCATCACCATCAGAAAAGGAATCTCAAAGGCCAGGCCAAAGGCCAGCGAGGTTCTGGCAACAAAAGTAAGATAGGATCCGAGCCTGGGCAGAGGTTCAAGCCCATCCCTGGTAAAGCCCATCAAGAATTCAAGCAGCTCAGGCATGACGGCAAAATAGGCAAAAAACACCCCACCGCCAAAAAGCAAGGTGGCCCAGAAAACCACATTACGGCCAACCTTCTTTTCCCACGGATGCAGTCCGGGCGCCATAAACATCCAGGTTTGATAAAGCAGCACCGGAAAGCTTGCAATCAGCCCCGCCAGGAGCGAAAGCTTGAGATAACTGACAAAGGCCTCGGTGAGATTCGTATAGACGAGCTTGGCCAGGGCCGGATGGGCCGCAAACAACGGCTTCATGAGAAAATGGGAAATCGGTCTGGAGTAGATGTAGGCAACACCGCTGCAGCTCACAACTGCGGCAAAAGAGATCACGAGCCGACGACGAAGTTCCCGCAGATGATCGCTGAGATGGTCAACCAGAAAATTCATCAGCTGTTTTTTTGTTTTTCCTGACCACTTTTTTCCTCATCCATATCCATATCCATATCCATATCGGCCTTAAGCTCGGTCAGGCTATCAGAAGAAATATCGTGAATATTATCTGCGGAACTTTCAGCCTCAATTTGCCTGGGCTTGGAATCACCCGGACGTTCAATATCAGCCATTTCTTCCTGAAAATTTTCCTTGAGGGCATTTGCCGTTTTTTTCAGTTCCAACAAATGTTTAGCCATTGTTTTGGCCATTTCCGGCAATTTATCCGGGCCGACAACAATAAGGGCCAAGGCCAAAATCAAGATGAGTTCAGGAAGTCCAATACCGAGCATTTATAGATTCCAAGATAAAAATCTTTAATGAAAAAACAAATAAATAAAAAAGACATTACGGCATTTACTTTTCACTGTCAAGATAGCGGGAAACTGCTTCTCCGAAATACTTTATTTCAAATCAAAACCTGACTAATTGACTTTTTCACATCCTTTGACTATTCTCCTGTCCGGTAAAAAAAAAGAACCGTGATCAATGATCACCTTCGCAGTCGGACGAATGAGGAGAAAGTAAAATGGCCAATGTCGTGGTGGTGGGAACCCAGTGGGGAGATGAAGGAAAAGGTAAAATTGTAGACCTGCTGACCCGGTATGCGGATTATGTTGTTCGCTTCCAGGGCGGAAATAATGCCGGTCACACCTTGGTCGTGGAAGGGAAAAAGTTTGTCTTTCACCTGATTCCGTCCGGCATCCTGTATGAGGACAAACAGTGCCTCATCGGCAATGGCGTGGTACTCGATCCCGGCGTTCTGCTGGACGAGATGGACGAACTTGCCGAAAGCGGCCTGCCGGTCACACCGAACAGACTCACCATCAGTGAACGTACCCATCTGATCATGCCCTACCATCAGCGCCTTGATCTCGGCAGCGAAGCGACAAAAAAACAAGGCGCTAAAATCGGCACCACCGGTCGTGGCATCGGTCCCTGTTACGGCGACAAGATTCTCCGCTCCGGTATTAAAATCGGCGACCTGCTGGATGAAGATCTCTTCCGAGATAAACTCCGCCAGAATATTGATGAAAAAAACCGGATCTTAACGGAGCACTATGGCCAGGATCCACTGTCCTTTGATCAAATTTACGGCCAGTTCCAGAAATTCACGGAAAAACTGGCGCCGTTTATCGGCAATGTCTCGGTCATCCTTGACCAAGGCCGTAAAGCCGGTAAAAACATTCTCTTCGAGGGCGCCCAGGGAACGCAGCTGGACATTGACCATGGAACATACCCCTTTGTCACCTCGTCAAATACCGTTTCCGGCAATGCCTGCATTGGTTCAGGCTTCGGCCCCTCCCACATCGACAGCGTCATCGGCATCCTGAAGGCCTATACCACCCGCGTAGGCGAAGGCCCGTTTCCCACTGAACTTTTTGACGAGACCGGGGAGACAATCCAGAAAAAAGGTGGGGAGTTCGGCGCTACTACCGGCAGGAAACGGCGCTGCGGCTGGCTTGACAACGTGGTTGCCAGCGAGTCAGTGCGCTTAAACGGTATTACCGGCCTGGCCATCACAAAACTCGACGTTCTGAGCGGCCACGACACCCTAAAAATCGCCACATCCTATGAGGCGGACGGCAAAACCTATACCGCCATGCCCGGCAATATCAGAACAACCCAAAAGCTAAAACCGGTTTACGAGGAAATCCCCGGCTGGCAGGAAGACATTTCCGGCGTAAGAAGCGTTGACGATCTGCCGACGGCAGCTCGTGATTACGTAAAAAGGATCGAAGACCTCACCGAGACTCCGGCCTCAATGCTCTCCGTGGGACCGGATCGGGCTGAAACACTTCTGTTGAAAAATCCTTTTGAAAAGTAAAAGGTTGAAGGTATAAAATTAAAGGCCTTTTACCTTTAACCTAAAAAGCCTACATTTTCTGAACAGACCGCGCTCCGGCCAGAATATCGGCCATGTCCACGGCAATATGAACCAGCATGTTGGGAACAGCGGGCGCGGCTTCAGATGACCTGATGGGGGGAACGGAAAAACAGGAAGACAGCCTGTGCAGAAAACTCGTATCAGGATAATCCATACGCTGATCCAGAGTCTGCTCGATGTACCAGATTGTATCTCCGCTCCGGACGTCCAGCAGCCGGACGGAAACATCAACCCTGGCCCCGCCCAGCCGCGTTCCCGCCAGCATATAATTGATTTTCCCGGCCAGAACCAGATCCGTTCCGGCCTGTCTGCCAAGACTCACAGCCTCATCTCGTGAGCCATAGGGAAGATCGACAAGTTTGATCATTTTAAAAGCCTGTTTCCCGAGCAGGGCATCTCTGAATAACGCTGCTGTGCCGCTGCCCTGTTTTGAATCCACATTGGCCGGCACATGAAAGGGCAGAACCGTAACCGTCCTCATTTCCCCGTCTTCCACCAGAGGATAAATATAAACAACCGGGGAATTCGTCCGAATTTCCACCCGGTCCACATCCTTTTTCCCGCCACAGCCCGTGAGCAGAAATGCCATAATGAAAATAATCAGGCCTCGTTTCACCATCACCCTCCTAGCGCTCATAAGCGGATAGTTCATAACGGCTTGTGCCGTCGGTCCTGGCAAGCAAGCTGTTAATATTTCTATTCCGTTCAATCTCCAGACCGGCGGCATACGCAACCTCGCCTGAAGCTGCCTCGATCATTCGAACATTAACAATCACCGTGTTCGGGGTCAGTGCATAGGTGCCGGTGACAATCCCATAGGCATCCTCATCTCCGGCCACAAGATTGGCATCCCTGCTCAATGCCAGTTCACCGCTTCTTTTTTTGATATAAACTCCTGAAGTTTTCCTGATTTCCGCCACTCTGAACCCGCGGTTAAAAAGACAGGTGGACAAAGCCTCTGTCATGGCACGGCCAAAGGCGGATGTCCGGCACAGATCATCAAGATCGACCAGAGTGGTGAGAATCAATTTTTCTCCCTGCCCGGAACCGCTTTGGCGACTGGCCAAAAGCCGGTTGGTAAGCTCATCGCCGAACCCGAAAAAATCAGGCGATGCCGCTGAAACGGTGGATGGTGGCTGAACCTTGCCACAGCCGGTGCAGATGAGGACAAAAAAGGCCGTGATCAGCAAAAATCTTTTCTTTACCATGACAACTCCAGACACATTCATTAAATTCGTAACTGTTCAGGTCGATAGGCTATAGGCATTTACGACTCACCGCCGTTCTCGCAATAACTGTTCAGTTCTTCTCATTCCATCCACGGCATCATCGTAAGTTTCCTTATTCACGGCCGCAGCTGCAGCATAAGAAAACTGCTCCCGAGCCA
Organism: Thermodesulfobacteriota bacterium; assembly: GCA_034723545.1. Classification (GTDB taxonomy): domain Bacteria; phylum Desulfobacterota; class Desulfobulbia; order Desulfobulbales; family SURF-16; genus JAGHCC01. The sequence continues at coordinate 43,865 of JAYEPA010000036.1, read as the reverse complement.
GTTCAAACCGTTCCTCCCGCAGATACTTAACACCCCGGTCATAACAGGAAGAGGCATAGCCGTTGATTTTCTGTAGCGGTTGCTCCACCGGCTTTTCTTGGCACATTGAGCATCCGGACAACAGCACAGCCACTGTCGCCGGCAAAAAAAACCATTTCATTTTTATGGAATCCTTCACTGATCTCATCAATTTCATCTTCACACTCAATTTTGCGGCTTATTCAACCAGGGCTGTTTCTTCAAAAGGCCTGACTCGGACCTTTGAACCTGAACGAGGCGGTCTCCCCTCGTCCTGAAGCAGTCCGCCGGATACTCCGTTTAGCTCAAAGACTGTACTGCCGCCCGAAATCACCATTCCGTCCCGGTTACGAAGCAGGCGGGCATTGATAAAAATTTCATTATTTGAAATCGTGTACGTGCCCACAAGCATAGCATCACCGGGATGAACATAACTCAACTCGGCCATATCGCGTGACATTGCGTATTCACCAAACCTCTCGCTGATCATCATGGCCGGCGCCAGACGAACATCCACCACATCCAGTCCAACAACCTGAAGCTCATGCATCATCTGTTCGCCAAGATAACGGCCAAGTCCTGAGGTTGTGTAAAGATGATTCAGATTGACAAAAGTGCTCACCGTAACTGTAAACTCATCAATGATCTCTTCCCTTGCATTGGCTAAAAGCTGATGAGCCAGCTCCCTGATCCGCAGTTTAAATTCCTGTCCCTGATTTGGCAATTCAACGGGCGCCTTTTCTTTTTTCTGAAAAAAAGCCAGAAACCTTTCCGACCAAGTCAAATTTTCCGGGGGCAAAACAGCTTCATCCAGCCGGTAGACATAATCCTCGTCCATGTCATGCCGACACATACTGACCGGAACTGTTTCCGCTTCCGTCCTTGGCCAGCCGGCAGCCGATACAAAACCGGCGGAACATGTAAACAAAAGTACAATAATTATTTTTCCCCAAATAAAACGCATGGACGCCCCTCCTGCCCAGAAAATCATGTCAGCAAACATTTTTTTGTCAAAAAACCGTACCTGCGTCAACGAATCAACACATAAAACCAGCAAACAAGTTCGGCATTATTTTCCCTGTAGCTTTTTTTTCCCATCAATTCGTCACTTTTTTCACTAAAATTTCAGATACCTTGACGGGATGCCGCATCTAATGATGCCCACCAGTAAAGGTAAGACGCCTCAACCTGCAACCGAAAACAATCATTTCCATTCGGACCTGTCAACAAAACAACATTGCATTTCCCATGCCAAAAAACACAGTTCCAAATCAGATCTGCAAATCCCCGCTTGACGTATCAAGCCACACCAAACACAAAAAGTAACTGACCACAGGTCACTGCATCTGCTTCGGAGTCTGCGCTTACCTGTCATCGGCCTGTTCGCGTAACACCAGTACAGCTCACAGACCGATTTCGCGCATCTGTAGCACCCTGTAATCAATTACAGAGTGGGGGGTGAAAGACGTTTGCCCATTTCACCCCGTGATAGGTTACACACAAAAAGGTTGTCAAACACAATAAAGAGATTATACTTGTAAAGTTCATGTTTGTTATATTGTAAGCATTGCATTTTAAATACTTCGGCACCCTTCGTATCAATACCGCCGGCAAAAACAAATTCTCATCAAGGAGGATTCATTCAACATTATGGCACGTATTACAGTTGAAGACTGCCTTAAACAGATCGGTAACGAAAATCGCTTCGTCCTTATTCATCTTGCTGTCGCCCGGGTAAAACAGCACAGGAAAGGGCAGGATCTCCTCGTTAAAGGAAAAAATAAAGAGGTTGTCATGACCCTCAGGGAAATTGCCGCCGGCGAGGTCACATTTGACAATATAAAAGAGCTGGGCCACCGCCGGGAAAGTGAACCGGAAATGACGGAAACCGGGCAGGCTCCTGCTCTGACCCAACCGGAAACCCAGCCCGCAACCCCTGAAAATCCAGCCTGATCCCCAATCATACGATGAGCAAAGATTACTATCAAATCCTTGGCGTTTCCAATTCGTCATCAGCGGCGGAAATTAAAAAATCCTACCGGAAACTTGCCATGAAATATCACCCTGATCGCAATCAGGGTGACAAAGAAGCCGAAGATAAATTCAAGGATGCGGCCGAGGCTTATGAAGTGCTCGGCGATGTGGAAAAACGTAAAATTTATGACCGCTACGGAGAAGAAGGTCTAAAAAACAGCGGTTACAGTGGACCAGGCAACTTTAACGACATTTTCTCAAGCTTTGGTGATGTTTTTGAGGATCTATTCGGTTTTGGCGGTGGAGGACAACCTGACAGAAACGGGCCCCAACCCGGCTCAGACCTCCGCTATGACCTGAAAATCAGTTTTCTCGAAGCGGTTCACGGCTTAAAAAAAGAAGTCGAAATCACCAAAAAAGAAACATGTTGGACCTGCGAGGGCACGGGAATCAGGCCGGGTTATCAAAGTCAAACCTGCTCCACCTGTCACGGAAAGGGCCAGGTCATGCGATCCCAGGGTTTTTTCAGAATCAGCACGCCTTGTCCGGATTGCCACGGCCAGGGACAAATCATCACGGATCCCTGCAATGACTGTGACGGCACCGGCCTGATCAGTAAGACCAAGACAGTCTCCCTTACAATACCGGCAGGGGTGGATAATGGCGCAAGAATGCGGCTGCGCGGCGAGGGCGAGGGGGGTCGCCGGGGCGGTCCTTCAGGAGACCTTTACGTCGTTATTCATGTTGAATCCCACGAATTCTTCAAAAGGGACGGTGAATACATCTTCTGTGAACTGCCAATCACCATGACCCAGGCAAGCCTTGGTCATGAGCTTGAAGTCCCGACCATCCATGGCAAAAAAAATCTGGCCATTCCTCCGGAAACCCAGACCGGTCAACGATTTACCCTGCGTGGCCAAGGCGTACCACGCCTGAGAGGCAGTGGCCGAGGGGACATGATCATTGAAGCAAAAGTCACAACTCCCACGAAACTCACCGAAAAACAAAAAGAACTGCTCAGAGAGTTTTCTGACCTCGAAAACGACAAAGATGACTCTGAGCACGAAGGTTTTTTCAAAAAACTCTTCAGTTTTGCCTCATGAGCCCTGACTACCATGCCGAACGAAACAAAAAAAACACCTGACAAACAATTTTCTCACTTCGACGAAACGGGAAATGCCCGCATGGTTGATGTGAGCCGGAAAGATGATACGGTTCGCGAAGCTACGGCAGCAGGAACAATCAGCATGTCGGCCGAGTCCTTTGATCTCATCAGGCAGGGGCGAATGGCCAAGGGTGACGTTCTTGGTGTCGCTCGACTGGCCGGCATCATGGCCGCTAAAAAAGTAGACGACCTCATCCCCTTAACCCACCCTCTTCCCCTCAGCAAGGCGGAGATTCACTTTACTTTTCTTGACACGGATAATAGTATTGAGATCCGGGCAACGGCAGGCATCACTGGAAAAACCGGGGTGGAAATGGAAGCTCTCTGCGCTGTTTCCATTGCCGCCTTAACCATATACGATATGTGTAAATCCGTTGACAAGGGAATGAAAATCGACAACATCAGACTTCTTGCCAAATCAGGGGGCAAGAGCGGAACATATACCAGACAGAACGAAAACTGATCATCCCGGCAGACCACATTGATTTTGCGGTTTAAGCCTTCAACCTCAGGAGACAAAGTCCATGAAAAAGGACAAACTGGAGCATTTTACAAACAAACTCGAAGAGATGAAAGAGGATCTGCTGTCCGAGGCGGATAAAACCATCTCCGAAATGACCGGCCGGAATGATAACTATCCGGATCCAACTGACAGAGCTTCGGCGGAATCCGACCGTAATTTTGAACTGCGCATCCGTGACCGGGAAAGAAAATTACTCACCAAGGTGAGTTCCGCCCTGGAACGTATTAAGGACGGCACCTATGGCGAATGTGATGATTGCGGAGATGATATCGGCATTGCCCGGCTGGAGGCAAGGCCGGTAACAACACTTTGCATTAAGTGCAAGACCAAACAGGAAAATTTCGAAAAAGCCCAGGAGAGCTGAAAAAGAAACAATGCCGGAATTACGCAAAGACCCGGTTCTGGGCCGCTGGATCATTATTGCCCAGGAACGAGGCAAGCGCCCCTCGGATTTTATCATCAAAAAAACCGAAAGCAAGGGAGGCTTCTGTCCTCTCTGTCCCGGCAATGAAAAAACAACTCCTGCGGAAGTTTTGCGTTACAGCAGCAAACCTCACCCTCCGAACACTCCAGGATGGGACCTCCGGGTTGTACCGAACAAATATCCCGCCCTGGTTATTGAAGGTGATCTGGACAAGGAAGGGGATGGGCTTTATGATAAGATGAACGGCATTGGCGCCCATGAAGTGATCATTGAAACGCCAAACCACAACGAATCATTCGTCCAGCTGCCTCCGGAACGTATGATTAACGTATTCCTCTCGTATCGGGACCGCCTGGTGGATCTCAGCCGTGACCACCGCTTCAAGTATGTTATGGTGTTTAAAAATTACGGTCGCGGAGCCGGCGCCTCCCTTGAGCATTCCCATTCACAGCTTGTGGCTATGCCGATCCTGCCGAGGATGATCGTCTCGGAACTCGCCGGCAGCCTTTCCTATTACCGCTACAAGGAACGCTGCATTTTCTGTGACATTATCCGCCAGGAAATTAAACAGGAGATCCGGGTGGTCTGCCAGAATGATCATTTCCTCTGTATCACGCCTTATGCACCTAGATCACCTTTTGAAATGTGGATCCTGCCCAAAGACCACTCCTCATCCTATATTGAGCAGGACACCAGATCATTCCAGGCTTTAACCGCGATTTTTACAGAAAGCATGCTACGGCTGGACAACTGTATTCCAAACGTACCATACAACTTTGTCCTTCATACTTCACCGTTACGCTCAGCGCCTCTCGAGCATTATCACTGGCATTTTGAAATAATGCCGAAACTGACAAAAATAGCCGGTTTTGAATGGGGCACGGGTTTTTATATCAACCCCACCCCTCCGGAAGAAGCAGCAAAATATCTGCGGAAGCTTGACTACTGATGAACACGTAAAAAGTTCAACTTCAACGCAAAAGACGCAAGGGGCGCAAACGTAACTACTTGGTTTTAAAATAACAACTTTTGCGCCTTTCGCGTCTTTTGCGTTAAAAAATAGTTTTACGAATGCATCACTATTGATTTTAAACAAAACCTTGAACACTCACCGATTCCCGTCAACATTTGACACAAAAGAGGTCGGATATGAAAAAAATATTGCTGGTTGATGACGAAGAAAGCATTCATCTGCTTTACAGGGAAGAACTGGAAGAAGAGGGATACGAGGTCCACTCCGCCCTTTCCGCCGAGGAAGCGCTTGAAAAGCTCAATATCGTCTCACCTGATCTTGTTATCCTTGATATCAATATGCCCGGCATGAACGGCATTGACGCTCTGCGACGCATGAAAGAGACGTGTCCCAATATGCCCGTCATTCTCAGTTCAGCCTACCAGGAATTTAAACAGGATCTCGGTTCATGGGCCTCTGATGACTACATTGTAAAATCATCTGACCTGAGTGAACTGAAAGCCGCTGTTCGCCGTCATATTTCCTGAGTCGACTTCTTTTTGACACTGGCTTGAGAGTGTTGAAAACTGCCATGGCATCACAGCCGAAACGATGAAAGATATTCAAAGCCAAAGCGATCACCGGCGAATCAATATCAGGAAAGTTGGCGTCAAGGAAATCTCCTATCCCGTCACTGTGCTGGACAAGGCCAGGAATGTTCAAAATACCGTGGCCAAAGTCAACATGTATGTGAACCTGCCCCATCAATTCAAGGGTACTCACATGAGCCGGTTCATTGAAATCCTCAATCGCTTCCATGGGCACATTGATCTTAAGAGTTTTCATCTCATCTTGCGGGAAATGAAGACAAAGCTCCAAGCTGAATCAGCGCATATGGAGATCGAATTTCCCTATTTTCTAAAAAAGAAAACTCATTCCGGGCGCAGAACAGATATCTGTGAGTATACCTGTAAGATGCATGGCTCTTTTGAAAAAAAAGATGCTCTGACACTGGAAGTCAGGGTGCCCATTGCGCCACCAACTCCCGAGCAAAGCACCACCGGCCTGCCGGAGTCACTGGGTCACTGGGGTTTTGCCCATATTCGTCTTCGTTTTCGCAATTTCATCTGGCTTGAAGATCTTATTCAAATGGTGGAAAAAATCACCTCCCACAACTTGAGATGGTCCATGGAGATGCCGAAACCCTCGAACTACGATCTTTCGGTGGAAAAAATCGCCAAGGCTCTGGGGGAAAAACTCTCCGCCCACCCTGACATTCAATGGTTCGAGGTAAGTGTGGAAAATCTTTCCAAGGGCTTCAGCACCTTTGCCACCATTCGATCGATTTCAGATTTGTGAATGCGGAATGCGGATTTTGGAATGATAAAAAAATTCCGAAATCGCAGATCCGAAATCTCAAATCCAAATAACAGGAAACAACATCATGCAGCACGAATTTTTACTTGAAATTGGAACCGAAGAAATTCCGGCAGGCTATATCTTGCCGGCGCTGGACAGTATGAAAAAAATCATGGCCCTCAAGCTTAAAGAGCTTGATCTGCCATTCGGGCGAATCCGGACGGCGGCCACACCGAGACGACTGACTCTGTGTATTGATGACCTCACCGATCGCCAGTCTGATCGCCTTGAGGAAATTCTCGGGCCTCCAAAAAAAGCAGCATTTGACAAGGATAACCAACCCACCAAGGCTGCGATAGGCTTTGCCCGTTCCCGGGGTGCAACAGTGGACGACATGGAGATTGCGACCACTGCCAAGGGCGAATATCTGATGCTGCGCCAGGAAAAAAAAGGTGCAGAGACCGCGCAACTCCTGTCGGACTTTCTGCCCGAACTGATCGCTGATCTTCCTTTCCCCAAATCCATGCGATGGGGAGCAAACCCCACCAACTTTGCCCGTCCTATTCAGTGGCTTCTAGCCTTGTTCGGCGACAAAATCGTTCCCTTCCAATTTAATGACATTACAAGCTCCGATCAGACCCGGGGCCATCGATTTATGGCTCCTGAAGAAATCAAAGTCCAAAACTTTAACGGCTATCTTGCTGATCTGGCCCAGGCCGGCGTCTTGGCGGATCTGACCCAGCGACGTCAGGCGGTTCAGAGCGAAATTGACAAGGCTGCCGCCGAAGCCGGGGGACGTATTATTCCAGACGAGGAACTTCTTGATACCGTAACAAACCTGGTTGAACTGCCTCTGGGCATCTGCGGGAAATTTGACAAAAAATTTCTGCAATTACCCCGGGAGGTACTCATTACCTCCATGCGCGTACACCAGAAATATTTTCCGATTGCCGACAATGACGGCAATCTTATGGCCAATTTTGTTGCTGTGAACAACACCCGGGTCAAAAACCCCATGCTGACCCGGCAGGGACATCAGCGTGTTTTGCGCGCCCGCCTTGAAGATGCCCTGTTTTTTTTAAAGGAAGACCAGCAGCATCGGCTTTCCGATCGCGTTGACAGTCTGGCCGGAGTCGTCTTTCAGGCCAAGCTGGGCACCATGCTTGAAAAAACGGAACGGATCATGGAATTATCCACCTTTCTGGCACAAACCCTGGCTCCGGCGGAAACGGAAGATGTTGAAAGGGCGGCGAGGCTGTCCAAGGCGGACCTGGTGACCGACATGGTGAATGAGTTCCCGGGTCTGCAGGGAAACATGGGAATGCATTACGCCCTTCACGATGGTGAAAGCCCTGCCGCGGCTAAGGGAATCATGGAACATTATATGCCGGTGCGGGCCGGCAGCCCCCTGCCCTCTGAAATTCACGGGGCTATTGTCAGTCTGGCCGACCGCCTCGACAGCATTGCCGGCTGTTTTGGTATCGGCAAAATCCCCTCCGGCACAGCGGACCCTTTCGGCCTGCGGCGCCTGGCCCTGGGGCTTCTCCATATTCTTGAAAATCTGTCCGTTCCCCTTTCACTCTCCGGCTCGCTGAAAAAAGCGATTAATCTTTATGGGGACAAGCTGAATCACTCGACTGTTCTGGCAGACAGCATGAAATTTATCAAAAACCGTTATGTCAATGATCTCATCGGCCGGGGCCTTCCTCCCGAAGCTGTCGAGGCGGTGACCTCTGTCTCGTTTGATGATATTGTCGACTGCCGCAAACGGATTGACGCCCTTGTCGCCATCAGCGACCAACCGACCTTTACCCTGCTGGCTGCGGCTTTCAAACGGGTCAATAACATCATTAAGGACCACCGGGAAACTGCTGTCCAGAAAAAACTGCTCACTGAACCGGGAGAAAAGGAACTCTTTGCCACCCTGCAGGCAATCCGCTCCGAAGTCCTTCCCCTGGTGGCGGAAAAACAGTACGAACAGGCATTAACGGTTATTCTGCAAATGAAAGAACCGGTGGACGCCTTTTTCGATGATGTCATGGTGATGGTGGAGGATGAAAAGACCAGAAGCAACAGGCTGTCGCTCCTGGCTGGAATTGCCGAACTTTTTCTGACCATCGGCGATTTTTCAAAGATGTATCAAATGGGTCAAACTACGTGATGTTTGATTTCGGATTTCGCAATGCGGTTTTGTCAGTCCATTCTGAAATCCGCATTCCCAAATCCCAACTCAATCACCCAGGCAAAAGGCCCGAACTTCTTCCAAAACATCATCAAAATGGCCGGGTAAATCTCCCATGGGAACGCCAAGGGCGGAAGATAATTGACTGACCTTCTCCCAGTTGCCGCGTTCATAGGCCTTGACCAGGGTAAGTGTCCTGGCCAGCTGATCCCTGGATCTGCCAAGGAGACAATCCTGAATCTCATCGGCCAGATTCAAATCCTTTAAAATCGCCTCCATCTTTTGCCCCAGGATCACATCGAGCAGGGAAAACATTCCCACCGTAAAAAAGAGAGAACCGTCAAATCTTTTATCGGGCAGACTGTCGCCGATCCGGCCGCAAAAGCTTGCCCTTTCAATGGACAGTTTCACAAGCTCCAGAGGTTTGTCTTCAGCCATGTGCGAAAGCATGATCAGGCTGAGCCATTTGCGAATATTCAATTCGCCGATCAAGGCCACGGCGGTCTGCAGGGATTTTACCTTGTTACGCAGACCAATGTATGCCGAGTTGACGTATCTGAGCAACTTGAATGACAGGGCAACATTATGTGAAATCAGATCGGAAATTTTTTCAAAATTATAATTTTCATCCTGAACCATCCTTAAAAGCTGGAGATACTGTATTTTTGAAGCAGGAATATCACGGCCGCCGACAATCTCCGGCTTACAGAAAAAATAGCCCTGAAACAGGTTAAAACCCATCTCTTTTGTGGCCTCGAATTCTTCCTGGGTCTCCACCTTTTCAGCCAGCAGCCGGACACGAAAAGGCGCGACTCGTTCCACATCCCGGGCAAGCTCTGCCATGGACATGGCCCTGATATCAAATTTGACGATTCCAGCCAGCTTAAGAAGGGGATCAAACTCAGGTTTATAGATAAAATCATCCAGGGCGAGCACATACCCTTGACTGACTAATGAGCGGCAGGACTTAATCAACTGAGGGGTGACAACAACATCTTCAAGAACTTCAACGACAATGGCCTCTCTAGGAAAAAGAGCGGGAGAGGAATTGCAGAGCATCTCATCGGTAAAATTGATGAAGGCCTTTTTGCCATCCGTGAGCTTGGCAAGACCGATAACGAGAAAACTGTTGGTGACAACATTGGAAGTGGCTATATCGCCATCTATGGAAGGATCGGCGAAATTTTCCTGACCGGAACGGAACAGGAGTTCATAGCCGAAGACTTTTTTTGTCTTGCGGAAAATGGGCTGCCGCGCGACAAAGACACTGTCTTCGACCTGTTCTTGTTTAGGGGATGAAGGTTTCATGTTCAAATGAAATTTTACAACAAACGGAATTCATCTGTCAAAAAGAAAACCACCATTTATTTCAGACAGGGGCTGATCACATGCAACTTCAACATCTCCTCAACAACTTCGTTCAAGGGCAGGCCGATTACATTGCTGCATGACCCTTCAATTTTCCTGACGAGAAATCCCCCCTTCCCCTGGATGCCGTAACTGCCGGCCTTGTCCATGGGTTCACCGGTGAGGACATAGGAATGGATGAGGTCAGGGGTCAATTCCCGAAAAAGGACTCGGGTCAGCACGGCCTTGCGGACATTGATGCCTTTATTATAATGATAGATGGCAAAACCCGTCCAAACCTCGTGCCAACGGCCGGACAACATCTGCAGCATACGGCAGGCATCTGCCTGAGAATCCGGTTTTCCCAGAATCCGTCCGGCAAGGACAACGCTGGTATCCGCGCCCACCACCCAGGCTGCTGAATTCCGCCCGGCGATTATTGACGCCTTTTCTCCGGCCAGCCGCTGAACAAAGGCAGCAGGGGACTCACCCTCCCGAAGGGATTCATCAATTTCAGCGGACTGGACCTCAAAATCAAATCCAAGATCCCTGAAAAAGCGGGCCCGTCTCGGCGAAGACGAGGCAAGAATCAGCCTCTGCCGGGTGACAAAACCTCCCTGTTGTTTTTGCCGGTCCATCGTCATAATTCACCAAGGGTTACATAGCTTAGGAAAACTCGGAAATCAAGCCCTGATGGAATAACCGCCGTCAACCACGATGGTCTGCCCCTGGATCATGGAGGCAAGATCACTGCAGAGAAAAAGGGCGATATCCGCCACATCTTCCGGCGTGGTCAAACGGCCCAGAGGAGTCCGTTCCCTGGCGGTATCAAGGATTTGACTCCGGTTAGGAAATTTTTTCAGGGCCTCGGTATCCACGGCCCCGGCGCTGATCGTATTGACATTGATTTTTTCGGGACCAAGCTCCACCGCCAGATGACGAACCAGGGACTCCAGAGCCGCCTTTGAGGCTCCCACCGCCGTATAATTCTCAATGGCCCGCACCGAACCAAGACTTGAGACGGCAATAATATTGCCGCCATCCTTCATAAAAGGAACAGCCTGCTGAGCCAAGGTCAACAGAGCCCTGGCATTAATATCCATGGCCCAGTTCCAGTGACGGCTGCTCAACTCAAGCACGGGCTTTAAAACACCGGAGGCGGCATTACTCACCAGAAAATCAAGCCCGCCATACTCCTCCCTGATCACATCAAACATGGCCTTTACATCTTCATCCTTTGCCACGTTAGCCTTGACCACGAGGCATTTTGCCCCTTTTGATTCAATTAATGCAGCTGTCTCTTCGGCATCGCGGCGTTTACGGACATAGTTGACCACAAGATTTACGCCATTTTCGGCAAAACGAAGAGCGATAGCCTTGCCGATACCCCTGGAGCTGCCTGTTATGAGTGCTGTTTTTCCCTGGAGATCAAACATTTTCCTGCTCCTTGTTTTGCCACAAAATCCACGAAAAACACGAAAATAAAAAAATTCAGTGTTTTTTCGTGGGGTTTGTGGCTAGAAATAATTTCCTTTAAATCAATGATATTGAATTTACAAAGATTAATTTTTATCTCCCTCTTTGTAAAGTCTCAACCGGGAATAATCATTGAGCATGCTCTTTTCAAACAGCTCTTCAACATCTGGCTTGGCTGAAAACGCACCCTGTCCAACACCTGCGGCACCTGAAAATCAGGCACAGCCGTCTCTTTTGGGTCAAGAAATGGATATGACAGATTCCCGGAACGGCTACCTGGCATGTCCCGCCGGATACATTCCATCTGCACCATGCTTTGAGCAAAGGAGACTCCCAGGATATCCAGAAGCGCTGCATCAAGGGCCACCGGGTTTGGAGAACCCGCCACCAGGCCAAGTAAAAAAGGGTCGCCGGTAATGGGACCTGTTTTATGCATGGCAACAATCCCGTCAATAAAACTGAAACCAGCAGGCACAACTTTCAGGAGACCAACAAGAAGAGACTCAAAAAGATTCTCTCTTTCACCGCAACGCATATGGAGCCAGGCCTTTTTACAGCCGCTGACAACGCCAAAATAATTTTTCACGGCCAGAGTCACCCGAACCTGGGCATGGGCTTTAACCCTGGGCAGATTGATCAAAAAATCGCATTCGAGAGCTTGCGGAGCGATTCCCACTTTGATGCCGCAATCCAGACGTCTTGATTTCCCTCTGGAAAAAGGAACCGTTTTCACGGGCAGGCCGCGCAATGCCGAGCTCATGCCGCAGAGCTGCATTACCCTTTGGCTGCGGCCAAAGGCCGGAGAGTCGCCAACTGCCACCCTGGCGCCCTGATCAACACACCATTCGGCCACAGCGGCGACAAATTCAGGATGGGTGCAGCCCAGACCGTCATGCCCCTGGCCTGAAACCAGGTTTGGCTTCAACAAAATCCGGCTGCCGGGAGAAACAACAAAATCAAAGGAAGCGGCAACACGATCAAAACAGCCCTTGATCTCTTGCCGATCATAGTTCCTGCAGCGTAAAATACCAACCCGTTGATCCAGAATTTTCACGAAAATCCCATGAAGTAAATTATTGATGGTCTCGTAAAAACTACATTTTGCCAATTTTCCGTCATTCCCGTGCAGGCGGGAATCTAGTCATTTCAACACGTTCTGGAATCCCGCCTGCGCGGGAATGACGGAGTAGGGGCCTTTTTACCAGACCATCAATTATTAGCAGTGGAAAAAACGAGCATGATCGCTCTGCCGGAAAAAAAAGAAAGGCCGTTTCTGGGGGAACAGAAACGGCCAATCAAAGGAGAAAAGGAGAAAAGAGTTATTTCTTGCTTTCTAGTTAAAGCAATCACCGTGCCACTCAACAAAAAAAATTATTTTCTTCTTATCTCCTACTATTACTGCATTTGCGGCCCACCGTCATTATTTCCATCCTGCCAGAAAAAATACAATTTTTTATACCATCAGCACAAAAACTAAAACTGACACAGTTATTCATATAAAATCAAATAGTTACATGTTAGTATAATTTTTTATACCGGAATAAAAACACCCTCTTTCCCCAGAAAACAAGGGTCCCGGAACAACCATCACCCCTTTTAGGGTACAATTTTTTATACCAAATCACATAAAATCTACAGGCCCTTGGCCCAGTTCAACAATCCCCCAGCCAGAAGAATCTGCCGATGACGATCTGAAACGTCAAGCCGGGCAGCAATGGTTTTACCATTAATTTCCACATTGATTGTCTCGGCGCCTCCAGCCAGTTCTTTGCGCAGCCCGTGGATGACCACCTTTGCTCCCTGCTCAACGAGATCGTAATCCGCCTCATCAACAAAGGTCAAAGGCAATATGCCGAAATTGATCAAATTGGCCTTGTGGATGCGGGCAAAACTCTTCACCAGCTTAATTTGGACTCCAAGATAGCGGGGGGCCAGGGCAGCATGTTCCCGGGAAGAGCCCTGTCCGTAATTAACACCGCCGACAACCATCCCAGCCTCGGTCTCCTTGGCGCGCCGGACAAAATCCGTATCAATCTGGGAAAAAACAAACTCGCTGATGGCCGGAATATTGCTGCGCAGGGGAAGAATTTGAGCCCCGGCCGGCATGATATGATCCGTGGTAATATTATCTTCGGTTTTCAGGAGTACGCTTCCCTCCCAGTTCTCGGGCGGCGGACCAAACTTCGGAAAAGGCGCTATATTCGGCCCACGAATAATCTCAACATCGGAACCATCGGCAAGGGGGGGCTCAATGCGGGAATCACCGGGCAGATATTTTTCCGGCAAAGTAAAAAACGGATAATCCCCCAGATCACGAGGATCGGTAATTTTGCCCGTTACAGCGGCGGCAACCGCCACCTCCGGACTGCAGAGATAGACCTGGTCGTTCTTGGTCCCGCTGCGGGCGGGGAAATTACGGGGAAAGGTGCGCAGAGAAATGGTATTGGTGGGCGGGGCCTGGCCCATGCCGATACATCCCAGGCAGCCGGCCTGATGAACCCGGGCGCCGGCATGGATCAAGGTCAACATGTCGCCTCCGGCTGCCAGATTCTCAAGGACCTGGCGGCTGCCGGGATTAATCTCAAAACTCACCTCCGGGCTGACCTCCCTGTCTTCCAGGGCTTTGGCAACCACCATCAAATCACGCAGAGAGGAGTTGGAACATGATCCCACCAGAACCTGGGCCACCGGCTTGCCGGCCACTTCACTGACCTTGACCACGTTATCCGGCGATGACGGACAGGCGATCATGGGCTCCAGGGTGGACATATCAATTTCAATTACCTCGTCATAGCGGGCATCATCGTCTGCAACCAGTTCAACCCAGCCATCCTCTCTTCCCTGGCTTTCGAGAAACTGTTTTGTATTTTCATCCGAGGGAAAAACAGAGGTGGTAGCGCCAAGCTCCGCTCCAAAGTTAGTGATAGAGGCCCGGTCAGTGACGGACAACTCCTTTACTCCCGGACCAAAATATTCAATAATATAGCCGACGCCGCCTTTTACTGAAAGTTGACGGAGCAGTTCAAGCAGAACATCCCGGGCCGAGACCCAGGGCTGCAGTCTGCCGATGAGTTTAATGCCGAAAATTTTCGGCATGACAAGATAAAAGGGTTTTCCGGCCATGGCCATGGCCACATCCAGCCCCCCGGCGCCGATGGCCAGCATTCCCAGCCCCCCGCCGGTCGGAGTATGGCTGTCCGAACCGAGCAGGGTTTTGCCGGGCAGGCCGAAACGCTCAAGATTGATCTGGTGAGAAATTCCGTTTCCGGGCGGTGAAAAAAAGAGGCCGTATTTACGGGCAATGGATCGTAGAAAAAGATGATCATCAGCATTTTTAAAATCAGCCTGAATCAGATTATGATCCACATAGCAGGCCGATGATTCCGTTTTCACTCTCGGAATCCCGATTGCCTCAAACTCAAGATAGGCCATGGTTCCCGTGGCATCCTGGGTCAAAGTTCTGTCGATACGAATGGCGATCTCCTCACCCTTGACCATTTCTCCCTCAACAAGATGTGCCCCTAGAATTTTTTCAGCAACTGTTTTTCCCATATCTTTCAATTCCTCTATCTTTTGATTTTTTAGAAATTTACCCTGAAAGTTCGTCTCTCATATTAATGAGATCCTGGATCCGTGACGAGTTTTTCCATTTTCCCTTCAGCCTTATACCTTTTTTGTTGTAAATATTCAGCTTGGTATCGAAAAACAGCTAAAACTACCATATTGTAAATTTTTGGATAACAGCGAAGCGGTGTCAGCCTCAGATGTGTACAGGTAAGCTCAGACTCCGAGCAGGCTGGCGAAGCATAGTAGTCTTATGTGAGTCAGTCTGATCGTGCACAGCTGGTGTGCTAGGAGGCTGTCCGAGAATGCCCTTTTCCCCCAACTCTTCGTTATTTCGAAAAAAATAATGCTCGTAATATCAAATATATGACTGTGCTTATTTTTTCAAAATGCCTCGATTTGAAAAAAATTGCTATTCTCGGACAGCCTCCTAGCCGAATATTTACTTTTTGCTAGCCATTTTGTCTATAGTATTAATGTATTATCTCATCTGTAAACCTGTCTCGATTTTTCCAAAATGGACATTCAGGACAAGATTCGCCCATAGGATAATCAATACCTTCTTCGTGAGGACAACCCAGAATTTTGGGTGCCATGACAACTGACTTGACGCCTTGCTTTAATATAAAATCCTTGATCTCATTGTTGATTTTAATATCTCGACGAAGATCTTTTTCGGAAAACCATTTTTCCATTACTTTTGCGCCTTCATCCTCTTTCATGATAATGCCAACGGCTACCTTCGTTGCTTTTTTGTTATCTGGACCGTAATACGCTATTGTCGCAAGAGGATAACCCTGAAATCCTTTTTTAGCTTTCTTTGCCAAAGGATTTTTCACCTTATTAAGTTTAATTGCCATTTGATAGTTCCGTTTATACTTTGATGGGTAATGCCCGAGCTGCAGCGTTCTTGTATAGCGTAGCGGAGCAAGGGCGCTGCGGTTCGGCGGGAACAAATTATTATCAAAGAAAATGTACCCGACAATTGCCATATAAGCAAAAATGCAGGAAAAAACTCCTTGAGCCATTTTCAACTGCCCGCCGTGGATTTGCAATCAACTTTACGGAAGCAACAAGCACCAATCCAGCTCAAAAAAACGGCAGGGCTCGCGGGTCGGACAAATTGCATTATTGGCTGGGTTGTTAAGCACGGATACTATTTGAACCACCCGAATTTACAAGATTATTTTTTCTTTAAAAGTCTTGAATCAAATGAAAATCTCTCTACTATTCCAACATTTACATATTTTATATCCGGGTGTAACGGGTTTATCAAAGTGTTAACTTCTTTAGCAACGACTGCCGATGGAATATCAAGTAGCAATGACGATTTTGACTTGATCCAATGAGTACCAATATTTGCTAATTGCTCAGAAGCAGGGTAGTTCCTCCAGCTTGATGGTAGCAGGTTTTCCTTGATTGATTCCCGTTGAACATGCTCCTGAATATTAATTTCAACAATACTCAAATTTTCAGGTGCAAGTGCCATGGGTACATGTACTAAAAATTCAAGTGCTGCGAGAGATCTGCTACCTGAAGTGTAAACTACTGGATAACCAGCATGGTTCCAACGCCCACCATAAATTTTGGCCCCTATACCTGTAATATCGTTTATATGTTCAGAGATAGATATTCGAAACAGTTTGATCACGAATAGACTCCAAACTCTATACGACCTAATTCTTCAAGAACCAACTCCATACCAAAACGTGACTTAAGCATGGTAAATGGCGTTTTACCATAAAAAACTTTATGTGGAGTATTTAACCATACCCCCAATTTTCTTTTATCTTGAAAAACCTCAGTACCTTTTGCAAGAACTTCTGCAATATGAAGAACTTGCTCGGAAACAGCCGGATTGAAATGCTGATGAGAGGAATACCTTTGAAGTGTTCTCTCTGTTACTGGTAATAAATCAGCTACCTGCTTCCAAGACAAGGAAAGGTACTTGGCCAAATGTGACACAGCATTTTTCGTGACTCCAATACTGCCAAGCTCGACTAAATCCATTTTGCTTTCAAGCTTTTTGCCAAGAATTTTTTCCCCACCTAAAATTTTTCCCACTTGATCTAATTGCATAACCACACCTCGATATCGACATTTGTCAAAATAATATAGCCAAGTGTCACTTCTGTCAAGAAGGTAAACTTTACTATCCGGAAACCAACAAATCATTTTTTTGACTACAACATAGGCCGGATAGTCAAAAAAATGACCTACACTCTCTACATGACCTAAAAAAAAATAGGCCAAAAAAATAAAAAAAAGACAAAGAAAGCAAAGAATTAGCTCTTGTTTTCTAATTTAAATTGACAATGGCATAATAGTTGCCAAAATAGTTCTATACAAAATTAACAACCTACTGAAACAGGAGAACATCCATGGCTGATGAAGAAAAACAGGCCGAGGAAACCGAACAGCCCAAAAAATCAAAAAAACTGCTCTTTCTCATTGTCGGTCTAATCGGTCTTATTGCGCTGGGCGGCGGCGGTTTTTTCGCCTACAAAAAGTTTCTGGCACCGCCTCCGGTTGAAGAAGAGGAACTGATCACGAAAGGGAATAAGGCCGAGGTCGTTGGTGAAATGTTTGCCATGAAGCCCTTTATTGTCAATCTGGCCGATCCCAAGGGCAAGCGTTACCTGAAAATCAAACTCAGCCTGGAACTCGAGACCCCGGAACTGCTGGAAAAAGCCACAAAGCTCGAGCCCAAGCTGCAGAACATCGTCATCATGATGCTCACCAGTCTTTCTTTTGAAGAGGTTATGACCCCGGAAGGAAAGGTAAGAATCCGCGATGAACTCCAGGAACGCTTCAATCAGGTGACCAGACCGGACAAAATAAAAAATATCTACTTTACAGAATTTGTCGTTCAATAAATATGGAACAGATACTAAGCCAGGACGAGGTTGATGCTCTACTCAAGGGCATATCCGGTGGAGAAATCGATGAGCCGGAAGAAATTGTCGAGGAAGAAGCTCAGGATTACGAGCGTTACGACTTTTCCCGCCAAGAGCGTATCGTCCAGATCAGGATGCCTGCACTGGATGTTATCAATGATGCCTTTCTCCGGTCGATCCGGACCTCCATATCCAACACCCTGCGTCGAATTCTGGATATCACCGCCGTGCCCATGGAACTTGACCGCTTCGGCGCTTTTGTCAGGACACTGCCGGTGCCAAGCAGTCTACAGATATTCAAAATGGATCCCTTCCGGGGCCATGCCCTCTTTGTCCTTGAGCCTAAACTGGTTTTCTCCCTTGTGGAAAGTTTTCTGGGCGGCAGCGGAACCAGGAATGTCAGAATCGAAGGCAGGGATTTCACCGCCATTGAACATCGTTTAATCCGTAGAATTGTCAATCTTCTTCTTAATGACCTGGAAAAGGCCTGGCACTCTCTGCACCCCGTCGATGTCCGCTTTGTCCGTAGCGAGATCAACCCGCAGTTCGCCAAAATATGCGAACCAGAGGATATTGTCGTTATCAACCGTTATGAAATCGACATGGACAGGTCCGTGGGCAGCATTACTGCGTGCATCCCGCTGGCAAACCTTGAATCCGTTAAGTCGAAACTCCTGACCACCTTTACACGGGACCAGAGCGAGGAAGACATCGCCCTCAAACGCATTCTCGCGGAGAACATCAAAAATGTCGAGGCGGAAATCAAAGTGGAACTGGGTAATGCCCAGATCTCAGCCGGAGATATCATTGACCTTGAAAAAGGTGACATTATTCAGCTGGATAAACGGAGGGATGACCTCCTGCCCGTTTACATTGCCGGCATAAAAAAATTCATGGGATCCCCGGGAATTCACCGGGGGAACAAGGCCCTGCTCATTAACAGTAAAACAATGGACCAATAAACAGAGTGTCCGGTTACCCTCGATAACGATAAGGAAAAATAATGGCTGACAAATCCCTGGACGACTCCTGGGCCGATGCCCTGGAAGAATCAAATGAAGGCAGTGTTGATAACAAAGAAGAAAAAGTCGAATCCGGTGCTTCCGAGGATGCCGAATTCGCCGAACTCGGCAACGGCAAAACAAGCTCTTCCGGCGAACGTAATCTCGATTTCCTACTGGATCTCCCCCTGAAGGTAACGGTGGAACTAGGCCGCAACACCATGCTGATCGACAAAATGCTGCAGATGACCCAGGGATCAGTCATTGAACTTGAAAAGGCTGCCGGAGAACCAGTGGAAATTTTTGTCAACAACAAACTTCTGGGCAAAGGTGAGGTCATTGTTGTCAATGACCGCTTCGGCGTTCGCATCACTGAGATCATCAGCCAGGCTGATCGAATCAAAAATATGAGCTAGAAGGCTGTCCGAGAATAAAAAATGACCAGATTTTCTCTTCTCCTTATCACCCTGTTCGCCCTCTGCCAAACGACTTGGGCAGGCAGTGAACCAGCGGCCGGCGCCATTGATAACCTTGCCACCACAGGCTCGCTTCTCTTCCTTTCCTTCAAGGTGATTGGCGGTCTGGCCCTGGTGACGGGACTCATGCTGCTGCTCGTGATCTGGCTGAAAAAACTCGGTTTCAGCCAGAAAACGCTGAAACAGGGTTCCCTGATCCGAATTCTTGACACACGGATGATCGGTCCTAAAAAATATGTCTCCGTCCTGCAAATTGCTGATCAAAATATCGTTGTCGGCGTGACTGATCAGCAAATAACCATGCTGACCGAACTGAACGACAACCCTGCTCTGCAGATAGAGAGGGGGGAGGAAAACAATACACCAGAAACATTTTCCAGCCTGCTTGCCAAGGCTTCAGGATTCTCCAGAAAGCAATGAAATGAACGGATTACAGGTCAAAAAAATAATCATCCCCTTGCTTCTTATTCTGTCGGCAATAACCTTTTGGTCGGCAATAGCGGAAGCAGTGACCCTACCCACGGTCCAGGTCGGTCTGCAAGAAACAGATGACCCAAAGGATGTGGCCACCATCATCGAGATTCTGCTGATATTCACGATTCTGTCAGTGGCGCCGGCCATCCTGCTGATGACCACCTGTTTTACCCGCCTGGTGATTGCATTTTCCTTTCTGCGCAGTGCAATGGGAACGCAACAGATGCCACCGAGCCAAGTACTTATCGGCCTGTCGCTTTTTCTCACTCTGTTCATCATGTCGCCGGTGCTGAAACAGATTAATGACCAGGCCGTCAAACCCTACATGTCCGAAGAGGTCAACCTGGAACAGGCATTTAAGTCAGGCCTGCAACCACTCCGGGGCTTCATGTTTAAACAAACAAGGGAAAAAGATCTGGCCCTGTTCCTGTCCATGGCCAAACTTGAAAAACCGGCTAACAAGGCCGAGGTACCGTCCTCGATTCTGATACCGGCCTTCATGATCAGTGAACTGAAAACCGCCTTTCAGATCGGCTTTATTCTCTTTCTGCCTTTTCTGGTGATTGACATGGTGGTGGCCAGCGTCCTGCTTTCCATGGGTATGATGATGCTGCCGCCTGTCATGGTCTCACTGCCCTTTAAACTTCTGCTTTTTGTCCTTGTTGACGGCTGGCATCTCATTGTCGGCTCACTGGTGCAAAGTTTTGGGGTTTAGGCGCTTTGCTTCGGCATATAAACATTTTTAACGTATCGATAAATACTATGCAATATCAATCAATTACAGTTAGGTTTCGCGCAATTTCTGATTTTGGAATGCTGATTTCTGTTCATTCAAAAAATTCCGCAATCCGCAATCTGAAATCCAAAATCGAAAGTCGGTGCAATAAATATGACCCCTGTTGAAGCCATTACCCTGGGAGAAAAAGCCATTATCATTACCCTGCTTCTTTCTGCGCCGCTTCTGCTCATCGGTATGGCAGTGGGCCTGCTGATCGCTATTTTCCAGGCCACAACGCAAATTCAGGAAATGACTCTGACTTTTGTTCCGAAAATTTTTGCAGTGATGCTGGCCATGCTCTTTTTTTCATCCTGGATGCTGATCAAATTGACGGATTATACCCGGGAACTGATTCTGAGCCTGCCGGATATTATTCGCTGAACAGCTTGTAAAGGCGGGAAACAAAGGTGCAAAGGGGTAAAGAGGTAGGGAGATGATCGACACGGGACTACTCAACTGGACAATCAGTCAGTTTCTCTGCCTGGTCAGCATCATGATCAGGGTAGTGCCGTTGATTTTCTTTATGCCGGTCATTGGCTCGCCCTCGGTGCCAAGCCAGATCAAAGTGCTCGTGTCCCTGATGATCGCCCTGGTTCTGGTTCCTGTAGTCCCGGTCACCCCTGCGGATCTTCCGGAGAGTGTTCCGGGACTGTTTCTCTTTGTTGTCACCGAGATCTGCTTCGGGGCCTTTCTGGCGGTTCTGGCCCGCCTTGTTTTTGCTTCGTTTCAGATCGCCGGCCAGATGGTGGGTGTCCAGATGGGCATGGGCATGGCCGGTGTCATGGACCCACAGTTCGGCGTCCAGGTCTCCCTGGTGGGCCAATTCTGGAACTTGATCGCTATACTGATTTTTCTGGCCATGAATGGTCATCATATCGTTATCAAAACCTTGCTCGAGAGCTTTATCTGGGTGAAACCGGGCACCCTGCACCTGACCCAGGCCACTTACAACGGCATGATGCAGGCCACGGCCCAGATGTTTGTCATGGCAGTCAAAATTATGGCCCCGGCCTCGGCGGCAGTTTTTTTCACCCATGTGGGCATGGGCATTATTGCCAAGACCGTGCCGCAGATTCCTATTCTGATTGTGGGAATGCCGTTAAATATTGGCGTGGGCTTCATTTTTGTCGGACTTTCCCTGGGATACTTTCTGCCTTTGATGATGAACTACTTTGAACAGCTGGGCCGGGATCTGCCCAAGATGGCGGCGGGGATGGGATAAATCAGGAGTCAGGAGTCAGGAGTCAGATAAAAATAACAGGATGTTACAGGAAAAACTAAAAAATGGCTGAAGAATCCAGCGGCCAGGAAAAAACCGAGGAGCCCACCGCGCGCCGGCTGGCCGAAGCCAGAAAAAAGGGAGACATTGCCAAAAGCATGGAGGTGCCGTCCGCGGCCGTGCTACTGGTCGGCCTCATGACCCTTTATTTCCTCGGCGGTTTTCTTCTCGACCGTTTTATGCTGATTCTTCACTATTACCTGGCCCATCTGCATACCATCAATATTATACCGGGAAATATGACCATGATGACCAGGGAGGCCATGGTTCATTTCGGCATTATGGTAGGGCCCATGATGGGGGTTATCCTGGTCACGGCCCTTGTGGCCAACTATGCCCAGGTGGGTTTTCTTTTCAGCACTGAAAAAATCACACCGAAGTTTGAAAAAATCGATCCGATCAAGGGATTGGGTAAAATTTTTTCCATGCAGACCCTGGCCAACACGGTCAAATCAATCGCCAAGCTGATCATTGTTGGTTATGTGGCCTATGCGGAGGTCAAAAAATCCATAGACGAAATCATCCCTCTCATGGATCAGGAAGTGATCGAAATTTTAATTTTTTACGCCGGAATCGCCTTCTGGATTTTTTTAAAGTCAGCGCTGATTATTGCCTTGCTCGCCGCTCTGGACTATGCCTTTCAGCGCTGGCAATTCATGAAAAAAATGAAAATGACAAAACAGGAAGTCAAGGAAGAGGCCAAAATGACCGAGGGTGATCCCCATGTTAAAGGCAGAATCCGCTCAATCCAGATGGAAATGGCCAGGAAAAGAATGATGACGGAGCTACCCGAGGCAGACGTGGTGATTACCAACCCCACCCGCCTGGCCGTTGCCCTCCGTTACGACAACGAATCCATGACAGCGCCTTTAGTGGTGGCTAAAGGCGCCGGCGTAATCGCCAAACGGATCCGGGAAGTGGCCAAAGAACATAAAGTGCCGATTGTGGAAGACAAACCCCTGGCCCGCGCCCTGTTTAAAACCGTCGACCTGAATGAACCTGTTCCGGAGAACCTTTTCCAGGCGGTTGCCGAGGTTATGGCATATGTCTATAAACTCAGGCAGAACGCAGCATAGAATGGCAAAGAAGGTAGAGAAGTAGAGAAGGTAGAGAAGAAAAATGGCCGAATCAACGGAAAAAATTTCAGGCTTGAAAGCCATCAACATGGATCCGTCCAGTCTGCTGATGGCGGTGGGAGTGGTGGGCATTCTCATCATTATGATCCTGCCTCTTCCCACCATGTTGCTGGATCTGCTGCTCTCCCTGGGCATCACCATGAGCCTGACGGTCCTGCTGATGTCCATGTACAACACCAATCCTCTTGATTTTTCGTCCTTTCCTTCTCTTTTACTTTTAACAACGCTTTTCCGGCTTTCCCTGAACATCGCCTCCACCAGGCTGATATTGCTCCACGGCCATGAGGGACCAGGGGCCGTCGGCCGGGTCATCCAGTCTTTTGGTGATTTTGTCGTGGGCGGCAGTTTCGCGGTGGGTACCATCATCTTTCTGATCATGGTGCTTATTAATTTTATCGTCATTACCAAGGGTTCCGGCCGAATTGCCGAGGTTGCGGCCCGTTTCACTCTGGATGCAATGCCCGGCAAACAGATGGCCATTGACGCCGACCTCAATGCCGGACTGATCGACGAAGAAACAGCCAAACAGCGGCGCCAGGAAATCAGCAAACAATCCGAATTTTACGGGTCCATGGACGGTGCCAGCAAGTTTGTCCGCGGTGAAGCCATTGCCAGCATTGTCATCATGGTAATCAACATCATCGGCGGCCTGTGCATCGGCTTTTTCATCCAGGACATGGGTCTTTTTCAGGCCGCCGAAACCTTTACTCTGCTGACCATTGGCGACGGCCTGGTCTCCCAGATTCCCTCGCTGATCATCTCCACATCAGCCGGTATTATTGTCAGCCGTGCCGCATCGGACGTGGGCATGGGTAAAGAACTTTCCATGCAGTTCGGCAGACAACCCCAGGCCCTGGCAGTCTCATCGGGCATTATCCTGCTCTTCGGCCTGATACCGGGACTGCCCCATATTCCCTTCCTCATACTGGGTATCGTCATGGGAGGCCTTGCCTGGTTCGCCTTTCAGTATCAGGCCAAGGAACAGGAAACCGAGGCCATCAAGGACGAAGAAGAGAAAAAAGCAACCGAGGCCCTGCCCGGCTCCCCGGAAACAGTGGAATCGCTGTTGAGCCTCGACATTCTTGAGCTTGAGGTGGGTTACGGTCTCATCCCCCTGGTTGATGAAAGCCAGGAAGGTGATTTACTGGAACGAATCCGCGGCATCAGGCGGCAGTTTGCCACGGAAATGGGTCTTATCATACCGCCACTCCATGTCCGCGATAACCTGCAGATTAAACCGGATGAATATGTTCTTGTCCTTAAAGGGATCGAAATTACCAGGGGTGAACTGATGATGGGTTATCTCCTGGCCATGGATTCCGGCGCGGCAAAACGGGAAATTGAAGGCATTCCCACAACGGAACCGGCTTTTCAACTGCCTGCCCTGTGGATTGCCGAAGACAAAAAAGACGAGGCTCAGGTTGCCGGCTATACTGTGGTCGATCCATCCACCGTCGTTGCCACCCATCTCACCGAAGTGCTGCGCAGCCATGCCGATGAACTTCTTGGCCGCCAGGACACCCAAAAGCTCCTTGACCATTTGGAAAGAACCCATCCCAAAGTTGTGGAAGAGCTGGTGCCAAACCTGCTTACTCTGGGCGGCGTACAGAAGGTTCTCCAAAATTTATTGCGGGAAGGAGTCTCTATTCGTGATATCCTGACCATCACTGAAACTCTGGCGGACTATGCGCCCATGAGTACGGATCCGGACATCCTGACCGAATATGTCCGGCAGAAACTGGCCAGATCAATTATCAGCACAATGACCGACGAGGACGGCAAAATTTCCGTCCTGACTCTGGCCACTCAGATCGAAGACCTGATTCGGGAATCAATACAAAAGACAGAGCAGGGCTCGTTTTTGACCCTTGAACCGAACCTGGGACGCACTATCATCGAGTCGATCCAGCAGGAAGCTGAAAGAATCCATGAAGAGGGCTATCAGCCTATTCTCATCTGCTCGCCGCAGATCAGAAGGCATCTGCACCAGCTGATTGAACGGTTCCTGCCCCAGGCCCAGGTAATTTCTCATAATGAAATCACGGCCCAGACCAAAATTGCATCGCTGGGGACCATTCAACTGAACACCGGAAAAAAATAAAAACATTAGTAACTATTCAGGAGCACCCCATCTTGTCCCATTTTGGCCTTCTTGAATAGCACAAGTATGCTTCGAAGTCCCAAATGAACCAATATGGAGCACTCCTGAACAGTTACAGAACGGTGGTTAGACCAATTTGGTGGCCCCACCTGAATAGTTACAAACATTATTTGAAAAATGAAAATAAAACGATTTGAAGCGCCGGACAATATCACAGCCTTTGCCCTGGTTAAAAAGGAGTTGGGCGAAAATGCGGTGATCCTGTCCTCAAAAACGCTCGAGAAAGGAAGTCGCAATGCCCGGTTCGAGGTGATCGCGGCCATGGATTATGAGCTTGAAACCGTGACCGCTCCCCCGACGGAAACAGCCAGACAAAAGGCTCCGTCAACCTATGGCGATCACTCCTTCCGCGGAAACGTTCCAAAGCAGAAGGCAGAACAGAAAGATAGGGGAGAAATCAACTTTGAGTCCCGTGATCTGAAAATGCGTTTTTCGCGAATGCTGAAAGAGCAAACCCGGAAAGAAGGGCTTAAGAAACCGGCGCAAAAAAACAAATCGGCCGAAAAAACAAAAGTTGAGAAATGGCGGGACTCCATTATTGATCAAATCCACATCAATCCCCTGAAAATAAAAAAATCAACTCAACCGGAGATTCTTGCCCTGGTTGGACCCACCGGCGTCGGCAAAACCACATCGGCCGCCAAACTGGCCGCCTGGTTCAGTCTACGGGAAAACTGCAGAGTCACGCTGCTGTCAATGGACTGCTACCGAATCGGCGCCACCGACCAACTGAGAACCTACGCCAGAATCATGCGCCTCCCCTGTGAAATTGTTCTGCGCAAAAAAGATCTGGCCGACGCCATATCCCGGCACCAGGACAGCGACCTGATTATCATCGACACAGCCGGCAAAAGTCCTTATGACCCTGATCATGTCGCGGAACTTAAAAACTGGTTCGCTCCATTTGATTCCATCCAACCCTATCTTGTTTTGAGCGCCAGCACCAAGAAAGAGGATATTAAAACCATTATCAACTCATACACCCCACTGGACATTGCCAGCCTGATCATCAGCAAGGTGGATGAGACCAGAACATATGCCACTCTGTGCCAGGAGATTGCCACATCATCTCTTCCTGTTTCGTATCTGGCCTGCGGCCAGCGCGTACCGGAAGATTTCCTGGCAGCATCACGACCCTATCTGCATACCCTGTTTAAAAAAGGCTGGCAGGGATTTGCCGCCATGCTGAACCGGACCGAGTTAAAACCGGCGGACTGGCCGCTCACGGCATAATAAGACATAAATTGGAGCCGCTCATGAACCAAGCTGAAACCTTGAAAAGAATAATGTTAAATCAACCGCCGCCAACTCCCCAGGGAGAAGATCTTTCCGGCTTGGTATCCGCTGACGCGCCGCCCCGGGTGATTTGCATTACCAGCGGCAAGGGAGGGGTCGGCAAAACCAATATTTCCGTCAACCTGGCCTATACCCTGAGTCAGTCCGGCAAAAAAGTCCTGATCCTTGACGCGGACCTGAACCTGGCCAATGTCGATATCCTGCTGGGCCTGACCCCGAGATACAACCTGCACCATGTCTTCACCGGTGAAAAAAATCTGGCGGATATCATTGTCCGCGGCCCTGGCGATATCATGATTCTGCCGGCAAGTTCGGGCATAATGGAGCTGGCCGATCTCAGCGAAAGCCAAAAACTCTACTTTTTAAGCGAGATGGAAGCTCTCGGCCGAAAAATCGACATCATGCTGATCGATACCGGGGCCGGTATAAACAATAACGTCATCTACTTTACCCTGGCGGCACAGGAGCGAATCATCGTCCTGACTCCGGAACCCACATCCCTTACTGACGCCTATGCCCTGATCAAGGTTCTGTCCAGCCGTCATGATATCAAGAAATTCCGGATCCTGATTAATTCCGCTCATTCCAGACAGGAAGCTCTGGCCGTATTCCGCCAGCTCTCCCTGGTGGCGGATCGCTTTCTCGATTCCCTGTCTCTGGACTTCCTCGGCTATATTCCATTTGACGACAAGCTTCCCAAGGCGGTCAGAGCCCAGCGGTTGCTGACTGAATTTTCCCCCGAAGCGCCGGCCAGCCTCATGTTCATGGAACTTGCGGAACAGCTGTGCCGGGAAGAACCGGAACAACAACTTGACGGAAATATTAAATTTTTCTGGAAAGGACTCTTTAACCTGTAATATACTTATAGAGATATCACAGCTCAGACGGAAACCTTGAAGGCTTATAGCCTTAGCCTTCAATATTAAGTGAGCCCTAAGATCACCTGCAATCATGTATGGCATGACCAGACAACATTCACCAAAATTCAAGGATTATACCAAGGCCTATTTCAGCCTTGACAGCCAGTTAACGCCTGAAAAACGGAACGAGCTGATCCTGACTTATACGCCGCTGATCAAGTATATTGCCAGCCGACTCGCATCCAGACTGCCCCCTCAGGTTTCCCTGGATGATCTGGTCAGCTGCGGTGTTATCGGTCTTATTGATGCTATTTCCAAGTTCGATCGTTCCAAAAAAGTTCAGTTCAAAACCTATGCCGAATTCCGCATCAAGGGTTCAATGCTTGATGAACTCCGTTCACTGGACTGGGTGCCCCGGTCAATCCGGAAAAAAAGTCATGAACTGGAAAAAACGTATTCAGCCCTGGAAAAAAAACTGGGAAGGCCGGCCACGGATGAAGAAACTGCCGAGGCCATGGACCTTTCACTTGAAAAGTTCTACAAACTTCTGGACCAGACTAAATCGGTTTCCTTTTTAGACATTGAAATGCTGCGCCGAAAAAATCCGGTGGCCTCCAACTCCGACAGCCTGATAGAGGCTTTTTCCGCCAATAGCAAGGATCCATTTACAAAAACAAATCTCAGTCAGGTTCGTATCCTGATTGCAAAGGCCATTGACCAGCTACCGGAAAAAGAAAAACTCACCGTATCCCTCTATTATTTTGATGAACTGACCATGAAGGAAATAGGCAAAGTCATGGGCTATACCGAGTCACGAATTTCCCAAATGCACAGTAAGGCCATGTATCGGCTGCGATCAAAGCTAAAAAAATTATTATCGGACGTATAAACGTAAAACAGGTCTCTTTCTGTCTTTACGAAAAAAGCAAAATTAAGTAATTATAACAAAAGGACTTTGTCCCCAAATAGTATGTTTCCTGGGAGGAAAATAACCCATGCCTGATACCGACATGAAAATTCTTATTGTTGATGATTTCGCAACCATGCGGCGTATCGTAAAAAACATTCTGGTTCAGCTCGGCTACAAACAGATCATTGAAGCCGATGACGGAACAACTGCCGTTGACGTTTTAAAACAGGAAAAAGTTGACCTGATCATCTCCGACTGGAATATGCCTAAAATGACCGGACTGGACCTGCTGAAACATGTCCGGGCCGATGATGGCATGAAAGACACGCCATTTATCATGGTTACCGCCGAAGCCCAGCAGGACAATATTATCATGGCCGTAAAAGCCAAGGTAAGCCAGTATATTGTTAAACCTTTTACCGCTGAGACTCTTGGAGAAAAAATCGACAAAATTTTTGGCGGCTGATGAACCCGTAGATAACACAAAAAAACAAGGCACTCTTTTCAGTACCCCTATCTTTTTCTTCCCACACGGGCACGGAAATCACAGAGAATAATTCTATGTAACTGTCCAGGTCGACAGACTGTAGAAAAGATAAGCTTCGAAAACTAATAGCCTTTAGCCTACAGCCGAACCAACCTGAACAGTAACATTTTTACGAGATCATCATGGCTGCAGAATCTGATTCCAAAAAATCATTAGACTTTGAACTGCCGCCGGAGCTTGATGATGATCTGGACGATGATTGGGAATCAGCGTTCGAAGCGGAAGACTTCATGTTTTCCGGGGAAGATGATTCTGATGATTTTTTCCTGACCGACAATGAATCGAAAGAGTTATTTGATGCAGCTTCATTACTAGAAGAGGAAGCTGCCCAAAAAAAAGAGGCCGGCACTGAGAAACGGGATGAGGCTGATAAAAATGACAACAATACTGAAACCCTTGTCATCCCGGCAACGGCGTCATCCAGGACCATCCCGTTTTCCGTGGTCATTCGGGAAAAACTGCAAACAGCCTGGCATCGATTTTCTCTTTTAAAACCGTACCAGAAAATTCTTGCCGCCTTCCTTCCCGTTCTCTTCGTCCTGATTGTCTCAGGCGCTCTTTTCCTCAAGCCCGGTGAAGAGACAGACAAAAAACAGGTGCAGATTCAATCTTCCGGCGCGGTTGACAACGGCAAAACAACACCGGCTACACCTCAGCAACCAGCCACAACTATTGAGGAAGTCAAAAATGCCGGGGAATCAGCGCCGGTCGCCCCGCCCGAACCTCCGGTTTCACCCAGGCTCATTCGTAAAAAATGGTCCTTTCCCTCCTTTTTCATTCAGGCACCCCGGCAGGAGAACCAGGAGACCATCTTTGTCTCTATTGATCTCACCTTAATCCTTCTGCTCAAGGAAGACCAAGAGCTTCCGGAAGAGAAAAAAACCTTTGTCCGAAATATGATTTACCAGTTTTATATCAACCGGCCGGCCTATGAACTGCGACATTTTTCTCTCGCCCGTGGAGAAATGATCCGTAAGCTCAAATCCTGGATCAAAAAAGAATGGCCCGATACCCCGGTTGACACCATTGTCTTTCACCGCTACCAGATCTATAACCCGAAAGTGGGAGCTCTAGGGCCTGTAAAGAAATAACAGGTCCTTATCAAATCCCTCCACCTCTTTCCAATAGTCCACAGCATTACGACATTTTTTTGTCGCCAAGATCCTTTCCAATTGTTAGATTCATGAGAGTTGTATTTTTTTTCGTGGAACAGGTGGAAAGCAGAATGTTTTACTGATTTTCTCCTTTAGCCTTATCAGCTTTATACCTCCCGAAGACTTGCTGTGCTCGCTTATCGGCCTTCAGCGCAGCTGGCTGGTCATTTTTCAGATATGAAGAGACGTTTTTTTTCCAAACTTCTTGATCAAGCGGCTCCGCGTGAAGGCATGGTACTGCTGTTCCTTTCGGTTGGTGTAGGTGCGGCCACCGGACTTGCTGCGGTCTTTTTCATCCATCTCATTTCCCTTATTCATCATTTTGCCTTTGGCGATTTCGCCAATATGCTCCCCGGCCTGGGCAGGCTCTGGCTCATTATTATTCCGGTTTGCGGTGCCCTGCTGGGAGGACCGATCATTGCTTTTTTTGCCAGTGAGGCAAAAGGTCATGGTGTGCCGGAAGTCATGCAGGCTCTTATCCAGCGAGGCGGCAGGATAAGGCCGCGGGTGGCCGTGGCTAAAATTTTCTCCGCAGCGCTTTGCATCGGCACCGGTGGTTCGGCGGGCCGCGAAGGTCCGATTGTTCAAGTTGGTTCAACATTGGGCTCAGCCATGGGACAGTGGCTCGGCTTTTCCGACGAACGTATCAAAAACCTCGTTGCCTGTGGCGCTGCCGCCGGAATCGCTGCGACCTTTAATGCTCCAATTGCCGGCATTATCTTTGCCGTTGAAGTCTTGCTCTGTGATCTGCAGGTTGCAGTTTTCGGCAATGTTGTTATTGCCGCGGTTTCCTCCTCAATCATCAGCCAGCTTTTTCTGGGAACAAGTCCAGCCTTTTCCGTTCCCGCCTACGGAATGAATTCTCCCTGGGAAATTCTGCTCTATGTTGTTCTCGGCTTATTCTCGGCCCTGGTGGCTCTTTTCTTTATCCACCTGCTGAATGCTTTTGAAAATTTTTTCGACAAACTCAACGCTCCCCAGATGGTGAAGCCGGCCATCGGCGCTTTGCTGCTTGGCAGTCTTGCTTTCTTTTATCCCCATGTTTCCAGTGTTGTATCGGTTTTCCCCGGTGACTCCAGGCTGGGCCTGCCGCTTCTTGACAACGTCCCCCATGTTTACGGCTCGGGCTTTGACTTTATTGCCGAGGTGCTTCAGGGCCATGCCTCTTTCGGCCTACTGTTCATGCTGGTTTTTCTCAAGCCCCTGGCCACCTCCTTTACTCTTGGCTCCGGCAACTCAGGCGGTGTTTTTGCTCCTTCCCTCTTTACCGGCGCCATGCTGGGCGGCTGCTTTGGCTATGCCATCAAATGGCTGGCACCTGACTTTCCTGTTGAGATCGGGGCCTATGCCCTGGTCGGCATGGCCTCGGTCTTTGCCGCCGCCGCCCGGGCGCCGCTGACCGCCATGCTCATTGTCTTTGAAATGAGCAATGACTATATGCTTATTCTGCCGCTGATGGCTGCAGGCATGACCGCCTCTTGTGTGGCCCACTGGCTGTATCCGGACTCTATCTATACAATAAAACTGACAAAACGCGGAATCCACTTTGAACAGGGCAGAGATCTCGATATCATGCAGGGAGTACGGGTTGAAGAGGTCATGAACCAGACTCCCATCACCGTGTGTAAGGAGCAATCTTTGGCGGAATTATTTGCCTTGTTCCAAGAAAAACGCCTACAAGGATTTCCGGTTCTTGACCGGGACAACAAGCTGTATGGAGTGGTGTCACTACAGGATCTGGAGAGAAATTTACAGAATTTAGACCAGACCGGGAAAGGGGAGAAAATTCCTTTGAAAGACATTAAAGTGCTGGAAGTAGCCACGCCCCAGCCGGTAACGGTTTTTCCCGATGAAGCGACCTGGTCCGCCATCCGTAAGATGGCTCCCCGTGATCTGGCCCGGCTTCCTGTTGTTTCCCGAGAGGAACCCGACACACTGGTCGGACTGATCAGCCGCAGCGATATCCTGAAAGCCTATCAGGTCGGGATCATGCGCAAGCAACAGAAGCAGCTCATGCTGGATCAGACGACTCTGCGCCGCGGCAAGGATGTCGGCTTTATCGAACTGACCGTCAACGAGGCCGGCAGTTGCGCAGGTCAACGGCTGGCCGATCTGCCGTTGCACCAAAGCACTTCCATTGTCCTCATCAAGCGAAGTGACAGTGAGGTGACCCCGGGCAGCACAACGATCTTTCAGGCCGGGGATTCAGTCTCTATTTTCTGCCGAACCAGTCACATGGAGGAGATCCGTCATCTTTTTGAGGGAAATGAGGACGCGTGAGAGGGCGAGAGGGTAACTGGTGAACGAAAAACAGATCGGCACTTCTGCCTTACGCTATCAGCGTTCAACTCAAGTTTTATATTTAATAAAATGCAATTTTTCAGCTACTCAAATCAAGTAGTCCGCGGCATCGTCCTGACCAGCCTGATTCTTCTTTTCGGCACGATCGGCTATTGGCTGATAGAGGGTTGGAGCCTTCTCGATTCGCTGTATATGTCGATCATTACCCTGACAACAGTGGGATTCAGCGAAACCCATTCACTTAGTCCCCAGGGACGAATATTTACGATCTTTCTCCTCGTTGTAGGGGTAGGCTTTATCATGTATATGTTTACTGTTTTGAGCGAGGTCATTGTCAGCGGCCGTATCGAATCTTTTCTGGATAAAAGAAAAATGGAAAAACAAATTGCCGATTTTCGTGGACATTACATTCTTGCCGGTTTCGGACGTATCGGAACGATCATCGCCAAGATCATGGGGAGTGATTTTTCTCTGGTTATTCTGGAAAAAAACCAAAATCGAGAGTCAGACCTTGAAGAAACAGGCCATCCCTATATTCTGGAAGACGCCAGCCACAGTCAAGCTTTAAAAAAAGCGGGAGTAGAACGGGCCAAGGCGCTTATTGCCGCTCTGCCCACGGATGCCGACAATGTCTATATCACCCTGACCGCCAAGGAATTGAACCCCGGCATCATGATAGTTGCCCGCGCCGATCATGCCGACGCGGAAAGGAGATTAAAAAGGGCCGGCGCCGACCATGTGGTGAGCCCCTATGAAATCGGCGCACGACGAATGGCCCTGATCCTGGCAAAACCGACGGTCATTGACTTTCTGTCCGAATCCGTGAGAACGGGAAATATCGACCGCCTGCTTGAACTGGAAGAAATTAAGGTTGAGCCCGCTTCTCCTTTCGCCGGACAGACCCTGATCGAGGCAAATCTAAGTGAACGATGCAATATTATCCTGCTTTCAATCAAGAAAAAAAACGGAGAGGAAATTTTCAACCCCAGGTACATGGAAGAGATCGGCAAAGGCGACACGCTCCTGGTCCTGGGAGAATCCGATTCACTGAAGTGCTTAAGAGACCTTGCGGCATTGAAAAGCCTCTCCTGATGTAATGTGAGTGTAGGAGATCATTATGAAGCCTATCAAATCGCTTTTGGCCAAAAACAGCCATTTTCCCATTTTCCCCTATCCTGGTCGGGGAAAAAGAAAAACTTGGACTGTCCATATGTTTTACCCTGTTTTTGCCCTGTTTCTTCTTTCTGTATTCTCTCCCGCTCCGGCATACGGGGTACAGGTTCACAGTGCTCCGGAAGGCCTTTACGTCCACCAGATGGCTCATTTGTTTTTTGCAGGGGCCATGCTGTTTCTTTTTATCTATCTAAAAAAATTTCCCCTGGGCCACAGCACGGCCTGGCGCTATATCCGCCTCTCTCTTTTCTTCTTTTTCCTGTGGAATATCAATGCTCTGATTGTGCATACCCTTGAAGTTTACCTGCCCCAGGATGCCATTATTGCCGGAACGGACTTCTGGAGCCGCCGCCTGGCACCTCCCTTTGACCTGACAAAATGGGTCTATTTCTTCACGAAACACGATCACATATGGTGCGTGCCGGCCATCTTCTTTCTTTTCTTTGGTACACGATCTCTGTATCGGGAAACTGCAAAACGGTTGAGCGACCAAGGGAGAAAAGAGTGATGGAAAACGGGATTTCATTATTTTCAGTTTATCTGGTGGATTTTGTGGGCTCAAGCCTGATGATCATCTTTTCCCTGGCCTCTACCCGTTACACCTGGGGCCTCAAAAAATTGGAACCAAAAAGAATGCGTTGGAGCTACCTTTTCTGGCTCTGCATGGCTCTGACGATTTTTGCATTATCCCGTTCCATCGGCCATGTTCTCAAATACTTTTTTGTCCTTCTCGACCATCAGGATCTCTGGAAAAAAATCACTCCTTACTCCGGAGGCCTCAACACCATCACATTTATCATCGTCGGTATCCTCACTTTTTATTATGCCTACATGCATGAAATAATAGATCTGTTTCGCAATGAAGCCCGCGACCTGGCCAATACGAATGTCCGTCTGAAAGAAGCTCACATGGCCGTGCGCCAGCTCAACCTGAGCCTGGAACAGAAGGTCGACGCGCAAATCAGCAGTATCAGGGAAGAAGAACAAAAATACAGGGATCTCTTTCAACACTCAAAAGATTTTATTTTTTTCTGCGACAAAGAGGGAAGGATAAATGATACAAATCCGAGTTTTATTGAATTTCTGAACGAAAGGAAAGAAGACATTCTTGATAAATCACTGGCGACTTTTTTTTCTGAAGAAAATGAGTGGAACACCTTTCAAAATGATCTTTTTACCCGTGGCTTTCTCAAGGATTTCAAGGTGGAGTTCAGGACTGGTGACGAGACCCTTCATGGGCTGCTGATTACTGCAACATCGGTCAAGGACGACCAGGGAACAATCAGGGGATTTAACGGGATCGGCATGGAACTCACGGCAACCACGTCAGCGGTTGTCAATGAAGAGCCTCCCTGTGAAACCAAGATTTCATTAAGTGCATTTGCGGCTCAAATTGCCGATGAACTTGACAATCCCCTGGAGATGATAGCCGGCTATACACGACTTCTTGAAAAAGATCTGCAAAACAGGGAAGATGGCGACATGCTGAAATCCATCAGGAAACAGGTCAATCATTGCCTCCAGGTTGAGGAGGAACTTCGTGAGACCGCGCTTCACTTCCTTGAAATGACCCCCTTGGACGTAAACAGCTGCCTTGAAGAGGTCATGGGTTTAATGGAACCGGTTCTGAGCCTGGATAGAATCCTTGTGCTACGCAACCTGTCGCCGGACCTCCCCCTGATTTCCGCGAACAAAAAACGATTAAGCAAAATATTTTTTAACCTGATCAACAGCTCCAGACAATCCATGGACCATGGAGGATTTCTGGGGATCTGGACCCGCTATCACCCTGATCAGGAAGAAATTGAAGTGATTATCGGCGATAACGGGCCGCAAGTCCCGCCGGAATTCATGGAGGTGCTGTTTGATCCTTTGCCGACCACGAAAAAGAGCAGAGGCGGACTTGGGCTGCATGCTTCACTGGGGATGATCAGGGCCCATGACGGCCGCATGACAGTAAACTCCCCGACGGAAGACTCTGAACTGATCGCAGCAGACCTCAATGTTGCCTTTCACATTTTCATTCCTGAAATCAAGAAAAAAATGTTAAACTGACATTTTCATCTTTCCTGATAATCAGACAATAAAGGTAACTACTCAGCAGGTAAGCGTAGACTCCGGATGGAGTGCTGCTTCTAAGTAACACCCCTCTCCTTTGGGAGAGGTTTAGGGTGAGGGGGAAATGTTACTGTAAAAATAAATGCCGGTATCTTCACCCCGGTTACTTTGCTGAATAGTTACCAAAAAAGGAAAAAAATGGATCAGAAACAAGTCGAAGATAAGGCCTCAGGCCTGGCAGTCATCATCCATCAAAGCGATTCATCTGACAAAACGGTCAGCCGCTTTGTCGGTGTTGTCAGCATAACCTTAACGAGCATGACCCTGAAAACAGACCAAACCCTGTCTCAGTTTCCGCTTCCGGTCACCATATACCGTTATAACTTTGCCGAGAAATTCTGGCAGCTGCATCAGGGTATTATTCTTTCGTGCAGACAGGCGGAAAATCCCGGCAACTTTCTCCTGGATGTCACCCTGCAACCGGAAAATCATGAACAGGAAATGATCCTGCATGATCCCCGTGTTCAGGAGATTATGGAAAAGATGGATTTTTTTGTCCAATTGGAATTTTTCACCCGCCTGTCCCACAACACCTTCTGGGCCGTGTTGAGCCGGTTGGCGCCGGTTTCTTTTCATGAAGGAGAAACAATCGTTGGTCATGGTGTCCGGGGAGAAGCTATCTATTTTATAGAACAGGGCGGTTGTTATATCATCGTGGACAGGGAGGGCCAGGAGTATGAGCAGTCCACCAGAAAAAGGGGTGACATGGTGGGCGTCATGGCCCTGCTTACCGATGAATCCCGGCCCGCTACTGTCGTGGCCGCCACTGAAGTAAAACTCTGGAGGCTGGCCCGTGACTGTTTTACCCTGTTGGTGGAAGAACATTTTGAACTGCAGAAATTTCTCACCGGTCTGGTCTGCGAACGGCTGGAAGCCGAAGGAAGGACCGCTGATCTTGCCATCGGCAAATATACCATCGATCATCAGCTGGGCAAGGGTGCCTGGGCCATTGTCTATCTCGGCCACCACAGAACCTTGGGCAGGCATGTGGCTATTAAATTGCTTAAACATCAAATTGCCATAGACCCGGATTTCCGAGACCGATTTGTCCTTGAGGCAAAAATTATTGCGGAAATGCAGCACAGAAACATTGTAAATATCTATGATGTGGAGGAGCGCTTCAGCATGCTCTTCATCATCATGGAGTATCTTGAAGGCACTCCCGTTGATCTTGTTTTAAAAAGGAAAGGGCGGCTGCCGGTCGCGCAGGTGGTGGAAATTCTCATCCAGGTCTGCAGCGGCCTTTCCTATGCCCATGAGAGGGGCATCGTCCACCAGGATATTAAACCGGATAATCTTTTCATGCTTAAAAGCGGTCAGGTTAAGATTCTTGATTTCGGCCTGGCCTGCCCATTCGGCACTGAAAATATTGAGATGGAAGGAACCTTGCCCTACATGTCGCCGGAACAGATTGATTCTTATCCCGTAGACGCCCGAACGGATCTTTATGGCCTGGGCATCACGGCCTTTGAGCTGCTCACCAGCAGAAAACCGCATCCGGACGATGATCTTGCTGCTTTAAGGGAGCTGCATCTCAACAAGGATATCCCGGATCCCAGGGAATTTGCCAAAAACACTCCGCCCCTGCTTGCCGAATTCATCAAGACCTGCTGCCGCCGTAACCCTGATGAGCGTTATCAGGATGTGGCAACAGCCTTGAAGGTACTTATGCGCCTCAAGGAACAGAGTATTGACTGTGTGCAGCCTTCCGTGCCGCAGAATATGAGTTCACTGTATCTCTTTTATGATGATGAACAGAGGGGCGAGGTCACGGAATTGCTGGAAGAATTTGCCCTCAAAGTTCAGGCTCACGGTCTGCGCCTGCAGTTGGCGGAGTTTAACCAGTTTCTCTACCAATAAGAGTAAATCTTCGCCTTGTATAAAAAAGTTACGAAAAACTAGTCCTGTAAATTTTTGGCAGTGCTTCACAGGGAGGTAAGCAGGCTGATCAGTTATACATCGAAGTCTACGCTATCTGGTATGCTGGTCAGCCTGATCTCCTTCCTGGGGAGTGTTGCCGAATATTTACCAATAAGAGGTTTTTGCATGCGGGTTGATTTTATTTCACTAACCGATATCGGTTTAAAAAAAAAGACGAACGAGGATCGTGTTTGCGCAAAACAGATCAATGAAGAGACCTGGCTCTTTGCCATCGCCGACGGCCTGGGAGGGCAGCCCGGAGGAGCCGTGGCCGCCGACGCTGCCATGGCAGTCATGGAAAACTTCCAACCCCAAAGCGGTAATTTAGAGCAGCAGGTCACCGACCTTTTACTGAAAGCCAACGAAGAAATCATCAAGGAAGGAGAGGTTCAGCCGAATTTCTGCTGTATGGGCAGCACCGCCGACGTAGTCTTACTGAGGGAATATAAGGTTTACTGGGCCCATATCGGCGACAGCCGTGTGTACCATTTGAGAAAAAACCAACTCAAGCAGGTCACCAGTGACCAGAACCTGGCCGGAGAACTGTTTGAAGAAGGACAAATAAGTGAGGAAGAAAGAGACGTTCACCCGGGTCTTGGCTTTCTCACCCAGTCCCTTGGTGAAGATGATATTGAACCGGACAGTGGTTCATTTTCGCTGACTTCCGGAGATATTTTCATGCTCTGCAGTGATGGTCTTCATGATTTAATCTCTCGGAAAACCATTGAATATGTGCTTCGCGGCAATCTGGACCTGGAGATTATGATTGAAGTGCTCAAAAGAGAGGCTCTGGCTGCGGGCGGGGACGACAACATCGGTCTGGTTCTGGCTCGGATAGGCTAGCTGTCCGAGCATGCCCTTCTTGATGTCCCGTTGCCTGGAAATCTCCTTCCCTTAACAGAGGAAAAGCAAATCAACACTCAGCAGCCAAACAACAACTCGCATCCATCAGACCCGAAATTATCAGAACTGGGCAGGCATCTCCATATGGAAAGGGTGCTTTCCAGCATTGCTGCGCGTCTGGCAAATTGCGCTGACGGGGATAAGGCCATCCATGCCTCGCTTGCTGAAATAGGCGGCCTTGTCGACGCAGATCGCGCTTACGTCTTTCTTCTCCGGGAGA
The DNA here is from genome assembly GCA_034723545.1 of Thermodesulfobacteriota bacterium. GTDB lineage: Bacteria > Desulfobacterota > Desulfobulbia > Desulfobulbales > SURF-16 > JAGHCC01. Next base: position 5,277 of record JAYEPA010000036.1, on the reverse strand, counting down.
ATGGGGAGCTGATGGACAATACCCATGAATGGTGTGCAACAGGAGTTGCCGGTGAGATTGAAAATCTGCAAGGGTTACCTGCCGACAGCCTGCCCTGGTTCATGGAAAAACTCAGGAAAGGGATTGCCTTCCAGGTGGCCGACGTATCGATGTTGCCGCCCGAGGCTGAGGCTGAACGAGCGATCCTCGAAGCGCAAAACATTCGTTCCTGCCTGATTATGCCGATGAACACCAATGAAAAACTGACGGGTTTTATTGGCTTTGATAACATTCGTCATGTGCTGGACTGGCAGGATGAGGATGTGGAAATCCTGAACGTCGCGGCCCGCCTCATCAGCGATTTTTTCGAGCGGGAGCAAGCTCAACAAGCGCTCCAGGAGAGTGAACAAAAGTATCGCCTGCTGGTGGAAAACCAAAGCGACATGGTGGTGAAAGTGGATATGGAAGGACGGTTTCAGTTTGCCAGCCCATCCTACTGCCGGACATTTGCTAAAACCGAAGCGGAACTCATCGGCAACACCTTCATGCCCCTGGTACACGAGGAAGACCGGCAGACCACAGCACAGGCCTTGGAGGAGCTTTATCACCCACCCCACGAATGTTACCTGGAACAGCGAGCCAAAACAGCAAAGGGCTGGCGCTGGCTCGCCTGGGCCGACAAGGCGGTCCTGGACGAAGCAGGCCACCCCGTGAGTATTGTCGGAGTGGGCCGTGACATCTCAAGACAAAAGGCACTTGAAGAGGAGTTGTACAAAGAACAGGAAAAGGCGTTGGTCACCCTGCAGTCCATCGGCGATGCCGTCATCAGCACGAATAACCAGGGTCTTGTCGAATTTCTCAACCCGGTGGCGGAAACCCTGACAGGCTGGAGTGCGAAAGAGGCGCAAGGCCGGCCCCTCACCGAGGTCTTTCATATCCTCAGCGAAAAGAGCCGTGAACCGGCACAAGATCCTGTGACACGCTGCCTGATCGAGGGTAAAATTGTGGGCCTGGCGAATCACACGATTCTGGTCAGCCGTTCAGGCAAGGAATTCGCCATCGAGGACTCGGCGGCACCGATTACAACGGATCAGGGTGAGACGTTAGGCGTTGTGCTGGTTTTCAAGGACGCGTCTGAAGCCAGGAAATTATCTCGGCAGATCTCCTACCAGGCCACCCATGATGCCTTGACCGGACTGATCAACCGAGCTGAGCTTGAACGCCGACTCGACCGTGTGTTGGAGACAGCCCGAACAGAATCCACCCAGAATGCCTTCTGTTATCTCGATCTGGATCAGTTCAAACTGGTCAATGACACCTGTGGTCATGTGGCAGGGGATGAATTGTTACGCCAGCTTGGGAAATTCTTGCAGAAACATATCAGAAAGCGGGATACCCTGGCACGCCTGGGTGGTGACGAGTTTGGCCTGTTGATGGAACACTGCTCCCTCGAAGAGGCCCGGATTGTCACGGAGGTCATGCTCAAGGTGCTTGGGGACTTCACTTTCCCCTGGGAAGAACACCGTTTCAAAATTGGCGTGAGTATCGGTCTGGTCTCGGTTGACCGGCAGAGTAAAAGTATAGGTGACATCCTGAGCGCCGCCGACAGCGCCTGCTACATGGCCAAGGAGCAGGGACGAAATCGAATCCATATCCACCAGGAGGATGATATAGAACTGGCGAAACGTCATGGTGAAATGCAGTGGGCGGTGCGCCTGCCCCGTGCCCTGGAAGAAGAACGCTTCCTCCTCTATTTTCAGGAAATCATGCCGGTTCAAAATGGCAATAAGCATAAAGTCGGGCATTACGAACTTCTCATCAGGATGAAGGATGAGAAGGGCAATCTGATAATGCCCGGCGCTTTTCTGCCTGCGGCCGAGCGCTATAATCTTTCCGACAAGATTGACTGCTGGGTGATCAACCATGCTTTTCTCTGGCTTCAAAACCACCCGGCACATCTGGCAGAGCTGAACCTCTGCTCAATCAATCTCTCCGGACTCTCTCTGAGCAACAAGACATTTCTGCCCTTTGTTATCGAAAAGCTGGAGGCATCAGGCATTCCTCCCCGCAAGATCTGTTTTGAAATCACCGAGACAGTGGCCATTGCCAATCTGAGCAGCGCCATTGTCTTTATCAGCAGTCTCAGAAAACTGGGTTGCCGTTTTGCCCTGGATGATTTCGGCAGCGGCCTCTCCTCCTTTGCCTATCTCAAAAATCTGCCGGTGGATTTTTTGAAGATCGATGGCCTGTTTGTCAAAGACATCCTGGATGACCCCATGGATCTCGCCATGGTAAAATCCATCAATGAAATCGGCCATGTCATGGGAAAACAGACCATTGCCGAATTTGTCGAGAACAATGCCATCCTGGAAAAGCTGAAAGAAATCGGTGTCGACTACAGCCAGGGCTACGGTATTGGCCGGCCCAGACCAATCGATGAAATACCCTTGAGTCAAGGGTAACTGTTCAGGTCGATAGGCTGTAGGCATTTAGACTGGAGGAGAAATCAGATTTCGAAAATTAATCACCTTTAGCCCGCAGCCTAACTAACCCCTGAGCAACAAGTGTCCCAACATGTCCTGTAAATCACGTGAAGCCAATCTGATAAAGGTGGCCAGCTTTTTTGAACATCGAACATCCAACATCGAATGATGAATGAAGGAAAATCTGATTAGATTTCATCCTTATTCGACGTTGGACGTTCAATGTTCGATGTTCGACGTTCGTCTTTTTTTGTTACTTTTAAAATAAATGCCGGGATCTTCACCCCGGTTACTTCGAAGTCGTAGTTTATGCCCTGTTTTGTAGGGTGCTTATCTGCTGACCAATTCCGATTCAAACATCCACGACAGTCAGTTAATCTGCTGTTCCGCGCGCTTACGCAGGGCTCGAACAAACAGCAAACCATAATCATAAGCGGCGTAAAGACTGAGAAGGACCGCAAGAAAGAGAACCATCTGGGGAAGAGAAGGAAGGAGAACAACCAGCAGCAGAAAAAGAAATTGTCCGCCCGTGGCAAGCTTGCCCGACCACCTCGCCTCCATGCGACGAAATGAGTCCCACAACCGGTTATAAAGAGCGTAGCCCGCGGCACAGGCCACAGTCAGATCACGGGCAATCACGGCCGGAATCCACCAGGCCGGGAATCTACCGGCACCGACCAGGGTCATCAAGACCGAGAGGATAAATGTCTTGTCGGCGATACTATCAAGCAGCCCTCCCTGCCAGGTGGCCACCTGCCAGCGTCTCGCAACCCAGCCATCAAGGAAATCGCTGCAACCACCGGCAATGATGAGCCAGATCCAGATCTCCTCGGACGCGAAAGGAAAATAGCAGGCAATGCCCAGCCGACAGGTTGATAAAATGTTTGGAATGAATCTGATATATCGTCTCATTTCCATTACTTCATAACATAATCAGAAAAATAATGATTAAAAAAAACGGTGTAACTATTCAGCGTAACTCCTGTTCACTAACAAGGTTATGCAGTAAAATTCGGCAATTTACCCTGAAACAACAAATCCAAGGCAGTAGTTGAGCTTATATCCTGCTTTCGACAAGTAGATATATAGCTACGAATACGACAAAAGAATTGCGCACCTTCTTTTGAACGAAAGCAGCCAGATATCTTCTGTTGAACTTTTGTCATCCTGATATCGTTTTCGCCAAGATTGTTGGTGAATGGAACGATTTCATTATCCATGAATCTCAGGACATCTTCTTCGTAATCCCGGAGACGTTCCAAGAGATTACGAGATTTTGTTCTTTTTAATCTTCCCCTTTTTCCTTTTCTTTTGGCTTCATCCGGGGGAGGACTTTCTTTTTCTGCTTCTTTTAGAATTAGTCGATATCGTTGTCGGTATTTCGCTGCCTCACTTGCTCTCAGGGAACCACCGGCATTGTTTACTTCGCTGTTTATTTCTTCAAGTAACCCTTGTAGCTTTTTGGCCCATTGTTGACCATCTTGTTCCCAGGCTCTTGTTAGCTCTCGTATATGATGTGCGTTGCATAAGGCATGGGTGCAATCATATCTATAATACGGTTTCCAGTGATCATGGCAGAGGATACCTTTGAAATTTGGCAGAATACCGATTGCATTCATCGCCTCTGTACCCCGTTTTTCATGTGGTGAAAAATATGTCCAAAAAAGGTTTGAAGCAGAATGAAGCCAAAACCTCTTACCATTGACATTGATCCCAGTCTCGTCTGAGTGTACAAGAGGGGAACCGGTCAGCTTATTTTTTACAAGTTCATCAAAACCATCAAGCAAGCCAAAGGCCTCTTTGTTAAAATTGAAAACAGAACCGGCACTTACTGGAATTCCGAGCTGATCTGCAAAATAGTCTTTTATCCTGTCGTAGGGGATAAGCTGAAATTGTGACATATATACCGAATGTGCTTTCAGGCTTGCTCCATACTGAACAGCTTTTGTTATCCCTTGTGGGAAAGGCGCGGTAAAACGCTTCCCATTCGTATCTTCAAGAACCTGAGCCTGATACTCCGTCACAATTCGTGAGATATCAATATCAAATACTTGTCGAGACTCATACCCCAGATCCGTGTATTCTCCAGGCGGCAATTTAGCTCGATCAAGCTTGATCACCTTTATTTTGTCAGGTGTTTCAATTTTCTCAAGGGTTTTTCCTATGTGCCCTTTTTGACCACCAGGTTTTTTGTCAGTTTTCTTTTTACTCGTTTTTTTTCGGTTTGGATCGCTTGCCGGCGGCTTACTGCTATTCTTGCTGTTCAGGTTGAGGCGGTTCGCCATAAGCGTGATTATTAAAACCAAAATCTCTAATAGAGATTTTGTGCCTGGCGATAAATCCTTATCTTCCTTTAGAAGATTTTCAACCCTCTTGAGGGTGGTGTCTATGTTAATATTTTCTATTGTCATCCGTTTCTCTATGGTAGAACCCTTGTTTGTTGCTACAAGCACTATACCATAGGTTTTTAAAACGGATTTTTTGCCTATATGCTCACGTGTAAGAGGTTTTTAAAAAAACAAGACAAGGCCTCATGTTGGCATTGTTTTACGTTGCCACAGGCATACCCACCCCCTCGCAAATAAACAATATCGGGGCTCCTGTTACAAATGATGTTTTTTAAAAAAAGAGCCCAAAACCCTGTCAAGAAAAAAATGTTGCGCTAGTAATTTATTTTACGCTGAATAGTTACAAAAAATAAAGTAGTATGATAGGCAGTATTATGGCAAGAAAAATCAACTCAAATCTCTTCATCTTTCATCTGATCAATGAAAATCGCTCTGGTTCAGACAAATCCGGCTATCGGCGCCTTTAC
>JAYEPA010000035.1:0-5300 GCA_034723545.1 Thermodesulfobacteriota bacterium | reverse complement strand
CTGAATAGTTACCTTTTTTTAAGTATTTTGAAAGATGATGATGTGGACAAGGGCATTGAGGAATTTTTATATTGAGTCAACCGTCCGTGAGGCGGACAGACTGAATGAGGCGGGTGATTTTGTCGATATCCTTGCGGCCGGGAGCTGTTTCCAGACCGGAATTGGCGTCAATGCCATAGGGTTTGACCTGGCGGACAGCCTCGGCTGCGTTATCAGGAGTGATGCCGCCGGCCAGGATTACCGGTTTCTGCGGACGCAGTTTTTCGACGCGGGACCAGTCGAATGTTTCTCCAGTGCCGCCTTTGATTTCTTTATGGTAGGTATCCAGGAGAAAACCTGAGACAACATCATCATAGGCGCTGAGTTCATCGGGTGTCATGGAGGGAGCGACCTGGAAGGCTTTGACTATCCGGCATGGTATTTGTCGGCAGTAGTCCGGAGATTCGGAACCATGGAGTTGAACCGTGGTCAGGCGGCAGTATTTGATAATCTCGGCAACAACCTCCGGGGCTTCGTTGACAAACACGCCTACCGCATCAACAAAGGGAGGGAAGGTTTTGATAATGTCCCTTGCACTGTCCGGTTTTATGTTTCTTGGGCTTTTTTGAAAAAAGATAAAGCCCAGGGCGTCGACGCCGCAACTAATGGCATGGGTAGCCTCGTTAATGTCCGTCATGCCGCAAATTTTAATTCGTGTCCTGCCAGTCATCATTTTACCTGTTCATGTAAGCGTTCACCAGCACCTTATCTTTGCCCGTTCGGAGTCTACGCTTACCTGGGCCTTCTCGAATAGCATAAGTATGCTTCGAAGTCTCAAACGAACAAATTTAAGGCACTGGTAAACGCTTACAAGGACTGTGGTTGTCGTAAAATAGGTGTCCCGGTGAAAACGGTTACCTGTTCATCAACTTGCGCACCGCTTCAGCCTGATCATGGGCCCGCATCAAGGTCTCACCCACCAGTACAGATGTAATTCCGGCGTCGGCACAACGGGAAATATCGTTTGAATCACGAATCCCCGATTCACTAACCACCGGAACAGCATCAGGAATCTCTTTTTTGAGACGGAATGTGGTGTTCAAATCAACAGAAAAATCACGCAGGTTCCTGTTGTTGATGCCGATCAAGCCACTGCCTGCCTTAAGTGTTTTTTCAAGCTCCGGCTCATTATGGACCTCCACCAGGACATCCATACCCCGGCCTTGAGCCTCTTGAAGAAAATCATTAATCTGAAAGGAATCAAGGATGGCGGCAATGAGAAGAATGGCGTCAGCGCCATAGAGAGCAGCCTGCTCGATCTGGATTTCATGAATAATGAACTCTTTGCGAAGGACAGGGAGAGCGATAGCTTCCCTCACCAATGGAATGAAATCAAGACTCCCCTGGAAAAAATTTTCATCGGTCAACACGGATATGGCCTGGGCTCCGGCCTGCTCATAGTTTTTAGCAATTTGAACCGGATCAAAATCAGGACAGATCAGTCCTTTTGAGGGCGATGCTTTCTTGGCCTCGGCAATAAGGGAGACGCCGGGAAAGGAGGTCAGGGCTTTCTGAAAACCGCGTGGTGGTGCAACAGGTCGATCAGGAGGTGTCAGGCCTTTTGCCAGCAGTTCCTGGACCTCGGTTTTTTTCTGTTCAACAATGGTGTCGAGAATCATATTGGTTCTATTGGGTAAATTTGTTTCATTGGTTTTGTTGGTTCAACCAGTTCAACTAGTCCAACCAGTCCAACTAATTTAACCAGTTAAACTATTTTTTACAAAACTCAATCAGTGCATCGAGTTTTTCCATGGCAGCACCGGATTCAACGGTTCGGCGGGCCAGGTCAACACCAGCCTGCAGGTCGTCTGCCTTGCCGGTTGCCATCAGTACGGCGCCGGCATTAAAGAGCACCATGTCAAGACAAGGTCCCTTGATGCCCTGTAAAACCGAGCGAAGCTGATCAGCTGAAATCTCAGCGGTTTCCCCGCCCTTGATGTCGGCCAGACTTGCCCTGGAAAGACCAACATCCTCGGGCTTGATGGTATAGGTAGTCACCTTGCCATCTGCCAGATCAGCCACATAGGTCTCGCCGGTGATGGTGATTTCGTCAATATTACCTTCGCCGCAGACCACCAGGGCTCGCTTCACCTCGAATCTGGCAAGAACATGGGCCATTTTTTCGATGAGAGCGGGATCATAGACGCCAAGAAGATAGACATTGGCATTGGCCGGATTGGTTAAAGGGCCGAGGATATTAAAAACTGTTCTGATGCCGATTTCACGCCGGGGGCCGATGGCATGTTTCATGGCTCCGTGTAACATTGGAGCAAACATAAAGCCGATCCCAACTTCCCGGACACACTGGCCGATTTGTTCGGCGCTCAGGCTCAGATCAACTCCCAGGGCCTCAAGAACATCAGCGCTGCCACAATGACTGGATACGGAACGGTTACCGTGTTTTGCCACAGGAACTCCGGCGCCGGCCACGACAAAGGAAGATGTTGTCGAAACATTAAAGGTGCCGGAAGCGTCACCCCCGGTACCCACCGTATCCACAAGGATCTCACCCGGATCAGCGGCATCGACTTTGGTTGCCTTGTCCCGCATGACCCGGGCAGCTCCGGCAATTTCGTCGATGGTCTCACCCTTCATGCGCAGGGCCGTGATGAATGAGCCGATCTGGGCCTGGGTGGCATTGCCGCTCATGATTTCATCCATGACTCCGACCATTACCTTTTCAGAAAGATCCTGGCGGTCAATGATTTTAGCTATGGCTTCACGTATCATTTTTTTATCCTTGTGATTTGGTTGGATTGGTTGGATTGGTTTTATTGGTTGAGTTGGTTGGATTAGTTCTACTCGTTGAACCAATCAAACCAGTTAAACCAGTTAAACCAATCAAACTAATCCAACAATTCTAAATAATCCGGACTCATGAAATTTTTCAGTAACTGAATACCGTCAGGCGTCATAATGGATTCCGGATGAAACTGTACCCCTTCCAGCGGCAGGGTTTTATGTCGCAGTCCCATCATCTCACCCTGATCTGTTCTGGCAGTGACGTACAGACAGTCCGGCAGATCTGCTTCACTCACAACCAGGGAATGGTAGCGCATGGCATCGAACGGGTCAGGAAGGCCGGTGAAGACCCCTTTCCCGTCATGGAAAACCGGACTGGTTTTGCCATGCATAATGCGGCCGGCCCGAACAGTTCGGCCGCCAAAGGCCTCACCGATTGACTGGTGCCCCAGACAGACCCCGAGCACGGGGATTTTGTCGGAAAAAAAGCGGATCGCTTCAATGGAAATCCCGGCCTTGGCCGGAGTACACGGCCCCGGTGAAATCAGGAGGCGATCAGGATTCAGGGCCACCAGACCCTTAATGTCAATTTCATCGTTACGATAGACCAGTAATTCACCGCTGGAATCCAGGCCGCCGATAGTCTGAACGATGTTGTATGTAAAGGAGTCGTAGTTATCAATAATTACCAGCATAAAATCAAAACCCCTTTTCCGCCAGCTCCACGGCTCGACGCAAACCCTGTGATTTGTTGATTGTTTCCTGGTATTCCATTTTCGGATCGGAATCTGCTACAATACCGGCTCCGGCCTGGACCCAAAGGTTATCGCCATGAAGAATAAAGGTGCGGATAGTGATACAGAAATCCATATTGCCGGAAAAGCCGAAGTAGCCCACGGCGCCGGCATAGGGTCCGCGGCGCTCCTGTTCAAGTTCTTCAATGATTTCCATGGCCCTGATTTTCGGAGCGCCGCTCACCGTACCTGCAGGAAAACAGGCCTTGACCACGTCAAACTGGTTTTTGCCTTCAGCAAGATCACCACGGACTCCGGAAACAATATGCATCACGTGGCTGTATCGTTCAATCATCATCAGGTCATGGGTTTTCACCGTGCCGTAACGGGCCACCCGGCCCACGTCATTTCTGCCAAGATCGACCAGCATGAGATGCTCAGCCCGTTCCTTGGGATCTGCCAGGAGTTCTTTTTCCAGAGCAAGATCCTCCTCCGCTGTTTTACCCCTGTGGCGAGTACCGGCAATAGGACGAAGCTCTATTTGTTGATCTTCCAGGCGAACCAGAATTTCCGGCGAAGAACCGATCTGGACGGTATCGCCAAGCTTGAGATAAAAGAGATAGGGACTGGGGTTGATATGGCGAAGGGCCCGGTAGATCATGAAAGGCGGCAATGATGTTTTTGTATGGAAACGCTGGGACAGGACCACCTGGATAATATCTCCGGCCAGGATATATTCCTTAGCCTGATTCACCATCTCCTTGAACTTCTCCGGTTCCATGTTTGATGTAAACTCGTGGGAATCGCCCGTGCTGTCTGCATCAACCACATCATAGGGTAAAGGTCTCATCCTGAGCCGTTTGATGATGCTGTCGATCTTCAGGCAGGCCCGTTGATAGGTTCCTTCCACATCGCCATCATCCACCTCAACACAGTTGACGACGGAGAGCGTCTGTTTAAGATTGTCAAAGATGAGAATGATCCGCGGGATCATAAACGAACTGTCCGGAAACTCCGGCAGAGGGGCATTCTTTTCCGGCAGACGTTCCATGAAGCGAACCATGTCGTAGCCGAGAAATCCCACTGCGCCGCCAAAAAAACGAGGGAGAAAATTTGTTTCTGCGCAGGCCCTGAATGAATCGAGAAGTTTTTGCAGTTCCTCAAGGGGATCGCCATTCACTTCTTCCAACCGGTCGCCGCGTCTGATTTTTATTTTTTCCCCCCGACTTTCAAACGTCAGTAAAGGATCAAGACCGATGAAGGAATATCTTCCCCATTTCTCGCCGCCCTCCAGACTTTCAAGCAGAAAGGCGTGGGAGTCATCGCCTCCAAGCTTGGCAAAAACCGTCAACGGCGTATCAAGGTCGGCGACAATATCGCGGGAGACGGGAATCAGGCCGGCACCCCGGGCAAGTTCTTTGAAATCTTTTAAGGATGGTTGATGCATGGTGAAAGTCCCTGGCAGGGAAAAATCCGAAGTTAAGGGTCTATAAAAAAATAAGTGACTTTGTGATACTTATTTTTGCACAGAGCCTACGGCAAAAAAAAAGCCATGGCACCGTTCCGGCGACCATGGCTCCTGTAATAATTTCTGCTAACAGATCCTGAACTGTAGTGTGCTGAAACAAAAAAGGACGTGTTTTTTCATAGACTTACGACAGTTATGAGTTTCACGCACCCGCTTTATTCTTTACGCCGCCTGAGTGGCAAGATAGCCGTTCACGCGTTTTGTCAACCTGGATACCTTACGGGAAGCTGTTTTTTTCGGAATTGTTCCTTTCGCAG
>JAYEPA010000034.1:10870-18826 GCA_034723545.1 Thermodesulfobacteriota bacterium | reverse complement strand
ACGGCATCAGCCCGACAGCGGGTGCAGTGGCGCATCTGGGGAAGATATTTTTCCGCCGTCTTTCGCAGGACGGACATCTGCCTCTTGTCCGGTTCGGGAATGTCGGCAAAACCCGTGTCCACCGTGGGCAACAGGGCCATGCAGTTAAAAAGATCAGCGCCCAGTTCAGCCATTTTCGCTGCCACTTCTTCAATGTGGTGGTCGTTTATTCCCGGAATGGCAATGGTGTTGATCTTGACCGTGATGCCGAATTCTTTAAGCCTGGCAATGGCTTTCAGCTGCCGGGCCAGGAGCAGTTCCGCACCCTGGATGCCCCGATAAACGATATTACCGTCCCGGACAAAACTATAAATATTTCGGGTTACATTGGGATCAACGCCATTCACGGTTACCGTGACATGGGAAACACCGATCTCCGCCAATTCCTCCACATGGGGAGCCAAACCCATACCGTTGGAAGCCAGGCAAAGAATCATCTGCGGATGTTTTTCCCGGATCAGCCGCATGGTCTCCAGGGTTTCATTTGCATTGGCAAAGGGATCGCCCGGCCCGGCAATTCCAGCCACCGAGATACGCGGTTCAGCCTCCAGCACCCTGCCGATATAAGTAAGAGCCTGGGAAGGCGATAAAATCGTGCTGGTCACCCCGGGCCTGGACTCATTGACGCAGTCATATTTGCGGTTGCAGTAATTGCATTTAATATTGCACCTGGGAGCCACCGGCAGATGAACCCGGCCGAATTGACCTTTGACCTTGGCATTAAAACAGGGATGACGATTGTAGTCGATACTCATGGCTGCCTCTCCAAAATGGATAATTTAGACGCCTGGCGTCTTGAAATACTTTTTGTCAATATGTAACGATTCAGGAGCACCCCTGAACAGCTACATGGCGGTGGTTATGCCAATTTGGCGACCCACCTGAATAGTTACGTCAACACAAATAACATTTGCAATATCAGGTAATTGCATATAGCTCTTTGCGAAATTTCGGATTCCAGAAGACGGATTTCGGTTGGCAAAATCAGAAATCAGGGATTCAAAATCCAATTTTTTTGTTTCGAACAACGAAACGCGGGGAACCGTTGCCGGCAGAGCGGTTTCTTCTGTCCTCTGACTTCTGACTTCTGAACGTAACTACATATAGCTGTAGCCGACATCGGAATCATTTTGCTTTTTCTCAATCAGGCTGTTTGTCACCCGGTCAAAGAGCATCTGGGCGCCCCGATATCCCAGATGAATAATGCGCTGGCCGCCGACCCGATCATGAACGGGAAAGCCCACCCGGATCAGGGGGATGTCAAGTTTCCTGGCCAGGGGATAACCTTTGCTGTGTCCCACCAGCAGGTCAGGGGCCAGCTCTTCAGCCTCTTCAGCAATGTCGAAAAAATCCATGCCCTCATATACACGGGGCTGTTCCGTCAGGATGCCTTCCGTGACAGCGGCGATGGCCTCGGCAAATAAACCGCTTTTGCCGCCGCTGGCGCAGAGAACAGGCTGCACGCCGATCTCGGCCAGAAAAGAGGTAAGTCCCACCACCATATCCTCCTCACCGTAGACAATGGCCTTTTTGCCGAAAACATACTTGTGGCCGTCCACATAGGCGTCAATGAGCCGACCCCTTTCAAGTTCGTATTGACGAGACATTTCTCGGCCGGAAAAATCGCTCAGCAGTTCAAAAAAACGGTCCGTTTCATTGATGCCGATGGGCAGTCCCAGCCGGTGGTTGGCAACTCCGAACCTGGCCTTGAGGATATCCCCGCCGGTTTTGGACTTACCCAGGGTTCGGCCGAATTCGATGCCAGCCCCGGCGCCGCCCATCTCCCTGATCGCCTGCAGCGGCGTTCCGCCTTGAGGCACCTTTTCATATTCCAGAAGAGCCGGGCCGTCCAGGGTCTCGGAAAGATCGGGCAGGATCGTGGCCTCTATTTTAAAATCATCCACGATTTCATTGAGATGACGATAATCCGCCGATGAAACAAAGCCAGGAAGCAGATTGATGGTGTTATTCGGCGGGGAATCCTCGCCAAGCTGATCAACCACCGAGGCTATCGCGCCGTGAAAGCCCTCCATATGAGTACCTGAATAACTGGGCGTGGAGACATTCACGTTCAGCGCCATGCCGGTGGAACCGGCTGTCTCCTGCTCAAATTCCTTCAGAATCATAGGCACATCATCGCCAATGGTTTCGGTGAGGCAGGTGGTGGCGATGCCCACCATCTTGGGTTGATATTTCTTGTTGACGTTGATCAGGCCCAGTTTCAGATTGGCTCCACCGCCATAGACCGCGTGTTTTTCGCTGAGGGAAGAAGAGGCAATATCAACGGGTTCGTTGTAATGGCTGATGATATAACGCCGCATATAGGTGGCGCACCCCTGGGACCCGTGCAGATAGGAGACAGCCCCTTCAATGCCGCGAAAGGCCAGGGCCGCGCCCAAGGGTTTACAGAGCTTGCAGGCGTTTGTGGTTGATATGTAATTAGGCATTTTTGTCATAACGAAGCCCCTCCGGAATTTACTGATCTTTTCCTGGGCACAAACTGCCAGACCGGGCTCATCACCGAGGAATAGATTTCTCGAACAAAGTTGATCATGCCGCTGAAACCGGCCAGGGCCTCTTTGCGCTCATGGTTATGATCGCAAAAAGCAACGCCCAGCTTATAGGCAATTGGCCGTTCCTTGACCCCGCCGACAAAGACATCCACATCCTTCTCCTTGAGAAAGGAGGTCAGCTCCAGGGGATTGGAATCATCAACAATAATGGTGCCCGGATCTGTTATTTCCTCAAGTTCCCTGTAGTCATCCGCCGTGCCGGTCTGGGAGCCGACCATCACCACATTCATGTCCACCAGCCGAAAGGCCTTGACCAGGGAAAAAGCCTTGAATGAGCCGCCGACATAGATGGCCGCTTTCTTGCCGGCCAATGCCTTCTTGTATTTCTGCAGCTCGGGATAGATTCGACTGACTTCCTCCTGAACCAGCTCTCTTGTCCTAGCCATCATGTCCGCATCGTCAAAAAAACGGGCAACATCGTAAAGGGCCTCGGACATATCATCGACGCCGAAATAGGAGACCCGCATGGAGGGGATGCCGTACTTCTCCTCCATCATGTTAGCCAGGTCCATGGTGGCCCCGGAGCATTGCACCACGTTCAGGGCAGCGCCGTGGCAGCGACGGATGTCGTCAACACGGCCGTCACCGGTAATGTTGGCCACCACTTCAACACCCATGCGTTTAAAATAATCGCGGATCATCCAGATCTCTCCGGCCAGGTTGAAATCGCCGAGGATGTTGATACTGTACTTTGAGATCCCGGTGATATCGCCGGTGCCGATGAGGCGAAACATGGCATTACAGGCCGCCGTATAGCCTGAACGCTTATTGCCCTTGAACCCTTCAGACTGGACAGGCAGAACAGGAATCTTTTTTTCGGCCTCAACCTTGCGGCAGACCGCCTCAAGATCATCACCGATGATGCCGACAATGCAGGTGGAATAAACAAAGGCAGCCTTGGGTTGATGTCGATCGATGAGTTCCGTTAAGGCATTTTCCAGTTTTTTTTCGCCGCCGAAAATGACATCAATTTCCTGCAGATCGGTGGAAAAACTCAGCCGATGCAGCTCCGGACCCGACGACAAAGCGCCGCGAATGTCCCAGGTATAAACCGCGCAGCCGATGGGGCCATGCACGAGATGGAGGGCATCGGCAATGGGATAGAGCACCACCCGGGAACCGCAGAAAACGCAGGCCCGCTGACTCACCGCTCCGGCCAGGCTGTCCTTGTTGCAGACGATCTCGAAGGGTTTTTCCCCCTTGCGGTAAATCTGGCCTTCCCTTTCTTTTAATGCGATTGCTTCCATAGTGATCACATCCTGTTGAGTTGTCGGTAACCGCGCGGACGTAAAATGAAAAGTTGAAGACTGAAATCCGAAGAGATAATCAGCTTCTGTCAATCCACTGCGGTTACAGTTCTTATTTCATGTCTTTACTCATGTGTAAAAGCAACTCGTGTGCCACGGAAGAAAAAAATAAAAATACCTGTAAAGTCAAGATGTTAACTGTGAACCAAAAACAAAAACAGAAATGGGGCCACGGCCGCCATTTCTGTTTTTGTCCGAAAAGTTACAAAAATGAAGCTTGGAGACAAATTTGTCAGTCACCTGTCTCCACGCCGGCAATCGCCCGCAACTCACGGGCCAGGCTCAGCATGGCTGGAATTTCAGCCATTGCAGGCGGCTTGATACTGTAGCTCTCCAGGTCGCAGATGTCCTGATAGGCATCAAGGGCAATCAGCCTGTCCCGCAAACCATCCAGGCGGCCGGGCAGGAATTCATCCATGGCCTCCACCAGATCCTTCATGGTGTGGTTATACGGCAGATTGCCGCTTTGCATGAGGATACCCATCACCAGCTTTTCAATGGCCATGGCAATCAGGTTGTAGAGAATCTCGGTGGTAAAAACGTTTTGCCTTTTTGCAAACCCGTTCTCGGCCGTGGCCAGGTATTGCCCGCCTTCCCGCAGATATTCTTCCCATCCCTTGATAGACTCTTTGATATCGCGGAATTTCACCAGAGAAGGAGAACCTTTGCTTTCCATTTTAATAACCTTTTTTACTATGAAAGAAGATATTCAGCCGGAGGCTCGCCATCTTCCAGTCCGTCGAGAATCAGATCAATAATCTCTTCACTGTCCACCCCTTTAAACCACCAGTTCTCCGGCTGAATCACCATGATAGGGCCGGAATCACACTGCTTGAGACAGGTGGTGGCCGAAACCAGACAGTCCAGGCCGCGGTCAATGATTTCTTCCTCGATATACTGCAGAAAACCATCTGTATTCTTGTGGCAGATGCCTTTTTTATCGCCAACCGCTCGAAAGCTCTGGCAGACAAGAATCTGTCGTTCGGGGATTGCCATTTTGTTCTCCTTCTTTGTTTATAAAAATCGTAAGCGTTCACCAGCACCCCATCTTTGAACGATCAGGGCCGGCAGCATAGAGGGGCTATAGCTTTCCAGCCCTGCTTGTCCAAATATGGGGCGCCCCGAAGGAAGTGCCCTTGGGGTGCACTGGTAAACGCTTACAAGAATGTGGTTGCCATAAAATTAGTGTCCCGGTGAACGGTTACTTAAAATCTATTTCCGGCACTTCGTACCTTTTTTACCGCCGCCGTAAAGCACGTCCACCGTGCCCTCGATATTATCGTCGGTAATGATGACACTGATACCGTGCCGGCTTAAAATCTTCTTGGGATTGTCACCGGCGCTGGCGGCCAGCAGGACAAAACAGTCAGCCAGGGTTTCGGCCAGCTTTTCCCAGCGGGAACTTCCTCCACCGGGTTCCGGTAGAGTACGGGTTTCCAGCAGGGAGGCGAGTCCGTCTTCCCTCGGGCCATAAATCAGCGCCTTGACGGCATGCCCCAGGTGAAGATCGATATCCATGCCGTCAGAACTGACAACAGCCACGTTAGGCCGGTCGCTGCTCGCCTTTGGCTGCATGGTGGCCTGACCCACGGAATCCCCCGCATAGCTGAAAGCCATCATGTCGGCCACTGATTTTTCATAAACCTCCACAACTTGCACATGTTTTGCCGCCTGTTCGCGAACAGCAGCCATCAGCTCCCTGTCCGGCTCCCAGGACCTGTCCTGGTCTTCGCTCACCGCTTTAAAAGGAACGACTGTCATGGTTTCAGCGCCAAGCCCGGCCATACATCCGGCAACTTCTTCTATATGGTCATCGTTATGACCGGCATACACCGTGGTTCTGATATTGACCTTTAGACCTGCCTTTTTAAAGGCGCTCACAGCCCTGGCCTGCTCATCCACCAAAATCCCGGCTGTCTTGTCCAGAGGAAGTGTTTTTGCGCCGGGACGAATCCAGGCGTAGAGTTTTTTCACCATCTCCGGGTCAATAGCATCCACCAGCAGGGTGATCTCGCCGACGCTGTTTTCAGCAAGCAGGCCGGCATGCTGCTCACCACCTAAACCCATGGTGGTAACCCCCAATTCAATTTCGGGATGCTCCGCCCGGATCAAACCCAGGGTCTCAATGGCGGGGCCCGGATCAGCCAGGGCATCACCCGGGCCGGCCAGACCAACCTTTTGAATACAAATTCCCTGCTCCAGGGCATGATTGAGCCAGGAAGCAGCCTCGGTCGGCATCATTGCCTCAGCGGTAACTCCCGTGGAGGCAAATTTAGTCCGGACATTGGCGCGGGGCGCTACCGGCAGATTAAGTCGGCCGGCAGACCTTGAGCTGTCCGGCACACAGTCTTGATCTTTCTTGGGGAAAGGAAATGTTTTCATTGGCTGGTCCTGTCTTGAGCTCAACCTGGTTGATCTGAAAGTTTGCCCCTCATACTTCTATGAGATTGTTATCATTGATCTTTTCAAGAAGGCAGGTTGAAGGTAGAAGGGTTAATGAGTTTTTTCCTTATCCCTTCAGCCTTAAACCTTCATCCCTATACCATCAGAGGACGAGTTCGAAACTCTGTTCCGGATCATCCCTGTCCTTGCGGTCCAGGAGAGCCTCCAGAAATTTTTCCAGGAGCCTGAGTCCGCCTTTATAGCCCACTGTGGGAAAGTACTGATGTCCCTGGCGGTCAAGAATGGGAAATCCCCAGCGGATAAAGGGCAGATCTTCATCGCGGGCCATGTACTTGCAGTACGTGTTGCCGATGAGGAGATCAACAGGATCGTTTTTGATCCACTGGTGCAACAGGAACATATCGCCCTTGGCCTTGACATTGACCTCGTACTCCATATCCTTGGTGATTTCCCTGATACGCTTTTCAAACTTCTTGCCCGGAGTACCGGTGACAATGTGAATGGGACACATGTCAATGGAGACCAGAAACTCGGTCATGGCAATGAGCTGGTCCGGGTCGCCCACCAAGGCCACCTTCTTATGGTAAAAATACTGGTGCATGTCGGAAATCAGGTCCACGAGCTGGCCGCGTTCAACGGCAATTTCCTCGGGAATCGTTGTCCCGGCCACCGTGCGCAGGGCATCGACGAAGCGGTCCGTGGCCTTGAGGCCGAAGGGCATGTCAAGAACGCTGCACGGCACCTTGCACTTGGAGTCCAGCCAGCGGGCGGCGTCCGCCGAACACCATTCTCCCAGGGCCAGCGTACCGATGGAATCGCCTGTAGACCTTAGCTCGTCAACGGTGACGCCGCCATCTGGGAACATTTTGTACTCCCCGGTCAGGGGAGCGTTCAACACGCCTGAGGTATCCGGAAAGACAATGGTTTTGACGCCGGCCAAACCAGCCAGCCTCTTAATCTCCTCCATATCGCAGGGTTCAACCCAGCCTGGAATGATATTGACCTTACCGTTCTTTTTGCCCTTGGGCTCGGCCATCATGGCCATGGACTTGACCATATTGGAAAAGCCGGTCACATGGGACCCCACATAACTCGGGGTGGAGGCGCTGATCATCTCCTTGCCCTCGGGGATCTTGCCGTCCTTGATCGCTTTCATCCTGATCTGCTTCAGGTCGTCGCCGATTGTCTCGGAGAGACAGGTGGTATGAACGGCGATAATCTCCGGGTCGTAAACCGTGAAGATATTGTTAATGGCCTGGAGCATGTTGGCCTGGCCGCCAAAGACCGAAGCCCCTTCGGTAAACGAACTGGTGGCGGCGGAGATGGGCTCCTTGTAATGCCGCGTCAACGCGCTTCTATGATAGGCGCAGCATCCCTGTGAACCATGGCTGTGCGGCAGACATCCGTGGATGCCCAGGGCCGCGTACATGGCGCCCACGGGCTGGCATGTCTTGGCCGGATTGATGGTCACCGCGCTGCGCTCGGTGATTTCTGTCGGTGTATGTCGTAATAACATTTTGCTCAACCTCTTATTTTAGATGTCAGGCTGAAGACTGAAGACTAAAGACTGAAGAAAACACCTTCAACCTAATCCCCTTCAGCCTTCAGTCTTGTTTTTCAGTAACTATTCAGCA
>JAYEPA010000034.1:0-10770 GCA_034723545.1 Thermodesulfobacteriota bacterium | reverse complement strand
TAATAACATTTTGCTCAACCTCTTATTTTAGATGTCAGGCTGAAGACTGAAGACTAAAGACTGAAGAAAACACCTTCAACCTAATCCCCTTCAGCCTTCAGTCTTGTTTTTCAGTAACTATTCAGCAGCACCCCATCCGGAGTCTACGCTTACCTGTGCGCGATCAGGCTGATTCACATAGGACTGCTATAGTTCACCAGCCTGCTTGCGCACATCTGGAGCACTGCTGAACAGTTACAGACCTAGTTTTTCGTAACATTTTTCACATACGCTGAATAGTTACGTTTTTCATTCCCAGACATAGGCAGCCGAGAGCTGGGGATTCTCCTGCCAGGGGGCCTTCATATAACTCCAGACCTTGCTGTTCACGAGACGATCGATTTCATGATAGAAATTAACTGCGCCCTTGAAACCGGCATAAGGTCCGCCGGAGTCGTAACTGTGCAGCTGTTTCATGGGCACACCCAGCTTCTGAATGGAAAATTTTTCCTTGATCCCGGCGCAGAAAAGATCCGGCTTCAAGAGTTCCACCAGTTTTTCCGCCTCATACTGGTTAAGATCGTCAATGACAAGAGTCCCCTGATCCATATCCGGGGCCATGCCGTCGTACTCCTTAAACTTGACGCCGGCCTCTTCCAGGGCCTTCAACTCTTCCGGAGTCTTGCGAGGATTGTAACGGGTCTCGTCAGCCTCAACATGAATTTCTTCAATATTCCGGCTGTCGGCATCCACCTTGAGATTTGGGAGAACTTGACGGCCTTCATAATCATCCCGGTGGGCAAACTCATAGCCCGCAGAAATGGTTTTCATTCCCATTTCTTTAAAGAGATCCTGATAATGATGGGCCCTGGAACCGCCCACGAACATCATGGCGGTCTTGCCTTCAGTGCGTGGCAGGACCTCTTTTCGCGCCGCCTCAACAGCCGGCATTTCTTCGGCAATGACCGCCTCGACCCGGTCGATGAGCCCCTTGTCATCGAAATAGCGTGCAATCTTTCTGAGTGACTTTGCGGTTGATTCCGAGCCGATGAAATTGACCTTCACCCAGGGAATACCGTATTTCGTCTCCAGCATGTCGGCCACGTAATTAATAGAACGGTGGCACATGACAGCGTTCAGGTCGGCGGTGTGACACGAGGCAAACTGGTCATAGGTTGAATTGCCGGAAAAGGTGGCGATATTGGTGATGCCGCATTTTTTAAAGATACGGTCCATCTCGAAACCATCACCGCCGATATTGTATTCTCCCAGCAGGTTAATCTTATATTTGCCTGGTTTTTCCTCATCGTTTTCACCGACCACATGCCTGAAAATCTGGTTATTGGCAATATGATGGCCGGCGGACTGGCTCACCCCCTTGTAACCTTCACAGCTGAAGGCAAAAACGTTACAGTCGCCGAACTTTTCTTTCATCTTTTTCGCAACGGTATGGATATCATCGCCGATCAACCCCACAGGGCAGGTGGCAAAGACGCCGATGGACTTGGGCCGCATCAGGTCATAGACCTCCTGGATCGCCTTTTCCAGTTTTTTCTCGCCGCCGAAAATGATGTCGGAATCCTGCATATCCGTGGTAAAGCAGTAATTCATGTAATTCTCACCGTCCGGCCCCGGCCCTGTCTGGTTGCGCCGGGTCAGCCAGGCGTAAAAGCTGCAGCCGACGGGACCGTGGACAAGATTGACGATATCCCGGGTCGGCCCCATGATAACGCCCTTACAGCCGGCATAGGTACAGCCGCGCATAGTAATGATTCCCGGTGTGGTTCGCACATTGGCGGTAATTTCCGGCGTCTCGTTTTCCAGGGCCTCATTAATCATGATCTGCTTGGCCCGCTTACGCGCTACCTTGGGAGGATACTTGGACAAAAGCTCCTTTTTGACGTCGGCGGGATCCCACTGGACAAACTTTTTTTTACTCATAGTCGCCATTAGATTTTCTCCTTATTGTCAGACGATGGCATCGCGGCCCGTCTCCCCCGTGCGGACACGGACGGAGCCGGACACCGGCATGACAAATATTTTGCCGTCGCCAGGCATACCGGTCTGGTTTGTCTTGATTATCTCTTCCACCACGTTGTCAACCTGATCGTCCTCGATAACAACCGTAACGACACGTTTCGGGTAGAGTTTACCTTTTTCGCCAAGCATTGCCGCTGCTTCCTCATAGCCCTGGTCCGCGCCTTCGAGCACCTTGGGGTTTACAAATCCCTTGCCCCGGCCCTGGGCTTCCCTGGCAAAAAAGGCATCGATGCCGGCATCGGTCAAGGCCTGTTTGGTCTTGTTCATCATGTTTATTCGCACAATTGCGATGACTTCTTTCATGACGCGGCCTCCTCGACCGGCCCGCCGCCTTCCCTGATGCCGGAACTGATGGTATAGGTTTCCTCAACCGGGCTTATAAAAATCTTGCCGTCGCCAAAGGCGCCTTTTTCCCCTGACCGGGCCGTGCTCATGATCGTGTCGATTACGAAATCCTTTTCTTCTTCATTCACCACGCTCATGAGCATCATTTTGGGAATTTCATCATAGGTGACATCGCCTATTTTTATACCGCGCTGCTTGCCGCGTCCGGCCACGGAATATTTTGTTATGGCGGGAAAGCCCGCATCCATGAGAGCGGCAAGAACTGCGTCCGATTTTTCAGGCCTGACAATAGCCCTGATCATAATCATCATTGTTTTTCTCCATATTTCCAGGCGGCTGCACCGGAGGCTGTAAAATGTATGGGTTGAGAGGGATTTCCCCTTTACCCCTTAGCCATCCGTCTGCAACCTGTTGAAAAAAAAGTAATTTGCAAATCTTAAAGATCAGCCCTAAAGCTGAAAAGTCAGCATTGTAATATATGATTAAGCGGCCTGCATGAGACCGTAGTTCATGAGCAGCTGTTCCAGTTCTTCGATTTCAAGCGGCGTGGGTATGACAAACGTATCATTTTCGTCAATTGCCTTGGCCAGGCCACGGTAAGCATCAGCCTGCGGCACATCCGGCTTCCATTCAATAACTGTCTTCCGGTTGATCTCGGCACGCTGTACATCGTTATCCCTGGGGACAAAGTAGATCATTCTGGTGCCAAGCTTCTTGGCAAACTCCTCAATCATTTCCTTTTCATTATCCACGGCGCGGGAGTTGCAGATCAGTCCCCCGAGACGCACTGTTCCGGTTTGGGCAAATTTCATGATACCCTTGCTGATATTGTTCGCGGCGTACATAGCCATCATCTCTCCCGAGACAACGATGTAAATTTCTTCTGCCTTGCCATCGCGAATGGGCATGGCAAAACCACCGCAGACCACGTCGCCGAGAACGTCATAAAAGGCGTAATCAAGTCCTTCGCTCTCCTCATAGGCTCCCAGTGATTCCAGCATGTTAATTGAAGTAATAATTCCACGACCGGCGCAGCCGACTCCCGGTTCCGGGCCGCCGGATTCAACACACCAGGTGCCGCCGTACCCCTTTTTGCGGATATCCTCAAGTTCCACGTCCTCACCTTCCTCGCGAAGGGTATCAAGAACCGATTTCTGGGCCAGACCACCTAGCAGCAGACGCGTTGAGTCCGCCTTGGGGTCACAGCCGACGACCATGACTTTCCGACCTATTTCAATAAGTCCCGCCACCGTATTCTGGGTGGTGGTTGATTTACCGATTCCTCCTTTTCCATAAATTGCTACTTTCCTCATGATGCCCTCCTGGTGAGATGTTGAATAAAAGGCGTGCCGGCCTCACCGGCAACAATCCTGAATAAACAAATTTTACAATTTCGTATTATTTTTTCACTCGAAGTCAAACTGTGTCCCCATCTCCCGCAATCTGTGACGGGAATCACAGGAGATGGAAACAGAAGACTGCCAAGCTGTTGATCTCCTCAAAATGCAAAAGGGGTGCCACTACCAATAATAAAAATTTTTTCTTTTAAATTTCAAAAGGTTAGCTAGTTAAGCTACGAAACAAACACAAATCAAAACAGAGTAAGCAGGCCTTATTTTTTTGTCTGGATCCTGACAAAAAGGAAATATTGTTACATTTTTGTAGTATTTTATAAAAAAGATGGTATGGTCACTGTACGGTAAAAATTCTCTACAGACGGGCGAACACTATGACACCAACACATTCTTTCGGGCAGAGCACTCTTGACGCTTTGAAACTGCAGGTCTTAAGCGAGATTTGCCAGCTGATCGGCGCGGCGGTTCATCTTGACACGACGCTGGCAAAGATCCTTCGCATTCTGCACGAGACCCTGCGGATGGAACGGGCCACCCTGGTTCTTCTTGACAGCTCCGGCAAACAACTGGCCATTCGGGCCTCCTACGGCTTAACGGTAAAGGAAGAGCAGCGCGGAGTGTACAAGCTTGACGAAGGGATCTGCGGCCAGATCTTCCAGACCTGCTCCCCCTTTGTGGTGCCGGACATCCAGAATGAACCTCTCTTTTTAAACAGGACAAAGGCCAGATCGAAAATCAGCAAGGAAGGCCTGTCCTTTATCGGCGTCCCGGTGATCCTGGCCCGCAAGCCTGTCGGCGTCCTCAGCGTTGACCGCCTCTTTGACGTGGACGTCTCTTTTGAAGAGGACATTCGTTTTCTCTCCGTGCTGGCCACCCTGATCGCCCAATTTCTCAGCCTGCAGCGGGCCATCAGCCGCAAGGAGGCTGTTTTGGTGGAAGAAAACAAAAGTTTGAAGGCCGAGCTGCACAGCCGCTTTAACCGGCATTACATGATCGGCCAGAGCAAACCCATGCAGGAAATTTTCTGGAGTATTGAAAAAATTGCCCCCAGCCGAGCCACAGCCCTGCTTCTCGGTGAATCCGGCACCGGAAAAGAGCTGGTGGCCAGGGCCATCCACGAGGCCAGTCCACGCAAGGACAAACCCTTTATCAAGGTTAACTGCGCGGCCCTGCCTGAAAATCTCTTGGAAAGTGAATTGCTGGGCCATGAAAAAGGGGCTTTTACAGGGGCAACAGCCACCAAGCCCGGCCGTTTTGAACTGGCTGACAAAGGTACGCTTTTTCTCGACGAAATCGGCGAACTTCCCCTTCCCCTTCAGGCCAAGCTTTTGCGCGTTTTACAGGAGCGCCAGTTTGAGCGGCTGGGGGGCACCCGGACCCTGCGGGTGGACGTGCGGTTCATTGCCGCAACAAATGTTAGTCTTGAGGAGGCGGTGACAAATGGGGCATTCCGCAATGACCTCTACTACCGCTTGAATGTGGTGCCGATCATTCTGCCACCCCTGCGCGAAAGAGGGGAGGATATTCCCCTGCTCCTGGATCATTTCCTGAGATCAAGCAACAAGAGAAATGAACGGGATGTCAAGCTGACAAAGAAAGTTCTCGACTTTCTCGTTCATTACAACTGGCCTGGTAATGTGCGGGAATTGCAGAATCTGGTGGAACGGCTGGTGATTTTAAACGACGGCGGCCTGCTGCGCATTGAGGATTTACCGGATCATATTCTGAACATGCCGCAACAGGCTGTTCCGGCTGAGGCGTCTTTTTCCGAACCCGACCTGCTGCTGGCCGGCGGGAAAAGTTCAAAAATGTCTTTAAAAGACATTGAACGATCTGAAATCGAAGCAGCCTTGAGACGGCATGGCTGGATTCAGGCCAGGGCGGCCAGGGAACTGGGCCTGACCCAGCGCCAGATTGGTTACAAGATCAAAAAAATGGGGCTGAAAAGACCGGACACGTTTTGAACAGCTGCTCCCGGACAGTTCCGCAAGGAATGAATATCCTGTCAGGCGTTTGCTATGGCCAGTATCTCTTCATCATGGAGGGATCTTTTGCTTAGCCTGGCCTGACGACGAACAAGGGTAGCAACCCTTTCCATTTCATCCTCGGGCAGGCTGCACCCCAGGGCATGCAACCGGTCTTGGACAGCCCTTTTTCCGGCCTTTGCGCCAACCAGCAACCTTCGGCGACCGCCAACCCGTTCAGGATCATAGGGCTCATAGGTTGCGGGATCTCTGACCAGCCCCTGGAGGTGGAGGCCTGTTTCACAGGTGAAAATGGATTCTCCCACCAGGGGATGATGGGGAGAAATTATTCGGCCGGAGGCCCGGCCGACTGCCAGGCAGAGGGGACGCAGGTATTCGGTTTTATAGGTGCGGTTGTCACCGCTTTTCAAGGCAAGGTAGCCGGCCATTTCCTCAAGACGGCTGTTGCCGGCCCGCTCTCCCAAACCGAGCACCGTGGCGTCGGCCCAGTGGGCCCCGGCCTCCAAAGCGGCAATGCCGTTGGCCGTGGCCATGCCGAAATCATTATGGGTATGGACGCCGATCTCCAAAGAACAACTCTTTTTGATTCTGCCCACCAGGCTGCTGATCATTGCCGGACCGGCGATGCCGACAGTATCGGCGAGCCGCACCCGTGCCGCGCCGGATCGGGCTGCTGTTCGAACAAGCTCGTTCAGAAAAGCCCGATCCGCCCTGGTTCCGTCTTCCAGTCCCACCGAGACTATTTTCACCCCCAACTCAAGGGACGTTTGTATAGAGCGAGCCAGAGTTTCAAGAACCCAGCTCCGGCTGCGGCCAAACTTTTGAGTGATATGCAGATCCGAGGCGGGAATAGACAGGGAGATGACATCCGGGTCAAGTTGGGCGGCATGGCGGATATCAGCGTCCACACAGCGGCACCAGAGGGCCAGGCGGGAGGTTATTCTTTTTTCGCGGCAGGCCCGCATCAATAGAGACAGATCCGGGTCGGAAACCGTCGCGACGCCAAGCTCGATCTCTTCAATGCCGATCCGGTCCAGAAGCACGGCAATACTTATTTTTTCATCAAGGGAGAAGAAAACTCCAGGAGTTTGTCCGCCTTCACGCAGGGTGCTGTCAATGAGTCCTTTCATGCCGCTGCCCCTTCAATAAAAAAGATCAAAAAGAATGGCCAGGCCGGAAGTGGCAAAGATGAAAAGATAGTTAAGATTCTCCCGTGATTTTTCAAGAGATGAGAGCAGGTAGGCCACCACCTGCCGGTCAGCGGCAGAAAGCTCGCCGCCCTGCTTCACCTTGCTGATCAGGTCAAAATCTCTGATTGCTTTTTTGCGTTTACGGGTGATGGAGTACCTGAATGAAAAAAAGAGAATATAACCGATAACACCCACATACCAGACAGACCGGAACAGTTCGGGCCGCAACTCTTTAACGCCGACCAAAAGCCGGAAGGACAGGGCCGAAACAAGACCAATCACAAAAAAAAGATTGATCACAAACGGTGGCAGGGTCTTAGGGGATTCCCGCATCACAGAAACTCCTCAATCTGCCTGCGAAAACAACTAAGCTGCCTGTCGCGGATTTTCTTCATATCCAGCAAATAAATACTCCTGGGAAAGAGCAACTCTGCCACGCCGCTGTCAAAAATACGCTTCACCTCATACTCGTCATGAGAGACATCCCGTTGATAAAAATAATTCAGATAGCTCTCGTAGGTATGAACAATAAACTCCACCCGCATACCGCCAAGGCGGGCAAAAAATTTAAGCATGGCTGTTTTCGACGAACTGCCGATATTCCTGGCCACATGTTTGCCCCCGGTCAGGGAATCGGAAATATCTTCCAGGGCCATGAAAGAATTAGCAGCAATGGCGCTGCTGGTCAGGTGCTGCTGAAAAATTCTTATTTGCTGGGGCGTTTCCAGAACTCCCATGAGACCCAACTCATCATCCACGGCCACGGCCGGATTCTCCTCTCCTTTCCTGAGCAGCTTCAGGACCTTGGCCTCGGGCGGTTTCTTGCGGATTGAGACATAAATGGGAATCTTTCTGCCGTTGTAAGAAAAACGCCGCCGCTTCAGAAGAGTCAGCTTCTCTCCCGATTTCAATTGGATCTGCTCGGCCTCCTTGCGGCTGATGATGTCGTAGGACAGGCAGGTAAAATTTTCTTTCTCATGTTTACTGAACAGATATACAATTTCCAGCTCACCGATTTTTGCCTCCCGGCTCCAAACATACTCATTTAAAAATTCGAGAAAACGGGTAAATTTATTTTCAATATCGGTCTCCCGTTCCCGCTGATCAATGGAGCCTGCAAGGCTCATCAAAACCAGTTTCCGTTTTGCCTCAAAGCGGGCCTTCTGGTGATAGTGATCATTAAAAACAATGAGCAGAAGCTCAATAGGACTGCTGATTGCATCGATCTCATTGGTCATCTCGACATGGGAACTGTAACCGGCCAACACCTTGTTACGCAGATAACGAATCACCCCGTCCGCTGTCCGCGAATAATTATTGACCGTGGCGATGATCTCCCGCTCCGTCCCTTTGATCCCGAACATGTTGCCCAGCAGCAGATAGGCCCGCCGGTCGATTTCAGGCCATTTTTCCCGGCAGCCAAGGAGTTTTTTTATCTCGCCAAACGAACGGACATCGAGAAACTCAAAAATCTGGTTGCGAAAATTGCGGTATTTGGTGGCCATCTCGCCGCGCCCCAGCCGGGCGGTCATTTCACGCGCCTGGGGAGAAAACCGGCTGCCGGGCAATGGATCCTCTGCAGCGGCAAAAGGGCCGGTCTCGTCCAGAAAAAGAAACATATTAGCCTGATGATGACTCATATTGCCGGATACCTGTTTTCTCTGTTAACGTTTCAAGGGTGAAAAGATGAAAATCAACTCATTTCAGCAAGCATCTTAATAAAATTTTCAAAAAATTGCCGGAAATGATGTTGTGTAGTTTTTTCATATTTTTTTGCCTGGGTGAGAATATGGGCTGAATCGAAATTTTCGCCGCGAACAAAACCGAGCCAGGCCGAATCTTTCTCAAGCCAGTCACGCACATCAGCAGGGCAGGCGGCATGATTATCAAATTGGACACCGACAATGTGCGGCCTGCCGTCAACAGTAAAGGCCTCAACCTGACATTCCGCCGAGGTGGCCAGGATCTCCAAATGAGTGGGAACAGGCGGAATCACGGCAAAGCCATGCCACTTGAACAGTGGAAGGGTAACATCAATCCCCTGAAAGATGGGATGTTTTCGGCCCTGCGCGGTCAGATGACCCTCAACAAAACCGATACTGTGGCAAAAGTTGGGGCCAATCCGTCCCCCCAGTATTTCAGCCAGGAGCTGATGTCCCAGACAGATACCCATACATGGTTTATCTCTTTCAAGCCAGGCACGAATAACCTCTTTCTCATGGTGCAGAAACGGAAACTCGTCTTCCTGGTCAACATTGGGGCCGCCGCCAAGGATAATCAGTCCATCTGCGGAACTGAGGCTGGGAATCTCTTCCTGCCAGACCTTAATGATATTCAGTTTCACCCGGCATCTTTTTGCAGCCTGCCTGAAATACTTTCCCGGCCCTTCCCACCAGACATGTTGAAAAACGGCTATCTCTATCATTTTTTTATTTAGAAAAAGTGTAAATGCTCAGTAACCGTTCACCAGCACCCCGTCTTCGCCCATTTCGGAGTCTCGCATACTCGCTTACCTGGCCTGCTTACATAGCATTAGCATGCTGCCCAGTCCCATACAACGAAGATGAAGCGCCCCGCAGAAAGTGCCCTTGGGGTGCGCCGGCAAACGGTTACAATCCCGTGGTTACTGTGATTCATAGTCTCTGGTGAACGCTTACTAAGAAAGCGTCCGGGACCAACCCCGGACGCCTGGGAAATGGCCTTACGGCATAATAGCCGAATTAAAAAGCAAAGCTTACTGAAACACCGCCGTAAATAAAGTCATCGTCATCACCGGAGACGCTTTCATCCTCCATAAAGTCCTCGGCGTCATCGCTCAACGGAAAGACATAATAGAGTTCGGGCGTAATGGTAAAATACTCGCCGACTGGAAAACTCATGGCAGCGGAGAGGATGCCGTCATGAAAATTACTGTACGCATCTCCTGAATCATCAGGATCGGCATAGGTGCTCTCATCGTCGACATCCCAATAGCTGACCTGAAGACCAAGATCCAAAGAATACTTTTCCGTCACCGGGAAGGAGTGGGAAACCCCCAAGCTGATATACCAACCGGGAGAGGTGTCGGTATCACGGTAAACAGTCAATGTTGGAGCCAGGAGGATGTCCAGACTGGCACCGGCGTAAAATTCCTGGGTATCTTCAGCTCCTTCCAAGTCGTAGTATATATACCCGAGGGTATAACTAACCTTATCGACAGAACCGTCATAGGAGAGGGTAAAGTCCGTTTCATTCCAGTTACTGGTTTCATCGCCAAAATATTCGTTCTGATCCGTGTCAAGATTTCCCCAGACATTCGCCGAAAACCCCTTATAGGAAACCGTCATTGACGGCTGTATCACCAGACTGTCCCTGCTCAGTTCCCAGCCGCGCCAGATATACTGGCTGTAAAAGCCGACAGTCAGATCAGCGGAGGGTTTTTCCTCCTCGGCCAAGGCCTGTGTTGCAGCAATGGAAGTGCATAATGCGCCTGCCAGAACTAAATTGCCAAATTCAAATAATCTTTTTCTCATCTTCTTCTCCTGTTTCAAGATGTATTAATATAGCCCCGGCCAGGCCGGGGCAAATTTACCTTCCATTAGATAACCTGAAAATCATGATAGGCGTTGGCGCCATGCTCACTGACATCCACACCCATCATCTCGTCTTCCTTGCTGGCCCGAAGCCCCACTGTCATGTCAATAACCTTGAAGATAATGAAGGCCATACCGAACGCCCAGACAAAACAGGCTCCGATTCCAATCAACTGAGTCATAATGATCGTCCCGCTGGTGCCGCCCATATTAAAGAGACCGGCCGCAAGCGTTCCCCAGGCGCCGTTGACGCCATGGACGGAAACTGCGCCCACGGGATCATCAATATGCATGCGGTCAATGG
>JAYEPA010000033.1:0-18866 GCA_034723545.1 Thermodesulfobacteriota bacterium | reverse complement strand
AAAAAAGTAACAACCACCTTCAATGCGATTTCGTCGATAATCCGGCATGGTTTGTTGAATCCTGGCAACATCGATATTCCATTCACATACGGCGGATTACGCTTCGCTAATCCGCCCTACACGGGCTACCTCAACTATCTTCATGTTGGCATCTTGTGCTGTTATTTCTTTGAACTTATCAATGGCGTAAGTGGATAAACCTGAGCCTAACCCAGAAGCCAAAATAATTGAAATTAACCACCATTTAAAAGAAGGCTTATATTCCTTGTTGTTCATAATTTTTTGCCTCAGTGCATAACAAGTTAGTATCAAGTTTCTTGATATCTACACAAAGTTTAAATGTTGACAACGGAATTTCAACCATATAAGCCAGTTTCCAGCCTGATATCATTCATTATCGACCGGATAACAAGAAACCTATTAACCTTACATGATCCAAATTTCTGCTCATTTTATCATTCTTCGGTGAAGATGAACTTTGGCAATCTTAAGCGTTAAAGAATTCCCTTAATTTAAGCGACATCACCGATATCTCTCTTCCCGTTCATAATCCTAACCCCGGATCGTCTTTTCCGGATCATGATTTTTTATTCAGACTACCCCTGACGTTTCAGCTCCCCATAACGCTGCAGATATTCACCGACGGTTTTGACAAAGGTCGCGTGGCTCCAGGTCAGAGGGCTGACGGATAATGGTGCGTTGGTGTAGGGATGAATCTGCTCGGCCATAATGCCGCTGGACAATGTTCCGGCCGTGGCCCAGTTCAGGATTTCCAGTGACTGGTTCAGATCTTTTCGACTTTCGGCAATGGCAATGAGCCACTGGGCCAGCCAGAGAGTGGAGACAAACCAGGGATTACCCGGCACATTGGCCACATCATCGGACACCTGATGGTAATAGTCATCCTCATAGCGGGCCAGGCCGCCCACCTTTGTTTTGACCCATAATCGTTCCTTCACGGCCTCCATGGTGGCCCGTATTTTCTCATGATCGGCCGGGAACATGCCAAAATACCAGAGACCCATAAGGGAAGCATCCAGAGTCAAATCCTGCTCCCAGTCTCCACTGCCGTTTCGGTTGACCGTGCGGACAAAACGACCGAGATCTTGCCGCCAGAAAATCTCCTCTGCTGCTTCTTTGATTTGCTGGGCCGCCTGGCGGTATTTCTCCGCCTGATTGAGCTGGCCAAAGGCTTCGGCAAACCTGGCGGCAGCATCCAGGCCACCCCAGACCGCTCCCACGGTCCAGGCGTGCACTCCGCGCCGCTCTTCCCAGAGATCCCAGGACGGCAGGGGCAAACCACTTTCCGGATCACGATAGTCGAGCATCCAGTTTGCGGCCCGGATAACCAGGCCCCGGTAATGGGGTTTAATGAATTCAATATCCCGTGAGCGGTCAAAATGACGCCAGAGCGCCCAGAGGACAAGGGCGGTTTCATCCTCCTGAATGGGCAGCTGCTTCTCGCCGTTCTGATACCAGCCATGCCAGGAGGAGGCCAGGGAACCGTCCGGATTATACTTGTGGAGAAGGTAGCCTTCCCTGGTGATGGCCTGATGACAGAACCTGAAAAAACGCCGGGAAATCTCCGAGTAGCCGGCATCAATCAAGGCGGAGGCTACCAGGGCTCCATCACGGGGCCACATGTATGAATAGGTGTCATGATTGAAATCGGCAATATCATAATCATTGGCCGCTAGTATTGCGCCGTGGTTGTCAATCTGGGTGCGGATGACCAGCAGGCTGCGTCGATAAAGTGCGGCGATGTTCTCCGGCAGCCCGCTGAGATCGTCTTTTTCCTTGTTGGCCCAGAGACGCCAGTAGTCCCGGGTACGGACCAGAAAAGGCTCAGCCCCGCCCTTCTCGCAAATACTTTTCTGGATCCGCGTCACCTGCTCATAATCCTCTCCCACGCAGATCCAGTACCACCCCTCGCGATTTGATCCGGCCGGCACTTCAAGATGAAGGGCAACAACTGAGTCGACACTGCCCTGGGCCACGGGATTGCCGGACAGTTCACCATCCTCGGCGTCAAACCAGGTACCGATTTTATCCCCAACCTCCTTGACGCCCACGGCCCATTGATCGAGTCCCATTTGACATTGACCCGTGATGCCCTGGGCGGTATTGATCAGAAACCATCTCTTTCCCTTGTAATGAAAAATAACCCGGTTCTCGGGTTCATAAAAAACCGAATCGCCCACGGCATGACCGGCGATCCGCAGATCCTGACCGAAAAAGAGCCTGATTTGCCGCTTTCGAGCCGCAAGATTATGAACAATAATTTTTTTCAGATACAAATTGACGTGAAAATCAACCGCGTCGTGACAAATAAGTTTGAGCTTCAGATCGGGATGAAAAAGTTCAACCTCAGTGATCAGGCTGTCATCAAGGTACTTAAGACTCCTCTGCCAGCCGGGATCATCGAGCCAGCGAAACTTCTGATCCACCCAAACCCCGAAGCGGCAGGGTTGGCCCGTGGTATGATTCTCCTGGCCCACATAGGGATAGTAAATGTCGCGCAGCTGATAATTTGCGTCAAAATTGATCAGCAAGGAACCGTTGCCGACCGGGATGTCTCTGGGCATGGGAATTTTCCTGTTTTAGTAACTGTACAGCGAAATAAGCGGTATGTTGCGCCGTGCTGGTCGGAGAGACGACCTATCTGGGGACGCATGAAGAGAAATGGATCATTGATGCCGACACTGACTGACCAGTCCGGTGTTTATTTATCTAAATACCGTAGGCCGCATCATGGGGACCAAGCAGGACAAATTTAATGGTCGCATCCGGCGTTGTTTCACAGTCGAGGCAGGCGACTAACTCATTGTCTCTTTTCTTGCGGCAAACTTCGCAGTAAAGGTAGATGATAATAAAATTCCGCCGCACAGGGCATGAATAATAGCCACGAAAATTTCCCTTCAGAGGTTCGCCGAGTTCAATGGGATGGGCCATGATCTGACGGACCTTCTTTTCAATATCCTTCTTGATTGAGGCATGTTTTTTAACAGCCTTCAAGAAGGCCTTTTCAAATTTCGCTTCCATCCATCAGGCGCCAAATACTTCGTCAAACGAATGCCACTGGACTGTGCCATTTTTCAGACGAACCTGGGTGTCCATTAAAGCTTGCTGGAAATCAGGATTGGCAAAGATAATGTCCATCGGATCCCCCTGAGAGCGTCTTTTCAGTGATAAAATAAACTGGGTGAAAATTTCAGCGGCTGTTGTCCGATTTTCCCGGGCATAGATTTTGATGAAATCCACCAGGTCATCATCCATACTGATATTTAATCGTGCTTTGCTCATAACCGCACCTCCTGTTCCCAGTATGCGCATAACAGGAACAATTGTCAATAAATTTGTATTATCACTTAAGCAATAATTTTATCAAGCCATGGTCTTGCAGGCACCGGCCCCCAACTGCCGGCCGCATAGGGATAAAGACGCTGCTCCCGTCCCCGACATCGTTCACATTCATTGAGCACCGGCGTCAGCAATCGCCAAGCCTGTTCCACCCCGTCCTGGCGCCAGAAGAGCATGTGATCACCAAGGATACAGTCAAGGAGCACCTTTTCATAGGCCTCAAGGGCAACCCCATTGTAATAATCCTGGTATTTAAAATCCATGGTCATGGAACGAAGGCAAACCTTTGAGCCTGGATTCTTGGTCTGGAAGGTCAGGCTGATGGCCTCTTCCGGATAAATCCCCAGAACCAGCCGATTGGCAATAATCTCGCTGCCAATGACATTCCTGAACATGGTATGGGGGACCTCCTTAAACTGGATGACGATCCTGGTTTCCTTGCGGGCCAGTCTTTTGCCGGAAATAAGATAAAACGGCACGCCCTGCCAGCGCCAGTTCTCCACCTGCAGACGCATCAAGGCAAAGGTGGGGATGAGTGATCCGGCAGCGACTCCCGGTTCCCGGCGGTAAGCCGCAACCTTTTTGCCGTCAATGACGCCTGAGCCATATTGGCCGAGAATGACCTCATGCTCATGACGTTGAAAGGGACGGATAGCGCGGAACAGCTTCACCTTCTCGTCTCTGACCCGTTCCGCCTCAAAATGGGAGGGAGGTTCCATGGCAATAAGGGACATAAGCTGCAGCATGTGATTCTGGAACATGTCGCGAATAACACCGGCCTGCTCATAATAACCGGCCCGGTTCTCCACTCCGAGCTGTTCGGCGGCGATAATCCCGACAGAATCAATATGGCTTCGATTCCAGACCGGTTCAAAAATGGCATTGGCAAAACGAAACATCAGAATATTCTGTACCGTTTCCTTGGCCAGGTAATGGTCAATGCGAAAGATCTGTTTTTCCTGGAAATGTTCATGCAGGGTTTGATCAAGCTCAAGGGCGGTTTTCAGGTCACGGCCAAATGGTTTTTCCACCACGATTCGGGACCAGCCACGGCCATTTTCAAACTGGCGGGAAAGGCCGGCCCTACCTGTCATTTCGGCAACCATTGGGTACAGGGTCGGCGGCAGGGCCAAGTCGAAAATAAGATTTCCTTTTGTCCCTCTTTTTTGATCCAGATCTCTTAAAAAATCTGCCAGTTCGAGGAAGGATGTTTCTGAATCATAGCTGATGCGATGGTAGAAAAGATGGGAAGCAAACTCGGGCCAGAGGTCCATATCTGCCGTATTGGCGCTGACGCAGGCCTCTCTCAGACTTTCCTGAAAACTCTCACCGGAAAATTCCGTCCGGGCACAGCCGACAATGCTCACCGGCTGGGGCAGACTGTCGTTGACAAACATCCGGTAGAGGGCGGGAATAAGTTTTCTGGCGGTCAGATCGCCGGAAGCTCCGAAGATGACAATGGTGCAGGGATCAAGATCGCCAACGGTCAGGCAATCACAGATGTTATCCAGGTTACAGGCTTTTCCTTTGATATAACTTGATTCCATGACATTTTCCTCCACTACGACGACTTCTTAACCTCATGGCCGCCAAACTCACGGCGCAGGGCGGCCAGCACCCTGTTTTCAAACAAATTTTCATTGCGGGACTGAAAACGCTGAAACAGGGCCATGGTAATGACCGGGGCGGCCACTCGGCTGTCAATGGCCTGCTCCACGGTCCACCGTCCCTCGCCGGAATCATCAACATAGCCCATGATTTCCGTAAGTTTGGGATCTTTGGCAAAGGCATCTTCCAGAAGCTCCAGGAGCCAGGACCGAATCACGCTGCCCTGGTTCCAGAGTCGGGCCACCTCACCAAAGTCAAGAGAATCGGCAAAGGGCGAGGCCTCAAGCAGGGCAAAGCCCTCGCCATAGGCCTGCATCATACCGTATTCAATACCATTATGAATCATTTTGACAAAATGGCCGGCCCCGGCCGGGCCACAGTAGAGATGACCATCCGGCGGCGCCAGGGTCTTGAAAACCGGCTCCAGGAATTCAAAAATATTCCGTTCACCGCCCACCATGGTGCAATAACCGACTTTCAGTCCCCAGATGCCGCCGCTCACGCCGGCATCCACATAATGAACTCCACCATCAAGAAGATCGGCAGAACGGCGAATATCGTCATGATAGTTGCTGTTGCCGCCCTCGACAATGATATCGCCCGGTGCAAGGAGTTTTTTCAGTTTGTCAACATGATCATCAACCAGTTTTCCGGCCGGCAGCATCAACCAGACGATCCTGGGAGATTCGAGCTTGTCCACAAGTTCCTGGAGGGAAAAGCTGCCCTCCGCGCCTTCTTTCATGATTTCTTCGGTTTTTTCCGGGCTACGATTAAAAGCCACGATCTGATGCCCGCCCTGCAGCAACCTGCGGGCCATGTTCATTCCCATCCTGCCAAGTCCTACCATACCGAGTTTCATGACGGCTCTCCTTTGAGAATTTTTTTCACTGATTATCGAAGATAAGTCTATATAATAAGACCTAACCCACTAAAGTGCTAAAGTGGAATACAACATCAGTTTTTTCAGGATAAGTCCCTTAACAGTAGAGGGAACTTGTTTATTTCAAATAAATTTTTAAATTTCTTGCCATAAATAACACGAAAATAATTTCTAAGGGACTAAGAAGCATCTCCCCAGGTGTCAATAAAAAGCAAAAAAGAACCCCTTTATTTTTCCTGTTTTTGCCGGGTTATTCTTACAGAAGATGAAGAGGAGACGGACAGGAGGCTTGGCTGGCGGGAGCGGAAAGGGAGGGGGAATTAGAAAGTAAGAACAGTATACCCTTTTTCGACATATTCCGACATAGCGGGATGGCCCGACATTTCACCGATTAGAGGAATTTGTTCCGCCTCGATGGCTTCAACCACGCCCAGTTTATTTGAACAGGCCCGGCATGCTCCATCGATGAGGCCTTTTTCCTTGACCTTGGTGTAAAGCTGATTAAGAAAATGTCCGGCTTTGGCCATTTCAGGAACAATTTTTACGGCCTCACCTTCAATGACAATTCTTCCCGCCATGCCTTTTTCAGCCATATCCAGACTGTTGAGCAACACATGGACAAAACACATTGGATCACCTCGAAAGGCAAAAAAAACAACTTTGTTCATTTTAATCTCCTGACTTCGATTTACAGAAAATTCCGGCGGGCTGCTCAGAATTGACTCGGTTGCCCGCCAACAAAAAAACCACGAATAGACACTAACTTACACTAATTTTTTCGTGTTTATTGGTATTCATTCGTGGTTCAAACAGCAACACCATCCGGCCCAGAATGAGGCCGGATGGTGTATTGTCTTATGCTTCTTCAAATGCGTCCTTGCCTGCGCCGCAGACAGGACAACACCAGTCGTCCGGCACATCATCAAATGAAGTTCCGGCTTTTACGCCGTTGTCCGGATCTCCGGCTGCAGGATCATATTCGTAACCGCAAACACCGCAAACGTATGTTTTCATATTCGTGTCTCCTTAAAATTATTATTGATATTATGCTGATTATTTATTTGCTTCCGCAGCTGATCCCGGACCGGCAAGGGGTTTGAAGGCCTTCTTGGTCCCGCCGCAGATAGGACAGCGCCAGTCATCGGGAAGATCGGCAAAGGCAACGCCTTTTGGAATCTTACCCTTACGGTCACCCTTGTCCGGATTATAGATAAAACCACAGTTCGGTGTCTGACATTGATAGATTTCTTCAGGTTGTGCCGCCATAATAATTCCTCCGTTTCTGCCCAAAGGGCATTAAACATCTTCTATTTATCCGGGGATAAATGTAGCTTTCTCTCATGAACATCCATGTTCATGCGGTCAACATTTCACTGACCGACCTGCCGTAATCCTGACAGGCCCGCATTTCCTGTTCGATATCGTCTTCCTTCAGCTTAAACGGCCCAAGCGTGGTCATGTTCATCCGCAGGGCAAAATCCATGGTGTCAAAAATGAACCCAGGAGCCTCGCCGGAATGGGTAGATGAGCCAAAGGCACCACCCACCTTGCCGGACAGATCCGCCTCATCTGCCAGGAAGAGAAAACGTTTCATGTTTTCAGTCATGTCCCGGTGATAGGTGGGACAACCAAAAATGTAACCGTCATAGTCTTTCAGGTCTTTTGGAGACTTGAATTCAGAGAGCCGCTGGACATCGGCATCGCAGCCGCCGATCCGCACTCCCTCGGCAACATATTTTGCCATTTGTTCGGTATGCTCTTTACGGCTGTAATAGGCAACCAGTACTTTTTTCATGCTTTTCCACCTGTTATTTGGATGCGGAAAATCCCGGTCAATTTTGAAAAAAAACGGGAAATTCCTTATTTTTTTTACCAGTTTTCAGCCAACAGCTCAAAATAGCCCTTGGGGTGAGCACAGGCCGGACATTTTTTCGGCGGCTCATTGCCTTCATGCAGGTAACCGCATTTTGTACAGTACCAGGTAACGCCTTCATCACGCTTAAAGACCTTGCCACTTTTAATATTATCTATAAAATCACGGTACTGTTTCGCGTGCTGCTTTTCCGCCTTGGCAATGGCGGTAAAAATGCAGGCGATAACCGGAAAACCTTCTTCCTTGGCGATCGCAGCAAATTCCGGGTACATTTCGTTGTATTCATGCTCTTCGCCAGCTGCAGCAGCTTCCAGGTTTTCCAGGGTGGAGCCGATGGTGCCGGCCGGAAAGGAGGCTTTAATCTCAACATTTCCTCCTTTCAGCAGTTTGAAAAGGGTTTTGGCGTGGGCCCGTTCCTGCTCGGCGGTTCGATCAAAGATTGCGGCAATCTGGACAAAGCCCTCTTTCTTGGCCTTTTTGGCGAAAAAAGAATAACGATTGCGAGCCTGGGACTCACCGGCAAAAGCCGTCATCAGGTTGGTTTCGGTTTGAGTACCCTGTAAATCATTCATTACTGTTTTCCTTTACGCCAGAGCGTTTTTTCCTTCATCTGTAATTTCATATTTACAACGTACAGGGCTTGCCACATATCCTTTTTTCTTCAGAGCCGTAATCTGACAGCTCACCTGCTTGGCCTCCAAGCTGGTTACTCCGGCAATATCCTTGCCGCCACAGGCAGCATCACATTTTGAAAACGCTTCAAGAACCTCGCGTTGCTTGTCGCTCAGCGCTCCGCTGCCACATTTTTTTTTACACGCCATTTTCTTCGTCTCCCTTATTTTTAATACGTTTATTTTTTATAAAATAATGTCTGAAAATTTAAAATTAAATATAGTAGTAATTATTACTAAGTCAAGCAAAAAGTACTCTTTTTTCGAAAAAACTTCTCCTCTCCAATAAATCAAACAAAAAATCAGATTCCTCGAAAGATCCTTTTTAATCATTAAATTCCGACTCTCATGACTCATGAAGATTGACTCAGGCCGGATGTTATGCTAACCAGAAAAATCATCTTTGACTTGGATTCATTCGGCAGGAATGGGAAAAAGTAAAGGGGCCGGGGCGACGACTGTCATTTTCATCCACAGAAACAGAGGAGGGACTAGATGAAGAATATTCTTCTAATTGGTTGCGGTTCGTACATGGATCAGGGGTATGGCTGTCCGGGTGAGTTTAAATGCCTGAAGGCCGTGAATGAGAAAAACGGTCCATTTGCCGACTATGACGATCCCAGAGTTGTCGGGTATCTTAAATGCGAATGTCCAGGCAGGGCAACAATTGCCAATATCGGCATGGTGAAAAAAAATGTGGACATTGACGCGGTGCACTTGAGCAACTGCATGGTTGGGGCAGAGCCCATGTGCAAAAACCATGATTTTGAAAAATTCAAGAAAATGGTTGAAGAAAAATTTGACGTAAAGTGTGTTTTAGGCACTCACACCTATGGTTGATAAAAAAACAAAAAGGCTGACTCAAAATAAAATACCCTTTTAAGTCAGCCGAAAAAAATTGCCTCTCCTGCCGCTTTATTTTTTTAATCTTTTTTGAAAAAGACAGTCGCCCCAAGCCTCTTTCTCTTGCCAACTATCGCTATACGCTGCCTTTGCCCCACAACGGATCCTGCCCGAACCGGTCCATCCACCAATCTTCCCCATCAAGGCTGTCCGGATCTTCCATGGTCAGCGGAAAACGGAAACTCTCGCAATAATCAAGTAAAACTTCGTATGCTGAAATAATCTGGTGCATCTCGATCTGTGAATTATCACCTGGCTTGTTTTTTGAGACCAAGTCCGGGTGGTGCTTTTTCGACATGCGCCGATAAGCCTTTTTAATCTCGGCACGCGTTGCCTTCTCTTCAAGACCCAAGAGATCCCTGGCTGCGATAATTTCCTGCCATTGTTTTTTTGTCATTTCTTTTTCCAGCTTTCTTCCTGATGATTGAGAAGTCTAATAATATTTTCCTTATGCTTGATCCAGACCAGCAAGGCAATAAAAACGGCAAGCAGAATCTGACCAACGGAGCCATGAAGCACTAGAAGAATGAGCGGCATGAGCGCAGTTGTGAGAAGTGACCCAAGGGAC
Source organism: Thermodesulfobacteriota bacterium (assembly GCA_034723545.1). GTDB lineage: Bacteria > Desulfobacterota > Desulfobulbia > Desulfobulbales > SURF-16 > JAGHCC01. Next base: position 9,003 of record JAYEPA010000033.1, on the reverse strand, counting down.
ACAAAGCCGGACAGGGCAACACTTGCGGCAAAGATCCCAACTCCGACCAGGACGGCCAGGGGATTAAGGTAAATAAAAACGCCCAAGGCCGTGGCCACTCCTTTTCCACCCTTAAATCCGAGATAGACCGAATAAAGATGGCCGAGAAAAGCCGCCCCGCCACAGAGCAGGACAATATCTCCGCCTGCACCCATTTCCCTGGCGCAGAACATGGGAACAAAACCCTTTCCCGCGTCACAGACCAAAGTGACAGCGCCCATTTTTTTACCTAACAAACGGCTAACATTGGTCGCGCCTATATTTTTGCTGCCGGACTGACGGACATCCGTTCCGACCAGTTTTCCGAACAGAAGACCAAAAGGAACGGCGCCAACCATGTAAGCTGCAAGAATAAATAAAAAATTCATATCTGTAACAATAGTAATTTCTCAACAAGTAGTGGCAACCTGTAAACAAATCCCACCTTAATAAAGGGCCGGTCTTTTATAAAACCAATAACTACTTATAATCTAAATGGCCACCCCCTTTTCGGCAAGACTTTAATGCATTATCATTATGATAGGGACAAACATCAGGTTCAAGTGAGGCAATTTTACTTTATTTTTATAAATTGGTTATCGAAACTGACCACTCTTTTTCCTGATTTTAAGTAAATTGATCTGAATCAAGGCCAGTTAACAAAGAAGCAGTTATACAGAAGACAAATCTCGTTAATCCGGCTGGTTGCCGGATAATGAAATAGCTTCGTAAAGACCTTAGGAGGGTAGACCATGCAATGCCCAGGACAGGATAGCCGTTATTGGGAAGGAAATGCTATTTTTGAGGCCAAATGTCCCAAATGTCAAAACACGATTGAATTTTTCAAGGATGACGCCAGCCGGACCTGCAAAAATTGCGGCTTCCGCATGACGAATCCGAAAATTGATTTTGGCTGCGCCTCTTATTGTCCCCATGCCGAACAATGTCTGGCAGGCCTGGGTCCGGATGCTCCCATTCCGGCAAAGCAGAGTCTCAAAGACCGGGTAGCGCTTGAAATGAAGCGTTATTTTGGTACGGATTTCAAACGTATCGGCCATGCCGCCAAGGTTGCCGGTTATGCCGAAGAGATCAACCGAAGTGAACAGGGGGATCCAGCCGTGGTCCTCACTACCGCTTATCTTCATGACATCGGCATTAAAGAGGCGGAGCGCAAGTTTAACAGTTCTTCGCCCAAGTACCAGCACCAGGAAGGGCCGCCGGTGGCCAGGGAGATCCTCACCAAGCTGAACGCTGAAGATGACTTCATTGACGAGGTGTGTGACATTATCGGCCATCATCACTCACCCCGGCCGGAAGAAACTTTGAATTTCAAGGTGCTTTATGATGCGGATCTCATTGTCAATATGGAGGACCACCAGAAGGAATCGCCATCATCCCCGGAACATCTTGGTAAAATGATCAACAAATCTTTTTTAACGGTTAGTGGCGCGGAATTGGCAAAGGGAATTTTTTTAAAATAAATAACGGCCATCCCGGCGAACCGGCACAACCGATAAGCGAAAGAAAGAGACATGGAGAAATAAAAATTAGTCTCTCACAGAGGCGCAGAGACGCAGAGAAAAAAACTCTGTGAACTCTGTGCCTCTGCGAGAGACTTTCATATAAACAATCAACAAATGGATTGAATTATGATAGGCAAAAGAAAAATTATTGAAATAGACGAAGATCTTTGTGACGGCTGCGGCCAGTGTATTCCGGGCTGCGCCGAGGGCGCCCTGGAAATTATTGACGGCAAGGCCCGGCTGGTGGCGGACAAATACTGTGACGGACTCGGCGCCTGCCTGGGTGACTGTCCCACCGGTGCTCTCAAGGTCGTGGAGAAGACTGCTGAATTTTTTGATGAAGAGGCGGTTGAAATTTTTCTGAAAGAAAAAGAAGAAGCGGCCAAACAGCCGGACACCCTGGCCAGCGGCTGTCCTTCAACAAACCTGCAGAGTTTTCCGGCCCAGACCTCCTGCCAGAAGGCTAATGAACCACAGAAGCTGGATGGAGCTCAAAACCTGTCCGCTCTCAGCCACTGGCCGGTACAGATCAGGCTTGTGCCTCCCACGGCGCCTTTTCTTAAAAACGCGGATTTGCTGATTGCGGCAGATTGCACTCCCATTGCCTATCCTGATTTTCATCGAGATTTTCTGGCCGGCCGGGTGGTCATGATGGGCTGTCCGAAATTTGACGACCAGGAAAGCTATATCTCCAAATTCGCCGAAATTTTCCTGACCGCCGACATCAAGAGCATCACTTCGCTGATTATGGAAGTGCCGTGTTGCGGCTCCATGCGTGGCATTCTCGATGAGGCCATGAAGCGGGCCGGCAAAAAAATGGATGTCAATGAAGTGATGATCAATGCCAGGGGTGAGATTTTACAAAACCAAACAAGGATCTAAGGTTCAGAGGGACAAAGGGAAATGGCAAATCTTTACCCCTTCTCGATCTCTTCAATAGCCGCCTGGGCCAATCGGCCCACGGTGGTATCAATAAAGTGATGATCCTCATACAAGCGCACGGGCAGGGGATCATCAAGCAGCAGTTTAATGTGGGGCAGGGCATCTTTGACCTTGAGAAAACCAAAAGCCCTGGCCGCAAGCCCCACAACCAGCCTGTCAACAGACTCCAGATAAATGGAGAGATAACCGTCACCATCCTTGGCCAGAATCAGTTCCGGCCTGGCCTTGGAAAGTCGGCCGATTCCCCACATCAATCCACGCTGCATGGCCGGAAGCTCCAGATAATTTTCTTCCCGCATGTAGGAAATCAGCATATGTCCGTATTCATGGGCAAGATTGTCATTGACTGCCATGATCTCGGCCATAGCCTCCGGGATTCCCCAGCCGATCCCGCCTGATTCTTCATTCATGCTCCAAAGAAAACGCCGCATCATGCTCCGGGCCTCCTCCATGTCGGTTTCGGCCAATTCATTCATCAGCGTCCCAATGGCAGAAACCGCATGCCACTTGATCCGTTCTTCCGTGCGGAAGAGACATGCTGTCAAGCCGGAAATTGCCGGCTGGAGTGGGAATTGACGAATTTCCAGCAACGCCGCATCCAGATCTCCCTGGAGCAGGTTCGGCAAAAGTTTTCTCATTTGTCGATTATTCATGGTCTTACCAGGCATTTTATTGATCTTGGTGGCTTTCTAAAAACTGTTTCTTCAACGCAGAGGCGCAGAGGGCACAAAGCTTTTTACTATAAAAACAATTAGTTACCAAAATACCGTGTAACTTCTCAATAAGTGATGATATACCGACAACCTCCCCCTTTATTAAAGGGGGATTGAGGGGGATTTGTTTACAGGTTGCCACCACTTATTGAGAAGTTACAATCGGGCGCAATACAAAAAAGGCTGAATGACATTTCATCATTCAGCCTTAATATAGGAATAATTCCTATTTATTAATATGTCAATGTAATCTAAAAAAATTACCCCTTGATTGCCTGGCCAACCTTGCGGCCCAGTTCCACACATTTTTGCAAATCTTCGTCCGTTGGAACATTTTTTACCTTGATGCCGGGATCAAGAATATCGAATTTCATCTGTTCCATAAAGCCGTTAATGTGCTTCACCGCCTCACCGGACCAGCCAAAGGAACCAAAAGCGGCGCCGATCTTACCTGTGGGGCGCAGACCTTTCAGATAGGTCAACAGGTCGGCCATGGTGGGGAGCATACCGTTATTCAACGTTGGAGATCCACAAAGAACAGCCTTGGCATCAAGAACCTCACTGACAATATCACTTCGATGGTTGGTTTTGAGATCCATCATCTTGATGCTGATTCCCTCTTGCAGCAAGCCCTTATAGATTGCCTTAGCCATGGTTTCCGTACTTTTCCACATGGTGTCATAAACAATGACGGCCTTCTGTTTGGCTTCCTGTCTGGCCCAGCGACCATAGGATTCCAGAATTTCGCCGACATTTTCACGCCAGATCAGGCCATGATCCGGAGCAATCATGTCAATTTCAAGCTCCATTTCCGCCACTTTTTCCAAAAGTTTCCTGACATTGGGAGAAAAAATCATCAGGATGTTTGCGTAATATTTGGAGGCATGGGACATGAGTTCGGCCTTATCGACCTCATCATCAAACCGTTCCGACGTGGACCAGTGCTGACCAAAGGCATCGCTTGAGATCAACAGTTTATCCTCGGCAAAATAGGAGAACATGCTGTCGGGCCAGTGCAGCATCTTGGTTTCAAGAAAATGAACCGTTTTTTTACCAAGACTGATGCTGTCGCCGGATTTAACAATCTCGTAGGGCCAGTCTTCACGATGAAAATGACTGAGCAGAGCCTTGTGGCCCATGGGGGAACAGAAGATTTTTTCCGGCTTAATCAAATCGATCATTTCCGGCAGACAGCCGCTGTGATCCATCTCAACATGATTAACAATAATGTAATCAATTTTTTCCGGATCAGTGAGCTCCCGAATATTATCTATAAGTTCTTGTTTGAACGGCTTTTTAACCGTGTCAACCAGGGCGATCTTTTCATCCATGACCAGGAACGAGTTGTAGGTTGTCCCCTTGTAGGTTGAATAACCGTGAAAGTCGCGGATATTCCAATCCACCACGCCCACCCAATGGATATTTTCTTTAATCTCTCTCGTCGTCATTTTTTCTCCTCATTCTAAGGCTTATAGTGAATGGCTTAAGGAAAAATAGCCTCTGCCCCTTAGTGCCTTCAGCGTAGCTGGCTACATTTGAGTCGTTATCATGCCCGATTTTTATGAAATCAACAAATAAAAAAAGCCGCCTGACGCAAATATCAGGCGGCTTGCAAATCTCGAAATTGTAAATTTTACTCTTTTACCGGCGGTGTAAAAACACGCTGCCCCAGTTCCCGATCAAGGACAAAGAGACCGTTGCCGTCTTTACCAATCATCTTGAGCTTGTCAACCACACTGCCCACCGAAGCCTCTTCTTCCACCTGCTCGTCAATGAACCAACGTAGAAAGCTGCTTGTCGCGTGATCACGCTCATCCTGAGCCAAGTTCATCAGGTTATTGATGAGACCGGTGACCTTTTGCTCATGGGCCAGAACATCATCAAAAACGCTCTGGACGGAATCCCAGTCAGATGGCGGCTGGTCAATGGCTGCCATGATGGCGCGGCCGCCTCGCTCATTGATGTAATCATACAGTTTCATACCATGATAGAGCTCTTCCTGGGCTTGGGCCCTCATCCAACCAGCGCAGCCTGCCAGACTTACGGACTCACAATACGAACTCATGGACAGATAAAAATATGATGAATAAAGCTCAGCAGTAACCTGAGCGTTCAGGGCTTCTTGCATTGTGACGCTCAACATGGTGATCAGCTCCTCCAGAGTCCATGAAGATTGCAGTAAGCCCGGGCGCTGACCTGATCGCTGTCAGAGGCAAATTTTGCTTCGGGAGCGTCGCCGGTAACCAGATTGTGGCGTAAAACCTTACTGCCGCCGACAAGCTCAATCCATTCAATGTGGTGTTTGTCATCCATTGGATGAGCCGTTGAACCGACCTTAACCAGGTAACCGCCGTCAATTTTTTCAATTACCGGAACATGTTTTTCCTTGGCCGCGTCAACTGTGTTTTCCTCCTGAAGCTTCATGGGCTGGCCGCAACAGACCAGTTCCCCGCCGCCGGCATGAAGAAGTTCCACAATATTACCGCAAATCTCACATTTATAAACCTGCATTTGTTTTGTCATCATTTGCTCCTTTTATGCATCAATTAAAAAAATAGAAAAAAACCACAGAGGCAACTGATTATAATAAAAAAAATTTCTCTGTGGTCCCTGTGCGCTCTGTGGTGAGAAAAAGACTTTTTACGGGTTCATCATCAGATGAAGAAACAGCACCATTAATGTTCCTTGCACTCGGGACAGACCCCAATAAATTCAAGCCGGTGGCGTAAAATCTGAAAATCAGTCAGCTTGGCAGCCTCTTTTTCCACATTCATATCAGGTTCCAGATGAAGATCCGCCACCCGTCCGCAAATGGCACAACGGACATGATAATGTGTACTGGTATCGGCATCAAATCTCTTCTGTGTACCGCCGACTGCAAGCTTCTGGATAATACCGGTTTCAGAAAGAATTTCAAGATTTCTGTACACGGTTCCCAGACTGATTTTAGGCATCCTTTTTCTCAGAATCTGATACATATCGTCAGCTGTCGGATGTGTTTTAACCTTGCGCAGCTCTTCAAGAATCAATTGGCGCTGCTTGGTCATTCTTAATTTTGGATTAACATTCATAGCCTAACACCTCTCATGTAGTAATTATTATTATTCATTTATAAACATTTTCTGTCTATTTTTCAAGAAAATTTATAATAAGCAATTAATTATATTTTAAAATACTCAATCCGTTAGTGTTCACCGTAGCCGTATTTGTAAAAATGAGTGTAACTATTCAGCATCCTAACCGGGGTGAAAATCCCGGCGTTTATTATAAGAGTAACGTAACTATTCAGCGTGTATAAAAATGTTACGAAAAACTTGATCTGTAACTGTTCAGATGTGCTTCATATTCGTTCATTTCGGAGTCTCGCATACTCGCTTACCTGGGCTTTGAAGCATACTAGTGTTATTCAAGAAGGCCAAATATGGGCGAAGATGGAGTGCAGCTGAATAGTTACAAATTTTGTTACTTAAATAGGTTGGTTAGGCTGCAGACTAGCAGGCTAAAAGATATTATGTTTCGAAGTCGGTCTATACTCTGTTTTTAAGGGTATTTCTCGCTATATAGTTCTGCGGTGTAACAAGCCCATCTATCCTACAGCCTAAAAGCCTATGGCCTATCGACCTGAACAGTTACAAATGAGTCTGTTCAGAAGTGTCGACGGCACTGTCCGCAAGTTCCGCAGAGGCTAGTTGGCTCAACCCCCCTGACTCTTGCGATAAATTATATAGCAAAAAGAGGCTCCTGAACAATTACAAAAATTTAAGGAAAATTCCGCAACCCCATGGGACTCAATAAAAAATTTAACGGAGTTGAGCTTAAGATGTGTTAGAGTTGTCTCTCAATTTCAGAAATTTATTTTGCCTGAGCCCAATACAGAATGAAGCAGAAACCGTCCTCCATCAATATTATCTGGCTGGCCATGGTGGTGATCGCCACAGTCACCGCAGCCTACACCGGCAAGATGGACGAGGTCACCCGGGCCTCTTTTGATTCCGCCAAAAGCGCCGTGGTTCTGGCCATCGGTCTGATCGGACCCATGGCCCTGTGGCTGGGAATCATGAAGGTGGCCGAGGCCGGAGGCCTGCTGCGTATCATCGCCAGGGGCATGCGACCCCTCATGGTGCGCCTTTTCCCGGATGTGCCGCCCGAGCATCCAGCCATGTCGGCCATGATCATGAACATGGCGGCAAACGCGCTGGGGTTGGGCAATGCCGCCACCCCCATGGGTATCAAGGCCATGCAGGAACTGGAGACCCTGTCCGCAGAAAAGGGAAGCGCCACCAATGCCATGTGTCTTTTCCTGGCAATCAACACCTCAAGTGTCACTATCCTTCCCCTGGGGGTGATTACGGTCCGGGCCGCAGCCAATTCCGCCAATCCGTCAGCCATCCTGATCCCGGCACTTATTGCCACCCTCTGCTCCACCTGCGTGGCCATTGTTGCCGCCAAGCTGCTGGCTAAAGATAAAAACCCTGTCCTCAGCAAGGTCGACTGGGAAGAAGAGAAGGAAGTCACTGGATTGTCAGGGGAGGAAGGTGATCTTGTCAAACCGGGCCGGGGTGGCCGAATTTTTATCGGGTTGATGATTGCGGCCTTTCTGCTGGCCGTTCCCTACCGTTTTTTCAGTGCTTCCGCTGATTTTGCTTCCGGAGGCATTGACCTAAACAGTATTTCAAACTGGCTCATTCCGGTACTCATTTCCACCCTGCTGATTTTCGGCTACCTCAAAGGGGTGAAAATTTATGAAACCCTCACCGAAGGCGCCAAAGAGGGATTCAATACTGCGATTCGCATTATGCCTTTCATGGTGGCGATCTTTGTCGCCATCGGCATGTTCCGGGCCAGCGGCGCCATGGACATTCTCATCACCCTTCTCTCGCCGGTGACCGAACTCATCGGCATGCCGGCCGAGGCCCTGGCCATGGCCCTGATGCGGCCTTTATCCGGCAGCGGCGCATTCGGCATCATGTCTGAAATCGTCAATCAGGCTCCGGACAGCTTTCTTTCTTTTCTGGTATCCACCATGCAGGGTTCCACCGAGACAACCTTCTATGTGCTGGCCGTTTATTTCGGCGCTGTCGGCATCAAAAATACCCGCCATGCCCTACCCGCCGCCCTTTGCGCCGACGCCGCCGGAATCCTGGCGGCTGTGCTGATCTGTAACTGGTGGTTCTGAGCCGGCAGAGGGAATGAAGGTCTTTCAGGCTAACCTCTTCAATAAGTAGTGTTGCTTGTTGGGTGTAGGAGCCCACCCTGTGGGCGATTGTGTATCGGTGCTCCGTACCAGCGTTTTATCGCCCGGAGGGCCGGGCTCCTACGTACCCACACACAACGGGCAATCTCGTAAACCAGATCTGTTTTGGCAAAATTACAACCACCTATTGAGGTTACTTTTTTTGTATAGGGGGTAGTCGGTTAGCTCCTCCTGTTACGATTTAACCGTCGCACCCCAAGTCGTTCGTGGACTCGTCATTAACAGGCTCTTTGAATAGGTTGTCATCATTGGACAAATTGCCGAGGCCGACATGACCTACGGGGCTACGATTGGAGCTGTCCTCGCGAGAGGACATGAGGAGGAGCTAACCGCCCACCCCCTTTTTGTATATTTCGAGTATTTCGTCGTTAACAATCCGTTTTTCTGTGCTTGATGATGTTTTTTAAAGATTGAATCACCTTGCCGGCCTCCTTCTTGGTCAGCATGGCGATATCTGTTTTCTTGTAATACTTCTTCAGAAAATTCCTAAAATGAGGCGGGTCCCAGCCGAGATCCCCGACCAGATGCTTGATATATAATTTCTGCCGGAAAG
>JAYEPA010000032.1:0-18911 GCA_034723545.1 Thermodesulfobacteriota bacterium | reverse complement strand
AAACGATTCAAACACGGTTACCGACTCCACGATTTTCGCCAGCAAGGACACAACTGACAAAGCAGCCGCTGCCTGGCAGACCCAGGCTGATATTTATGATGAAGATGGTGCTGGGGGAAAGGATAAAACCACTGCTGATGCTCCAAAAGAAAAGGGCCAAATCCTTTGCTAACAGTGGATTTGACCCTTTATTTATTGGTGCCCGGAGCGAGAATCGAACTCGCACAGCCTTACGACCGAGGGATTTTAAGTCCCTTGCGTCTACCAGTTCCGCCATCCGGGCATATTTTTAGAATGAACTTTTTTAGCATATTGCCGAACGGTTGGCAAGCGGCAAATGGCAAACGTTCACCAGCACCTTAGATTTGTTCGTTTGGGCCTTATTATATAGGCATACTATAACGCCAAGGCCCAAACGAACAAATCTAAGGCACTGGTAAACGCTTACAAGACAGTGGTTGCCGTAAAATTGGTGTCCCGATGAACGGTTACGGCAAATGCACTGAAGATGGATGTTAAAAATTTCCTAAAGCCGACCAGATCACACCGGCGGCAATGGCGGAGCCAATCACACCGGCAACATTTGGCGCCATGGCATGCATAAGGAGAAAATTGGATGGATCTTCCTTGAGACCGACCGCATGAACGACGCGAGCGGAGTCAGGAACAGCTGAAACACCGGCCGCTCCCAGGAGAGGATTGATTTTCTCTTTCAGAAAAATGTTCATCAGTTTAGCAAAAAGCACGCCTCCCATGGTGGCAACAATAAAAGACAGGGCGCCCAGACCGAAAATCAGTACGGATTGAGACGTCAAAAAGGTCTGGGCCTGGGTGGAGGCTCCCACTGAAAACCCCAACAGGATCGTGACGATATCAATGAGGGAACTACTGGCTGTCTTGGCAAGGCGGTCTGTGACTGTGCATTCCTTGAGCAAGTTGCCAAAAAAAAGCATACCAAGAAGGGTCATGGAACCTGGCGCAATCAGGGCACAAATCAAAAAGGCAACAATGGGGAAAATGATTTTTTCCCTTTTCCCCACCTTTCTCGGCGGTTTCATCCTGATCAGCCGCTCATTTTTACTGGTCAGAAGATACATGATCGGCGGCTGAATCACCGGCACCAAAGCCATATATGAATAGGCCGCAATGGCAATCGGGCCAAGAAGATTTGGCGCAATCATGGATGAAAGGAAAATGGCTGTTGGGCCATCTGCGCCACCGATAATACCGATGGCACCGGCCTCATTCAGGGGAAAACCAAGGACCAGAGCACCTATAAAAGTGAGAAAGACACCGATCTGGGCCGCAGCGCCAAGCAGAATCAACTTGGGATTTGACAGCATGGTGGAAAAATCAGTCATAGCGCCAATGCCAAGAAAGATCAGTGGCGGATAAATCCCCTTCATCACGCCAAAATAAAGATAGGAAAAGACACTGCCCGGATCATATACCCCCAAAGGCATGCCGGTGATGGGCGGGATATTGCCAATCAATATTCCAAAGCCGATGGGAATGAGGAGCAGAGGCTCATAATCCCTGGTCACGGCCAGATATATAAAAATGAGTCCCACAGTAATCATGGCAAGATTACCCAGGGAAAGATTGGCAAACCCGGAATTTTGTATAAAGGCGCTCAGTTCCACAATTTATTCCACAACAACAAGGGGTTGACCCTGATTTACCGCTTGCCCTTCGCGAACCAGAATTTTCTTTACCACGCCCGCACAAGTGGAAGTAATATTATTTTCAAGCTTCATGGCCTCAAGCACAAGCAGCTTCTGGCCGGCAAGAACCTTTTCCCCTTCCTCGGCATAAATCTTAATAACATTACCGGGCATCGGCGAACAGATCCCTCCAGGATCTGCGCTAACGACTGGTTGAACTTGAGTCGAAGGAGTTGAAACATGCGTCAAAGACGTTTGCTGTTTGGAAACGGGAAGGGAGGAGACAATATTTTTTATTTCTCTGATATCAACGATATGCTCGACACCATTGACCTCGACTTTCACATCCTGTTCCGTTACTTCCTTTATAATGACATCATAATTTTTATCGTTAATAGACAGACTGTACATGCGCATGGTTATGGTCTCCTTTGCATAACAGCACGACCGTCGGAAACACCCTGAAACTGGCCGCCGATCTGCCAGGCAGACACCGTCGCCCTCCTCTCTGGTTTCCAGGTAATCCTTTGATTTTCCTCGGAAAAACCTCTATCCAGATGAAATGCCACGGCAATGGCGATCAGTACTTCCTTGTCGGTAAACAGATCATTTCCCCCACGGCCGGATATCTCTTTTTCAGCACTCTTTTTTTTCTTCAAATTATCGGGCAATGCCAGAATGAAGGGCTGAAGGAAGATATAGATACTGATGACAAGAAGTCCGGTAAAGACAACAAGCATGCCTGTAAGACTGAAATTCACTGCATTAAAGTCCGGGCTGAAAAGATTTTGCAGACTGATGTGACTAAAACCAAAGTTCATTTATTATTTTTCAGGTTGTTTAGGCTGTAGGCTAAAGGCTATTCGTTTTCAAAGAGTGTAACAAGCTCATCTCCTCTACAGTCTAAATGCCTACAGCCTATCAGCAACAGTGTTACAAGGGAATATTACCATGTTTTTTCATGGGATTTGTGTCCCTTTTATTTTTCAACATCTCCAGAGCCTTAATAATCCTGAACCTGGTCCTGGCCGGCTCAATAATATCATCAACATAGCCCCGTCTTGCAGCAACATAGGGGTTAGCGACCGTTTCAGCATACTCCTCTTCCTTGGCGCGCAGGAAGCCTTCCGGATCATCCTTTGTTCTTGCCTCCCGGCCGTAAAGAATTTCAACTGCTCCTTTTGCTCCCATAACGGCAATTTCCGCAGTAGGCCAAGCGTAATTAATATCTCCGCGCAGATGTTTCGATGACATAACACAGTATGCGCCGCCATAGGCCTTGCGGGTAACAACCGTCACCTTGGGGACAGTGGCTTCGGCATAGGCATAAAGAATCTTTGCGCCATTACGGATCACGCCGTTATGTTCCTGGGCCGTGCCGGGCAGAAAGCCGGGCACATCGACAAAGGTGATAATGGGGATATTAAAACAATCGCAGAATCGAACAAATCTTGCACCCTTGACAGAGGAGTTGATATCAAGCACACCGGAAAGACAGCTGGGCTGGTTTGCGACAATGCCGACCACATTCCCATTATAGCGAGAAAAACCGATAATCAGATTCGGGGCAAACTCCGCTTTGATCTCGAAAAACTCTCCATTATCAACCGTGCGCAGAATCACTTCCTTGATATCATACGTTTTATTCTGGTTCTGCGGAATAATCTGATTCAAGGCATCATCACGCCTTTCCGGTGGATCGCCGGTGTCGATAAAAGGCGGATTTTCCATATTGTTCTGGGGAAGAAAGGAGAGCAAGCGTTTGACATAATCGATGGCATCATTACCGCTCTCGGCAGCATAATCGGCTACGCCACTCTTTGTGGTATGCACGGAGGCGCCGCCGAGCTCTTCAACCGTGACATCCTCATAGGTGACGGATTTCACGACCTTCGGCCCAGTGAGAAACATGTAGCTATTCCCCTTCACCATGATGGAAAAATCCGTCAGGGCCGGTGAATAAACAGATCCTCCGGCGCAGGGACCGAAAATCGCCGAAATCTGGGGAACGACGCCGGAAGCCATAACATTGCGCAGAAAAATATCCGAGTAACCGGCCAGACTCTCAATACCCTCCTGAATCCGGGCGCCGCCGGAGTCATTGAGGCCGATCACCGGGGCGCCGTTTTTCATAGCCAGATCCATGACCTTGCAGATCTTTTCTGCGAATGTTTCCGAAAGGGATCCGCCAGAAACCGTAAAATCATGGGCAAAGACATAGACGATACGGCCATTGACGGTGCCATAGCCGGTGACAACACCGTCGCCAAGAATTTTTTTCTTCTCCATGCCGAACTGATGGCAACGGTGGATTTTGAACATATCAAACTCTTCAAAACTGCCGTCATCAAGGAGTAAATCCAGCCGTTCACGAGCCGTCAAGCGTCCCGAGGCATGCTGTTTATCAATACGTTTCTGACCGCCGCCCAGACGCGCCTGTCCGCGAAAAGACATGAGTTTATCAAGTTTTTCCTCCATTACGCATCCTTACCGCTGCAAAATTCCGTTAACACACCAAAACTTGACTTGGGATGAAGAAAGGCGACTTTTTTACCGCCGGCACCCTCAAAAGGGATTTCATGGATCAGCCTTGCGCCATTGTCTGCGGCTCTTTGCAACTGACCGCCAATATCATCGCTTTCGTAGGCAACATGATGAATTCCCTCTCCATTTTTCTCAAGAAACCGGGCAATGGGACTATCATCGGCCGTAGGCTCCAGCAGCTCGATATGAATATCACCAACAGGATAAAAGGCGGTTTTCACCTTTTGAGATTCGACAACTTCGATCTTTTCACATTCAAGTCCCAGAACATCCTCATAGAATTTTCTTGCCTGATCAATGGACCTGACGGCAATGCCAAGATGATCTATTTTTCGTAACATAGTTAATTTCTTTTGTAACTGCTCAGGTTGTTTAGATTATTTAGGCTGTAGGCTGAAGGCTATTAGTTTTTAAAATCACACCTCTTTCCTACAGTCTAAATGCCTACAGCCTATCCACCTAAATCACTTTCTTTCTTTATAAATGCCGAAAACCTGGCGGAGAACATTGCAGATCTCGCCAATGGTGGCATATTCCCTGACACAGTCAAGAACAGGCTCCATTAAATTTTCATCTCCACGAGCCGCGCGGTCAAGATTTTCCAAAGCACGGCTGACGGAAGCATTATTCCTGTTTTTCCTGAGTTCGGCAAGTCTTTTAACCTGCTCCTGTTCCACGGCAGGGTCAACACGAAGAACGGGCGCCCTCTTCTCTTCGTCAACCTGAAACTGATTTACGCCGACAATGACACGTTCATCCCGTTCAATCTGAAGCTGAAAGGCATAAGCGCTGTTTTCAATCTGGCGCTGGATAAAACCCTCTTCAATACAGGCCACCACCCCGCCCGCATCTTCAATTTTTTTTATGAGTTCCGAGGCCTGTTGCTCAATTTTATCAGTCAATTCCTCAATATAATAGGAACCAGCCAGAGGGTCCACCGTGTTGGCCACCCCGGATTCATGGGCAATTATCTGCTGGGTCCTAAGAGCTGTCTGCACCGACTCTTCCGAGGGCAGAGATAAGGCCTCATCCTTTGAATTCGTATGCAGCGACTGGGTTCCGCCAAGTACGGCAGCCAGAGCCTGGACGGTGACGCGGACAATGTTGTTATCAATCTGCTGGGCCGTCAAGGTGTTGCCGGCCGTCTGGGTATGAAAACGCATCATCTGACTGGCCGACTTTTTAGCGCCAAATCTCTCCTTCATGATTTTGGCCCACAGCCTGCGAGCGGCGCGGAATTTAGCTATTTCTTCCAGAAAATCCGATGAACAGTTGAAGAAAAAAGCCAGACGACGGGCAAAGACATCAAGTTCGAGCCCGGCGTCAAGGGCGGTCTGGACATAGGTGATGCCATTTGCCAGGGTGAAGGCCACTTCCTGAACCGCCGTGGAACCAGCTTCACGGATATGATAACCGGAGATGGAAATCGTATTGAAAAGCGGCATGTTCCGGCTGCACCACTGAAAAGTATTGGTAATCAGGCGCAAGCTGGGTTGAGGCGGAAAAATATAGGTGCCTCGTGCCACATATTCCTTAAGAATATCATTTTGAATGGTGCCCTTGAGTTGCTCGGCGCTGATCCCCTGTTTCTCGGCCGCCACTACATACATGGCCAGAAGCACAATGGCCGGCGAGTTAATGGTCATGGAGATGGAAACCCGGTCAAGGGGAATCTCGTCAAAGAGAACTTCAATATCAGCCAGGGAGTCAATGGCCACCCCCACCTTACCCACTTCTCCACGACTCATGGGATCATCCGAGTCATAGCCGATCTGGGTAGGCAGATCAAAGGCGATGGACAGGCCGGTGTTGCCCTGGTCAAGAAGATAGCGGTAACGTCTGTTTGATTCAGCCGCAGTGGAAAAGCCGGCGTATTGCCGCATTGTCCAGAGACGGCCGCGATACATGGTGGGCTGCACACCACGGGTAAAAGGATATTGTCCGGGAAAACCGATATTCTCAAGATATGCGTCATCAATCTCCCCGGGAACAGCCAGCCTGGGAATCTCATCTCCGCCATGATTGGTAAAATTCTTTCGTTCCGGAAACCGGCTGATGCTTTTCTGCAGCTCGTTTTCCTGCCACTTGGCAAATGAAGGATGTTTACTCATTTTTACTCCATTATTTGTAACTGTTCAGCAACTCAACCGAGAGACAGGCTCATAGCCGTCAAGCTAAAAAAATTTCAACAACATATTAGTTGGTATACCCCTGTAGGAGCCCGCCCTGCGGGCGATAATGCGTTGGCATGAACTCTTTTGCCTCCAATCGCCCGCAGGGCGGGATCCTACGACAGATCTATCCTGCTCTTAACGTTATTTGTCGTCAGCTTGACGGCAATGGGAACAGGCCCCCGGTATCTATTTTAAAAATAACATTTCCACAAGACGCCGGGCCGTACGACCGGGATCAAGCTCATGTTTTCCATCCAGATCTTTCAACGTGGAAAGCAATTCCGGCCTGATGATTTCCAGGGCCCTGTCAATGACCTCAAGCTGAAATGATTTTTTGCGGCGGTGGTGGTGTTCACCGCTGGCACGATGTTGTTGATCAATGGAGCCAATGGTGGTGACAAGATCACTCACCCCGGTTCCTTCCGTGGCCACGGTCCGGCAGACCGGGGTCTCACGAGCTGACTTTCTGTTTCTAATCATCGCCTCCATGTCCATGGCCAGCATCTCGGCCCCGGGACGATCCGCCTTGTTCACCACCAGCAGATCGGCAACTTCCAGCAGACCGGCTTTCATGGCCTGAATATCATCGCCCAGTCCCGGCGCCAGCACCATGGCCGTGATATCCGCCAGCCGGACGATATCCATCTCAGACTGACCGACTCCAACGGTTTCGATAATAATCGTGGAACAACCTCCATTTGCCATGACTCGAACCACACCACCGGCAGCGGAGCAAAGCCCTCCGAGCCGTCCCCTGGCGGCCATGGAGCGAACCACCACATCCTGATCCAGGGCATGGCGCATCATGCGGATGCGGTCACCAAGAATGGCACCGCCGGAGATGGGAGAAGATGGATCAATGGCAATAACGCCCAACCTGATATCCTGTTTCCTGAGATGACTGATAATCCGGCTGGTCAAGGTTGATTTTCCGGCTCCGGGCGGGCCGGTGATTCCCAGAACCAGGGTCTGATAGATGAGAGATTCGTCAAGGGAAGAGAGAAGAATTTCCGCAGACTCGCCGCCATCTTCAACAATGGAAATCGCCCGGCCAATGGCCCGGGGATCGTGTTTCCGGAGACCGTTAATAAGATGTTCGACTTCCCCTATCAACGAGAAGCCTTATGGTGATATGACTCGCAGGCCTGGCGGAAGGCCGCCAGAATTTTTTTCAAAGGCGTGCCGGGTGTGAAAATTTCAATTATGCCGGCCTCTTTCAAGGCAGGCAAATCCTCATCAGGGATGACACCGCCACCGATCACAGGAATATCCTCGGCATGAAACTTTTTCAAGGCCTCGACAACTGCAGGAAAAAGACGAACATGGCCGCCGGACAGGGATGAAAGACCGATGGCCGCCACATCTTCCTGCACCGCAGCAGCAGCAATTTCCTCTGGTGTCCGGCGAATCCCGGTATAGACAACCTCAAAGCCGTCATCCCGCAGGGCGCGAGCGATAAACTTGGCACCCCGGTCATGACCGTCCAGGCCGGGTTTACCAACCAACACCCTGTATCGCTTTGAACTTTTTTCCGTCATCCTGTTTCCCTGATTGAGCCACGAAATCCACAAAAAACACGAAATGAATGTTAAACCTTTTGTGGGTTTCGCGGCTAAAAACTTTTATATAAAAACTTCTTCGCAGAATTCACCCAGCCGGCCCAGATCTTCGCAAACGTGAAGACCGCACTCTTTCATCACCTCAATCTTTGACTCGGCCGTTCCACTGCTGCCGCTGACAATTGCCCCGGCATGACCCATTCTCCTGCCCGGTGGCGCGGTCAGGCCGGCAACAAAGCCCATCACAGGCTTTGTCATGCTGTCTCTGACAAAAGCTGCCGCCTCTTCCTCGGCCGACCCGCCGATCTCACCCACCATAACAATACCTTTTGTCTCGGAATCCTTTTCAAAGGCAGCCAGGCAATCGATAAAATCCGTGCCGACCACAGGATCGCCTCCGATTCCAAGGCAGGTACTCTGGCCGATATTCCGCAGGGACAACTGATTAACCACCTCAAACGTCAGGGTGCCGGAACGGGAAATGACACCGATGGATCCTGGTTTGTGTATCGGGCCCGGCATGATACCGGCCTTAAACTGCCCCGGCGTAATAATTCCGGGACAATTAGGACCGATCAGTCTGCATTTTTTGCCGGCCAGACCATTTCGGACCTTCAGCATATCCATGATCGGAATTCCTTCGGTTATGGCCACGATCACCTCAATACCGCTGTCTGCCGCTTCAAGAATCGCGTCAGCGGCAAAAACCGGCGGGACAAAGATCAGGGAACAATCCGCGCCGGTTTCGGCCACGCCGTCCTGCACCGTATTAAAAACCGGTACGTCATCCATGAATTGACCGCCCTTGCCCGGCGTCACGCCTGCTACGACGTTTGTCCCGTAGTTGATGCATTGTCTGGCATGGAAACTTCCCTCATGCCCGGTAATGCCCTGAACCAGCAACCGGCTATTTTTATTAACAAAGATACTCATATTTTAAAATTTTCAGGCTGAAAAATATAGGAACCCACCCTGTGGACGATTATGTTTGGCTGATGCTGCAAACCCTGATTATATCGCCCGGAGGGCCGGATTCCTACGGATTCCCACACAGCTGGCAATTTCGTAACTCAGAAGAGCTGTTTGGGTAAAATTGCCACCACTTATTGAGAAGTTACAAAATCAGTTACCGGCAATAGCAGCCACCTTTTCAGCCGCGTCCCCCAAGTCGGTTGCGGTCATGAAATTCAGTCCTGATTCAGCCAGGATCCGCCTCCCCTGTTCCACATTCGTGCCTTCCATACGAATCACCACAGGAACATTAATCCCTGTTTTCCCGGCTGCACGAACAACACCTTCAGCCAGAACGTCACAACGAAGGATACCGCCAAAAATATTAATCAAAACCCCTTTGACATGCGTATCGCCCAGAATGATCCTTAACCCATGCTCAACCATCTCGGAGCTGGCGCCACCACCCACATCCAGAAAATTAGCCGGCAAGGCCCCAGCCTTCTTAATGATATCCATGGTGGCCATGGCCAGGCCGGCGCCATTGACCAGATTACCAATAGTACCGCCAAGATTGATATACTTAAGCTGATATTTTTCGGCTTCAGCCTCCAGGGGATCAACCTCATTTTCATCAAAAAAGGAGGCAATCTCCTTTTGCCTGAACAATGCGTTGCTGTCCACATCAACCTTGGCGTCAAGGGCCATCAACCGCCCGTCAGCGGTCACGACAAGGGGATTAATCTCAACGAGGGAACAGTCATAGTCGACAAAGAGACGATAGAGGCTTGCGAGAAGGGTCATGAACTGTTTCAGTTCAGATCCTTCAAGCCCTAAACCGAAACCTGCCTGCCGGCAGTGATAGGGCTGAAGTCCACTGAGAGGATTAATGAAAACCTTAATGATCTTTTCAGGTGTCCGTGCCGCCGTCTCTTCAATGTTCACGCCGCCGGCCGAACTCGTCATAACCATGATCCCGGCAGATGCGCGATCAACGAGGATACTTAAATAAAATTCCCGGGCAATTGTCAGACCTTCTTCCACCAGTACCTTTTTGACCAGCCTGCCGGCGGGCCCGGTCTGTCGGGTAATCAGATTCATGCCGATCATCTCATCCGCCACAAATCTCACTTCGTCGGAAGAGGCGGCCAATCTGACGCCTCCTCCCCTGCCTCGTCCGCCGGCATGAATCTGCGCCTTGACCACAACAGGAAAACCAGACAATTCTTCCGCTGCCCGCACTGCCTCTTCAGCCTGAAAGGCGACACTTCCTCCGGGCACGGGAATTCTATATTTGCCGAAAAGTTTTTTGGCCTGGTATTCGTGAATTTTCACATTCGTCTCTTAAGACAGAAGTTTCATTTTGCGTAACCGTTCATCGGGACACTGATTTTACGGCAACCACAGTCTCGTAAGCGCTTACCAGTGCCTTAGATTCGTTCGTTCGGAGTCTGCGCTTACCTGAGCTTTAGCGCTATAGCCCCTCTATGCGACAAGGCTCAAACGGGCGAAGATGAGGTGCTGGTGAACGATTATCATTTTTCCGGATAACCCATCCCCACCAAGGCATCCGTGATTTCACCAAGAACAGAGGCATCCAGAATGGTTGACGGCATCCGGTACTCCTTGCCGTTGGCAATACTGCGCATGGTGGAACGTAAAATCTTGCCGGACCGTGTTTTAGGCAGATTAGCCACGACACAGGTTTTTTTATAACAGGCAATGGGACCAATCTTTTCACGTACCATTGCCACAAGCTCCCGGTTCAGTTCTTCCTCGTCACGCTTGACCCCGGCCTTTAATACAACTAGTCCCACCGGCTGTTCGCCCTTTAACTGATCGTGGACGCCAAAAACTGCACACTCAGCCACATCCCGATGACTGGCTATGATCTCCTCCATCGCACCGGTAGAGAGCCTGTGGCCGGCAATATTAATGACGTCATCCATCCTGCCCATGATAAAAACATAGCCATCGTCATCAATAAAACCGCCGTCGCTGGTCTCATAATAACCCTGAAAATTGCTCATGTAGGATTTGACAAATTTTTCATCGTCTCGCCACAGGGAGACCAGGGTGCCGGGAGGCAACGGCAGGCTGACAACCACATTACCCTCCTGGTTCGGCCCCAGCTCATTACCCTCATGGTCAAGGATGCGAACGTCATAACCAGGCACCGGTTTGGTCGCTGAGCCGGGCTTAACAGGAAACTCTTCAATTCCCCTGGAATTGGCGACAATGGCCCAGCCTGTTTCCGTCTGCCACCAGTGATCAATCACCGGCAGTTGCAGCAAATCAGTGGCCCAGTAGTAGGTATCCGGATCAAGACGTTCTCCAGCCAGGTAGAGGGCCTCAAATTTTTCCAGATCATATTGCTTAAACAATTCACCGTCTGGATCTTCCTTTTTTATGGCACGAAAAGCTGTGGGCGCAGTAAAAAGAACCTTGACGCCATGCTCGGCAATAACTCGCCAGAAAGCGCCGGCATCCGGGGTTCCCACCGGCTTTCCTTCGTAAAAAATGGTAGTGCATCCTTTGAAAAGAGGACCGTAAACAATATATGAGTGACCAACAACCCAGCCGACATCGGAGGCGGCCCAATAAACATCACCACCATCGACATCGTAGATATTCTTCATGCTCCAGTTCAGGGCAACCGCATGACCGCCGTTATCCCTCATGACCCCTTTCGGCATGCCCGTGGTGCCCGAGGTGTAAAGGATATAAAGTGGATCGGTGGCCTGCACAGGCACACAGTCCACAGGCTTTGCCTTGGCAGTGAGATCCCGCCAGTCAAGATCTCGACCTTCGCTTAAATCAGCGCTAAGGAATGGACGTTGAAAAATAACGCAATTTTCCGGCTTGTGATCGGCAAGATCTATGGCCTTGTCGATTAACGGTTTGTAGGCCAGCGTCTTTTTACCCTCAAGAGCGCCGGAAGCGAAAACAATGACCTTGGGCTGGGCGTGGTCAATCCTGATCGCCAGTTCATTGGCGGCAAAACCACCGAAAACAACGGAATGAATAGCGCCGAGCCTGGCGCAGGCCAGCATGGCCACGGCCGCCTCCGGGATCATGGGCATATAAATAATGACAGTATCTCCCTTGGCAACACCCAGGTTCTGTAATGCACCGGCAAAGAGAGCAACCCGGTCCCGCAGTTCAAGATAGGTGATTTTCTCGATCGTATCCGTCACCGGGCTGTCATAAATGATGGCTACCTGATCTCCCCTTCCCTGCTCCACATGACGATCCACTGCATTGTAACAAGTGTTCATCTCGCCACCGACAAACCAGCGGTAAAAAGGAGGATGAGAACCATCCAGAACCTTATCGCATTCTTTGTACCAGTCTATTCCCTGGGCAGCTTTGGCCCAGAATTCTTCGGGATCATCAAGACTTTCCCTGAAAATCTTGTCAAATTTCGCCATCATCAGACTCCTGAATCATCTCTGTGTCCTATACATATTCCAACTCAAAAAATGAGTAGGTAAATCTACCAGTTAGCAGGTATCAATAGCATTCCTGTTATCTCTTGTCAAGATTGATGGTCTCGCAATGATAGCTGCTTCGGAGTCTCGCTGCTCGCTTCCCTGACTTTTTACGTAGCCAGCAGACTTATTGACAAAAAAATATGCTTATCAACAAATTTCAGCCATCACTAGGCACGGTGCTGTAGGAGCACCCCACCCCACGTTTTTCGGTAGCTATTACATATGAGGCTGAAGGTTAGTGGTAATCACACAAAAAAAAGCCCCTGGCCATGTAATGGCCAGGGGCTTTCTTATCATTCAATATTGAAATTCGGGTTCATCTCCCGATTAACGAATGTTAACCGCAGGTACCTGAACTGCAACTGCCGCAGGAAGAACCGCCTCCCAGGGGAATGGTTGATGCAATCGAGAAACCGGATCTTGCACCGGCATCCATAAAATCAACCTTGATCCCGCCACAGCGGGTCATCAACGAATTTTCAACCAGAAATTTCAATTCATCATGATCAAAAACAGAATCAGTGTCTTTTGGCTCATCCAGAGCCAATCCTAAAGAAGGACCAGCTCAGCCCCCCTGCATCAACGCTATCCGGATAGCAGAATCAATATTGTTCTGCTCCAGATAGGCTTTGAGATTTTTCAATGCGCTATCAGTAACCTCAAACATATGCAACCTCCTGAATATACAAATTAATATTAAAATTAAAAAAAAATTCAACGAATCAGCTATTTAATGAATGACTTAAAATTAAGCAAAGCAGATAACAAAGTCAATAGTCAAAAATCCATTTTTCTTTTATTCTCAAATGAGATAAACAAAAAAACTTGTTGGAAAAATGTATTATTCCTTGACCTTTGTTCCTTCCTATGGACTACTTGAATAATTCTTCTTTCGTAACTATTCAGCATCCTAACCGGGGGTGAAAATACCGGCGTTTATTATAAAAGTAACAAAAGAATTATATCGTCATTCCGGCATGTCCTTAGCAGGAGATAAGCGTAGACTTCGATCCAGAAAGTAGCCACACACACCATCCTGGATCCCGGCTAAAAACATGCCGGGATGACGTAAGTGGGCAATTTGGTGACCCCACCTAAATAGTTACCTTATTTCGGTTGCAAAATAAGACAAAAACACCATAATACTTCCCAACGAAATCAGGATATTTTCGGGAACAGAAAGGAAAAATCATGAAAAAAATCGTTATTTCCACCGGTGGAGGAGACGCGCCCGGATTAAACGCGGTCATTTATGCGGTTGTCAGGGCCTCGTTCCATCGAGGCTGGGAAGTCTATGGCAGTAAATGCGGTTATCTCGGACTGCTGGACCCTGACGAACTGATTCGTCTGACTCCGCAAATGGTTGAAGGAATTACATCAACCGGCGGCACGATCATAGGCTCGACCAACAAGGGGAATCCCTTTGAAATGCCCATTAAAAACCTGGCTGGTGATATTGAAATTCGCGATGTCTCGGACCGGGTAATGAAGATTTTCAACCGAATGGGATTTACCTGTCATATTGCCGTTGGAGGCGATGGCAGCCTTGAAATTGCCCATCGTTTTGCCGTGGAAAAAGGAATGCCCGTCATCGGCGTTCCCAAAACAATTGATAATGATCTCCAGGCGACCCAGCTCACCTTTGGATTTGACACCGCCGTTTCAACGGCAACCGAGGCTTTGGATAAGCTCCACTCCACAGCCAAGTCCCACGACCGGGTCATGGTGGTTGAGGTCATGGGAAGGGATTCAGGCTGGATTGCCCTGAATTCCGGAATCTCAGGCGGCGCCGATGTCATTCTTATTCCGGAAATCCCCTTTGATCTGGACAAGGTCTGTGAAAAAATAAACGATAATGAACTGCATGACAAACATTACGCCATTGTCGTTGTCGCCGAGGGCGCCAAGGCTATCGGTCACGAAGTAATCCACCAGGGAGAAGGCGAAGTGGGCCGGTCGGAAAAGGTTCTGGGCGGAATCGGCAGATGGGTATCACAACAAATCAGCCAACAGACAGGCAAGGACAGCCGCTCACTGGTCCTGGGACATCTCCAGCGCGGCGGTTCACCAACCACCTTTGACCGTCTCCTGGCACTGCGGTTCGGCGCCACTGCCGTACGACTTGCTGAGGCTGAACAGTTCGATCACATGGTTGGACTGGATGGTATCGATATGATATCCGTCCCCTTGGCCGATGCCATCACAGGACGAAAAAAGGTCCCTCTTGACAGCGACAAAATTCTGACTGCAAATGAAATCGGCATCTGTTTCGGGGACTGAAAAAGGGGTGGAAGGGAAAAAGTGCAATTAAAAATTACGAATTATGAATTACGAATTTCGGTATTTTCTCATCAGACAACTTCATTCGAATTCCTAATTCCTAATTGACCCGTTAAAACGTAGATGATTCGAACATAGGGTCCAAAAACCTACTTTTGATACCAGGATCCGGACGAGCCCTGCAGCCAGGTGCCGGATTTGGCCATTTGGGCAATTCTTGCGGCCCGGCGGCTGCTGACCAGATCCACACTCACCCCCTGCTGCCGGGAAATGGCGGAATAGACAGTGCTGCGATCTTTATTTTCCGCATCAATCAATGCGGCCTTACTCCTGTCATTTTTTCTGAATTCCAGATAACCCTTGTTATTTTCGCCAATAATCCCCTGAGCTTTCAACTTGGCGATAGCCGGAACTCTGGCCTTCATCCGCTCCTTAATTCCTCCACCTGCCTGACAGGTGAAAGAAAAGCATAAGAACGAAATCATCATTAAAAAAATAAATAAACGGACATGGTGTTTCTGCTGCATGGTCGATCTCCTTTACTGTTGTCCATAAGCGTTCACCAGCACCTCATCTTCGCCCATTTTGACCTGCTCACATAGCACCAGTATGCTGCACAGGCCCAAATGAACAAATATAAGGCACTGGTAAACGCTTACAAGACTGTGGTTGCCGTAAAATCGGTGTTCCGGTGAACGGTTACTGTTGTTCTTCATCAATATCGGCAAAAAAATCATCGAGAGCCCTGTCAACCTTGATGTTGATATCAATGGTGATATGGATCGGTTTAACCTCCAGCGGGGCAACCTGAACCTCATGGCGGGAGTCGATCTCATGTTTTGTGCAGCAGCACAGAGTCATGCAGGTAAAAAATATCAGCAATCCGGTCTTGTGAATCATGATGATTTCCTAAGAGGTAAGTGTCAAAAACAGTAACTACTCAATAATTGGTGGCAATTTTACCAAACCAGATCAGGCTTACGAAATTACCAGCTGTATGGAAAACCGAGCCCGGCCCTCCGGGCGGTATAATGAGGGTTCGCAGTATCAGCCAAACATAATCGCCCACAGGGTGGGCTCCTTACAAAACAAGCACCACTTTTTGAGAAGTTACTGAAAAAGATCTTTTATTTTGTCATTATACTCGAGGAGATCATTCAGCGGCAAACGAAAATTCACATCGAGCCGTATCGGTTGAAAAATACCTTGCTTGCTGCTGTCGACCAACCGATGAAAACGACCGGTTTTCACATCATAGCTAAAAGGAAGCGGCTTGGCAGGTTTCCCGTCTAATTTTAATTGCAGGATCAGGATATCATCTTTTGAGATCAGGTGCAGTTTTGCCCAGTCATACTTGAAATTCCGTAAAGCTTCCTGGGTAAAGTCAAGCTGGGCAAATTGGGGCGTGTCAAAAGGGATCGCAGCAGTGAGGAAATCACCCTTGCCAATTTGAATAACTCCCCCTTCACCCGGTGTAGAATAAAGAAAGCTCTCGCCGAAGCTCAACTTGCCCTTTTTGAACGTAAGAGGGATCGCGCCGTTTACGGTTCCATCGCCTTTGATATTTTCCACGCCAAACTGTTCCAGAATTTCGGTCAGTTTCAGTTGATGACAATAGAGCATTAACTCTGACGGCAGTTGCCCGGCCGCAAATCGAAGAGCGGGAATATGTATTTCTCCCTGGGCCCATGTAAAAATTCCCTGCTCGAGTAAAAACGAGTCAGGAGATTCCAGGGTAAAAATACAGCTGCCGCCGTCCAACAAAAAATCATTCAACCCGGCAGAGGAAAAAACGAGCTTTTGTTGGGTGCCGCTGCAGAGCTGCGGCAGACGAGGAAAGTCAAGCGAGGTTTCGATTCCTGAAATGAAGATATTTTTTTCCGGCAGGGAGATCGAACCGTCTTGCAAATTGATTCGCGCCCTGGCGGAAAAACCTTCGCCAAATTCAAGATCGGCCAGTCCGTCAATAACCGCTGACAGCAGGACGCCTTTCATTCCGGGCAGGACATCCGACAGATGGAAATCGGACAGCCGCAGGGCGGGCGGGGTAAGTTGCACGACACTCCCCTCTTTTAAATTCTCGAAACGGACGCTTAACGGCGAAGTCGCGATCAAACCCGGAGCCAAAGCGCTGTTAAAATCAGCCTTGAGCCTGATTATTTTCTCCTCCTGGAAAAGTTTTCCGTCCAATCCTCCCAAAAGGCGATCTCGCCAGCTGATTTTAGCACAATTCAGCTCTCCTTTTGCGTTTCCATTTGCCGGCGGCCAGGTCAGGGGAAAGTGAATGTTAATCCCTTCCAGCAAAAGCCCGGAAGACTGGTGCAACGAAGCTCCGGACAGATCCACCTTTCCACGGCCCGCAAATTCACCGTTCCGCGAGTGGGCCTGGCCGCGCAACTTAAGAACGGGAACCTCAAGCCGGGTCTTTTCCCCGGGCATTTCGCATGGCAGATCAAAATCAAAATCAAAGCTGGTCCGGTCATCCGACGAATCCCCCTTGATCCGTATGACAGGAGATGTCAGCCGCATCCTGCTGTTTCGCACCGTTACATCAAGATGAAGGGAATCCGTCTCCTGGCTGGCAACCTGCCAATCCCAACCGGATTGGTCCGCTTTTGGCTTTGCCTTTAATTCAAACGTCAGAGGAGACGAAGAATCCTTTCCAACAGCTGTTTGCAACCGAAAATCATTACCAAATGTAACTTCGCCATGATGCAAACTCATGGCGCCATGAAGATCCCTGATCATAAATGGAGAAATATCCATTTCCGCATTGCCGGCAAAATCTAAACTGCCACCCAGGGAAAGTCCGGGAACAAAACGAATAAAATCGGTAAATCTTTCAAGATCCAGTTTCTCAGCCACAAAATCAAGATGAACCGCTTGCTGATCCAAATCCAGAGAACCGGAGAAGGAAAGGTGCTGACCACGTGGAAAAAATGAACCTTTAAAATCATACACATTCTTTTTTTTCGTTTCGGAATCCGGCAGCGTCAGCTCCCCCTCAAAGGGCAGCCGGTATTCTCTCCCACCAATCAGGCAGATCAGGGTTGCCTGTTTCACTGAAATACGTTCCAGGCCCAACCCCATCTCCGCATCCATTGGTTGAGAACCTTCCTGCTCCATCTCCGGTTTTCGGTTCAGTAAGCGCTGCAGGGAGGGGTCATCAAGAACAAGGCGGTTCTCCCGGACGGCGCAGCGCAACTCCACCCCGGTCAGATTGACCTGTTTGAGCTGTTTTCTAAAAAGACCTGAAAAACGATAATCCAATGAAAACGACGAGACATTGAGAACAGGAGAGTCAGCGGAACCGATACTGAAACCAGTGCTGGCGCCGGACCAGCCAATAAGAGGGAGAGAAATCCGGTAATTTTCCACACCTGCCTTCCGGCACAGGGAAGGAAGCAGGGAACGGTGCAGATACAAAGGCAGCAGAGCAGAGAACAGAGTCCAGCCTGTAAACAAAAAAACGGCAAGAAGAAAAATAATACGGAGAATTTTCCTCATTTTTATTCCATCACAATCAAATATTCAAACACAATCACGTTTCCTGTCAAAACGGCCGTAACCGTTCACCGGGACACCGATTTTACGGTAACCACAGTCTGGCAAGTTCCGACTGCCGCCTGGCCCGGTTTCAATGAAATGATGAAGAAAATCGTATATAGTCATTAAAAATGATACGAGCATTCAATCTGTTTTTCAATCAAAAGGAAAGGAAATCATGAATCACGAAAAAAAGAATACTGTAATGATGACCGGCCTTTTTTGTTTACTGCTCATATTATGGGCCACTTCCGTCCACGCGGATTTCGATGTTTCCCTCTATCAGAAGTTTCTGCAAAGCCACGTGATCCCAAGACAACAAATTAAGGACTTTACGCTGAACGTGGTTGATTATGAAACCATTTATCAGAGCCGCGAAAATGACAACTCCCTCTATAATCGAGTGAAACAGCAGCTGAACGATTTTCAGCCCGAAACTCTCACGAGCAGAGATGAACAGATCGCCTTCTGGATCAATGCCTATAACTTTGCAGCCATCAAGATGATTATTGATCACTATCCTGTGGACAGCATTCGCAGCCGTTCCATCAATTTTTTCAAAAATCCCTGGAAAATAAAAATTCTGGGGATCGGTAACCAAATGTTCAGCCTTGATGAAATCGAACATGAGATCCTGCTGGGGAAACTGCAAGAACCACGGGCTCATTTTGCCATTGTCTGCGCCTCGCTCAGCTGCCC
>JAYEPA010000031.1:0-5339 GCA_034723545.1 Thermodesulfobacteriota bacterium | reverse complement strand
GCTAAACAAGGATAAAGGTCAAGGAAAAAGAAAAAGGCCGAAACCCCTTACAGTAGCGGTTTCGGCCTTTATTTACTTGGTGCCCCCGGCATGATTCGAACATGCGACACCAGGATTAGGAATCCTGTGCTCTATCCCCTGAGCTACGGGGGCTAACCCGTGTACGTGTATCCCTTATGGATTAAGGGAAATGCGGCTATTCGGTGCAATTTGTTAAACTGTAAAAAAAAATCAAAAGAAATCTGTTTCGCGTTACAAATCCGTTACAGATTCTGTTGGATTAACCAGCTAATTTGCAGCCTCAAAGATTATCCTATAATGCCTTTGTTTTCAAGCAAAAAGCCGTCAGTATCACATATTCAGTGATCAAGTGTAACTCCCACCAACAGAGTGTAAAAAATGTGCTCGGGATGACCAGGAAAAGGGAAAGTCATCTAAACAGGCCACAAGAAACCAATCAGATGACGATCAGTCTTCAAATCGTGGAGAACTCATACTTGATGCTACCGTGGCAGAGCAGGCGATCCATTCTCCGACAGACTTGAGCCTGCTCAATGAAGCAAGGAAATTCAGCGAAAAATCATTGATACCCTCTACCCGCAAACCGGTTTTCGCCTATGATGATGCGCCTATTATGACGTAAAAACCGGGCCGATCGACACCACCCAGTGCCCCGTCCCCGGCGGAGAAAGGGTGACCATGCCTCCACCTTCAATCGTCTCTTCCCTTGCCCATCTGCTCTGCGCGATATCGAGCCATTTCAAAACATACTGTCCAGCGGCCCCGGAGAGATCCAGATCCACCGACCCACCGTTGGGAAAGTACACGGCGTATTGTCTCCGGGGGGTATAACTCAGATAGGCCTCGTTATCGCTTCGATTGAAAAGCAATCGGCTACTGGAATCCGGCACAGCATTGAAGAAATCATGTTCTGCTGCCAGCAGGCGCATACTTTTTATATGCGCCCGGGCTTTCTGGCCTAACCCAAGACCGTAGGGAGGACGATGAAATCGACTGGAGGCCGAACCGCCAATGATGTTCCGCCAGAAACTCTCGGTGGCATGGCGATCCGTGAATCCCATCCATGTACTCGTGTCGGCCCCATAAATCTTGACATGATTAATGGGGCGCAACTCTTTCTCCATATGGTGGTAGACAAACTGCAGATTATCCCAGTTCTTCTGACCCATTTTGGCGCTATTTTGCGAGGCCTCAAAAAACGAAAAGACGTCCAGCCGCTCCAGAGATGCCCGTTGCTGTGCTTTCTTCAAATCGGGCTCCCAGTACATCTCGGTGGTCTCTGCTTTTCCGTCCGCCACAGCAGCCTTGCCCCTGATGTAAGCCGACCAGTACCAGCCCCATTCAGGTGAATAATTCGGGTGGATTTCATTGGTCATGCAATACAGCACATGGCCATACCGAAGCGAATGGGATAACAGCTTGTCCACGTACTTGTGTTGGTAGGCCAGTAAGAGACTGTCGTTGTTCAGCCTGGGCACCGTGAAGAAGAAATCATGCACCACCTTGCCGATATTGCCATAGGACTCCTTGAGAGTCGTGCTGGACTCGCTATAGCTGATATTGTTGACCGCACGCCAGGGATTTTTCTCCCAACCTCTCTTATTGAAATCGTGAAAGGCCCAGACCTCGATCTGGACAATAATGTTGCGGTCCCGGGTGAGCTTCAGCATCTTCTCAAAACGGTTCCAGTACTCATCGTTCCACTGATCAAGGTCGTATTTGCCATTGGACAGCTTCTTGAACGGCTGTATCTCAAAACCCCTGTCGCTGCGCGAGCTCATCGTGTTCCGAATGTAGTTTCCGCCCACACTCACAAACAAGTCGAGATGCGCCTCGATGTCCGGCATCTGAAAGAGACTATCATCCTCAGTCCCGCCCAGAAGCAGCACAGGCTCGCCCTTATATTGCCAGTAACGCAGGTTTGCCTCGTAGGGCTGTATGCGGCTTGCATTCAGGGCGACCGCGGTTCTCAGTCCCAATCCCGCCCAACATGCCACGACAAGAACCACGCATAAACCAAACATGACAACCCTGCCAATTCCCACGAACTATTCCCTTATTCTCTTTAACGTGACCAAGGTCGAGAAGCCCGACAGAGTTGCATGTCAGCTCCGCGCACAACCTAGCGCAGCGATATAATTTATTTTGTTACTTGTAAAATATATGCCAGGATCTTTACCCCGGTTGTCTTGCTGAATAGTTACAACAAAAGCAACATTTTATGCTGCCCATTCGGCCCAAATGTCAGCAATTCTTTCCTGCGGACCAAGATAAACAAGCCTGCTGGTCAGGATATATTCATTGTTCAAAAGGCTCCTGTGACAATTTTTTCATAGTCACCGTAGAGAAGATCGCATTGCAGCCATCCATCACTTAAAGGTGAACCGGTTCCCAGAATCAGTTTACAGGCTTCTGCTGCCTGGATAGAGGCGACAAGGGAGACTGCCATGACCAGCACATGGGGCGGTAGAGTATTCTCTGCTGTTTGCGGGTAGAGAGTGTCAATAAGGCTGTTTGCTGATTGTTCAACACCGACCTGTCCGTACCATTCCTTTACAGCGCCATGGATCAGAGGAATGGAATGGTTCCGGCAGAGCGCCGACAGTTCTTTTTTGGCCGTTGTTGAATCAAGACCATCAATAACGAAATCCGCCGTGCTGATGGAAAGAGTGTCAAATTGGCTGACATGGAGACTGGTTTCCAGTGCGGGATTGATTTTCTGTAATTCACGACCCACAATGTCAACCTTATTGCGGCCAAGAGTTTCCACAGTACAGAAAATCTGGCGGTTCAGGTTTGATTCGGAAAAGACGTCAGGATCTGTGAGGATAAGGTGACCAACACCAATTCTTGCCAGGAGTTCAGCGGTTCTGCCGCCAAGACCGCCGCAGCCGATAATTGCCACCCGGGCCTGGAAGAGTTTAAGCTGATCACTGCAGTTGAGTCCGTTGCGCTGGAAGCGTGCCGGAAGAATGGAATGACTCAGGGCGATTTTTTCAATATCACGTAAGGGACAGTCAAAGTTTTTGGCTGCCTTCTGTAATTCAGCCAGATCAATACACTTCTCCCTTGCCTGCTCTTTCAGAAAAGAGAGGATTCTTGTCTGGTCATCCACCACCAATTACCGGGAAAATAGCATAAATATCGCCTTCCTGAAGCACTGTTTCAAATTTACAATGACGTGAGTTGATCATGAGTACACCAACCTCTTCCCGGTCGATATTCAGATCATCCACCACCTGTCCTGCCGTGGTATCTTTGGGAAGCTCTTTGTCTTCCTTGATGAAACGATTTTCACGAAAGAAGGCAAAGAGCTTGACCTGTACCTTCATTTAAAAGTCCCAGAAGGCATCGATTTCTTCGCCGCTGAAATCCCACACCACGTTATGAGGCGCAATCGGCTCCAGTTCAAAAAATTCCGGCAGCCTGTCATCAAGATTAGTAAATCCTGCGGCCATATTAAAGGCATGTTCGGTCTTCAGGATAGTCATGCCAAGGCTTGTTACATCATCAGTGGTGAGGTTGATACCGAAACGGGCATTGAGCATATCAACAAGCGCCGGCAGGCAGGCGCCATCATCGAGCGCTGCAAAGGCGATAAAGAGACACATGCCGGTGGAGTCAATGGCCGCTGTTGCAATCTGCAGATTACGGGAAAGTTCCACCTGGCCTTCTTTTGAAAGAGGGTCAATAGTTCCGCCAACACCGAGAATTTCCGTGGCAATGGTATACCCGATGGTATGATCGGCCCCCTGAGTGGAGGTGGCATAGGTGATGCCGATTCCTTTGATGGCGCGGGGATCATAAGCCGGGATTGCCTGATTTTTCACAACAGGCACTCGTGTTACACCGTATGTTTTGCCAACGCTACCGGCACCATTACCGATCACCCGTCCAAGGGCGGTTCCCTTGGCAATCTCTTCCGTCAGGATGCGGATCATTTCATTGCTGTCGCCAAACTCCAGCACTCCGCCTTCCATGGCCACACCAAAGGCCACGGCAGTTTCAATGGAATCAATGCCGATATCATCCATGATGTGGTCCATCTCAGCAATCTTATCAAGATCGTCAACAGTGCAGTCAGCACCCATGGCCCAGATGGACTCATATTCAAAACCGGATGTGAGATAATTGCCTTTGAGGTCATTGTAAATCTGGGAACACTTAATCACGCAGCCCGGATGACAGCCATGTTTTGGCTTGCCGCCGCGCTCAACAATGAGATCATGCATGGTTTCACCCGAAATCTGTTCATGCCCATCGAACTGTCCTGTTGTGAAATTTTTGGTGGGCAGTCCACCCGCTTCATTGATAAGGTTGACCAGAACATTGGAGCCATAGGTTGCAAGGGCCTTGCTCACAGGATGACTCACCAGGGCTTTGGAGAACACCTTATTGGCAGCCCTGAATGCATCCATATCGTCGATTTCAACTTTGCGATCTCCAGCATCGAGTGCAATAAACTTGATCTTTTTAGAGCCCATAACAGCTCCAAGACCACCGCGTCCCAGAGAACGGACATGGCTGTCAGGATCTTTAACAGAGATATTGGCCGCCCTCATCAGCATCTCGCCGCCCTGACCGATGGAAATAACGCCGATTTTATCTGAAAATCGCTTCTCAACGCTTTCCAGCACGGCAAAGTTCCCTTTGCCGATCAACTCTTCTTCTTTAGTAATTTTAACCCCTTCAGGCGTGAGGCTGAGGGAGTACCAGCTGTCGTCTTCAGGTTGCCCTTCAATAATGAGCGCCTTGCAACCCATTTTAGCTAGTTTCTGTGCAGCTGTACCACCTGAGTTGCATTCCTTGATGGTGCCTGTAAGCGGACTTTTTGAACCACAGGAAAGACGGCCTGAGTTGGCGGCAACTGTACCGGACAAGAGACCCGGGGCAAAAATCAGTTTATTATGAGGTCCCAGAGGGTGACAGGCTGGAGGGACTTCGGCCGCCACAATTGTGGAAGTGAGTCCACGGCCTCCATGCCCTGCCCAGTCAGCAGAAACGTCTTCAATGGAAGTAGAAAGATCCGTCATGTTTACACGAAAAATTTTGTCAGCCATAGTGTCCTCAGAATGGGTTGATGGTAAAAATTATGATCTCAATAAGATAAATTCTCCGTAACTATTCAGGAGCACCCCATCTTGTCCCATTTTGGCCTTCTCGAATAGCACAAGTATGCTTCGAAGTCCCAAATGAACCAATATGGGGCACTTCTAAACAGTTACAGAACTGTGGTTGGGGCAATTTGGTGGCCCACCTGAATAGTTACAATTCTCCTGCAAAAAGAACAAGAAGAATTCTTTTTATACTGCCAAGTG
>JAYEPA010000030.1:0-5416 GCA_034723545.1 Thermodesulfobacteriota bacterium | reverse complement strand
ACAGGTTCTTGGGGATATGGGCACAGTAAAGGGGTGGTGGAAGAACAAACTGCTTCGGGTTCTTCTCTGCTTCATGCTGCCGGGATTCGGTAGTCTGATCGGCACCTGGATCGGCGGCTTTGAAATTTTGAAGAATTTGATCAATTAGATCTAAAAGTATAGATATTTTTTTGAACCACGAATGAACACCAATGATCACGAATAAAAAAAAGTGTTTATTGGTGAACGATTCCGTGGTTCCTCCAACTCAATCATGACAAAAAAGAAAAAAACAAAACAATTGACCAGTCACCAGATCAGTTATTTGCGCGGTCTCGGCCATCATCTTAAGCCAGTTGCCATGGTTGGCAAGGAAGGTCTTTCCGATTCCGTGCTTGCCTCGGTAAACCAGGTCCTTCTGGCCCATGAATTGATCAAAATCAAGGTGCAGGACAACAGTCCCCTGGATCGCAAGGAAGCGGCAACCGAACTTGCCGGCTTGACCGGTTCATTTCTTGTCCATGTTCTGGGGAAAACCGCTTTGCTCTACCGCGAAAACCCGGACAGAGCTATTGATAAAAAAATTAGATTTTCATAAATCATAAATCATGCCTTCCGCTGCATCCCGTCTCAGAAGACTTCTGAAGTCCGGTAAACTTCTCGTCATGCCGTGCTGTTATGATGCTCTTTCCGCAAAATTGGTCGAACAGGCTGGTTTCAAGCTTACCTTTATGAGCGGCTTTGCTGTCTCGGCCGCCCGGCTCGGGCTGCCGGACACCGGCTTGATTTCCTATGGCGAGATGGTGGAGCAGGGCAGAAATATCTGTGATGCGGTCAATATTCCGGTGATCGGGGATGGCGATACCGGTTACGGCAATGCGATGAATGTCAAACGGACCGTGCGGGGATATGGACGGGCCGGCTTTGGCTGTGTCATGATCGAGGATCAGGTCGCGCCGAAACGTTGCGGCCACACTCTCGGAAAACAGGTGGTTGACCGTGATGAGGCGCTGCGTCGCATCAGAGCCGCAGTGGATGAGGGGGAAAAACAGAATATTCTCATTATGGCCCGCACCGATGCCAGGGAAACGGAAGGAATAGAGGAGGCTCTTTATCGTTGTCAGGCCTTTGCCGATCTTGGCGCCGATATCATTTTTCTGGAGGCGCCTCTTTCAATTGGTGAAATGCGTCTTTTCTGCAACCGCATTTTCACTCCCAAAATGGCCAATATGCTGCAACAGGGACGCTCTCCTGTATTGCCGCCCGAGCAGTTACAGGAGATGGGTTTTCAGATTGTCGCCTATCCGCTCACTCTCATCAGCGCGGCTGTGGAGGCAATGCAACAGGCCTTGGTCGATTTAAAGAATGGCCGCTATCCGGAGCATATCGGCTTTGATGAGTTAAAGAAGGTCATTGGTTTTTCCGAATATGACAAGGAGGAGAAAAAGTACACCTGATTCTTCGTTTGCCTGCTCACCCGATCCCCTGATTCCTGCCTTTAAACATCTTTTTTCCGGAAAATTTTTGCCCCCACTCCGGACAGTTTCTCTACAAGGTTCTCGTAACCCCGCTCAAGATGATAGATGCGGGAAATTTCCGTTTTCCCTTTAGCGGCCAGGCCAGCCACGACCAGGGAGGCACTGGCCCTGAGGTCAGTGGCCATGACCTGGGCACCATGAAGCCCTTTTGAATTGCCGCGGACAATAGCGCTGGAACCATCAACCTTAATCTCCGCTCCCATACGCTGCAGTTCAGCCACATGCATGAAACGGTTTTCGAAAATGGTTTCATTGATTACGCTTGTCCCATGGGCCAGGGTCATCAGGGCCATTATCTGGGCTTGGAGATCCGTGGGAAAGCCTGGATAGACCATGGTTTTGATGTCAACGCTTTGCAGGGAAGGGCCACTTTTGACCAGAATGGATTTGTCTTCTTCTTCAAGATGGAGGCCTGCGGCTTTGAGTTTTTCACAAAGGGCCGGCAGAAAGGCGGGTTCACAATGGGTCAGGCGGACTTCTCCCCCGGCGGCGCCCACTGCTATGAGATATGTGCCTGTCTCAATGCGGTCGGGAATAATTGAGATCTCCGCCGGTGTCAGACGGTCAACGCCATGTACCACCAATCGGGCTGTATCACGTCCTTCAATCCGGGCGCCCATGGCGATAAGCATATCAATGAGATTCCCTACCTCGGGCTCTCTGGCGGCATTCTTGATGGTGGTGGTTCCTTTTGCCAGTACTGCGGCCATTAACAGGTTTTCCGTTCCTGTGACACTTGGAATATCAAAATAAATTGTCTCGCCCTGCAGCCGGTCATCAATGGTAACATCTACATAACCCTTTTCAAGATTGATTTCAGCGCCTAATTTTTGCAGTCCCAGGGTGTGAAAATTAATGGGCCGGGCGCCAATGGCGCATCCCCCGGGGAGAGAGACCTTAGCGCGGCCCATCCTGGCCACCAGCGGGCCCAGAACCAACACCGAGGCTCTCATTGTTTTTACCAGATCATAAGAAGCCTCATGGCCGGACAGATTCGTTGAATTAATTTTGAGTGTGTTTTTACCCTTTTTCTCCCAGACGACGCCAAAGGTTTCCAGAAGTGCAAGCATGGTACGGGTATCACGCAAGTCAGGGACATTGTACAGGATATGGATACCAGGTGCCAGCAGGGTAGCGGCGATGAGTGGTAAGGCGGCATTTTTTGCGCCGCTGATCCTGATTTCTCCGGCCAGGGGATGGCCGCCTTCAATAACTATTTTATTCATTTATAAAAATTCTCTTGAATTTGTTTTGATTTGGGATTTGGGAATGCGGATTTTTTGCCCATTCCGAAATCAGCATTCCACAATCCGAAATAGATCAATTCGATAATTTTCTGGCCTGAAAAATTCTCGGCAGGATTGCATAATCCTCGTAGACAGTACAATTTTCAAAGGACCAGGCGGAAAAGACATCCTTGACCAGTTCGGATTGCTCAGCACCAATTTCCATGAAGAACCACCCTCCCGGTTTAAGAACCGGCCAGATCTGAACAGCCAACCGTTCAATCGTCTCCATTCCCATGCTTCCACCATCAAGAGCCAGCCGAGGTTCAAATGCGAGTTCAGGCTGCAGAGCAGCGAACTCATTCTCTGAGACATAAGGGGGATTGGAAACAATCAGATCAAAGAGAGGTTGATCACGAATCCCCTGCAACAAGTCAGACTGCAGAAGATGAACCCGATTTTGTGTCTGGAGGTGCTTGGTATTGTAGGCGGCGATTTGGAGAGCGGAATACGACAAATCCAGGGAAAATACAGTTGCCGCAGGCAGTTCAAGGGCCAGGGCAATGGCTATCGCTCCACTGCCCGTGCCTATGTCAAGTATAGCACCCTGATAATCTTCCTCGGAATTTTTAATGATTTGTAAGACGATTTCAATCAGAATCTCGGTTTCCGGCCGGGGAATCAAAACGTCGGGAGTGACTTTAAACGGAAGGGACCAGAATTCATGTTCGCCAAGAATATAAGAAATTGGTTCCCGACGCAGACGGCGGAGCAGAAGTTCTTCAAATTCATCCAGCATTTTCGGGAGCAGAACTTTCTCGTTTAGAAACAGTTCAGCTCTGGAAATCTTCAGCAGATGGCAAAGAAGAATGGAAACCTCAAGCTGGGCATCCGGTATTTTTGCCGCCTGGAGACGCTCAATCGCGTTTTGATAAAGATCACGTATTTTCATGGGGATTCAGGAGACAAATGGGTGAAACAAAATGTTATTGAAACAGAAAAACGGATTTAAGGAGGGAAGCTGGCCAAAATAAACTGTAAAAGTTCACCAGCACCTCATCTTCGCCCATTTTGCCTTGCTTACATAGCACTAGTATGCTGCGCAGGGCCAAATGAACGAACCTAAGGCATTGGTAAACTTTTACAAAGCAGTTGCCAAAGGCTCAATTTGTTGCCCCGGTGAACTCTTACGATGGTTTTACTGGATGGTTTTCAGAGCCTCGGCCTGATAAAACGTGATCAGAGGGTGAATCACGTTATCCAATTTGCCCAGCATGATGTCGTCAAGTTTATAGAGGGTCAAATTGACTCGGTGATCCGTCATTCTGCCTTGGGGGAAATTGTAGGTCCGGATACGTTCGCTTCGATCTCCGCTGCCGATCTGGCTTTTGCGTTCCTCGGAAATTCGATCATGCTGTTCCTGCTGAACCTGGGCCAACAGTCGGGAGCGCATAACTTTCATGGCCTGGGCCTTATTCTTGTGTTGAGATTTTTCATCCTGGCAGGTGACGATAAGTCCGGAGGGCAGATGGGTAATGCGAATGGCCGAATCCGTGGTGTTAACGCTTTGACCTCCGGGGCCCGAGGAGCGAAACACATCAACGCGTAGTTCATTGGGATCAATATGAAGTTCCACTTCTTCGGCTTCCGGGAGCACCGCCACTGTCACTGCCGAGGTATGGATTCTTCCCTGGGTTTCCGTTTCCGGTACCCTTTGGACGCGATGCACGCCAGACTCAAATTTTAATTGACTGTAGACCTGCTTGCCGCTGATCAGGGCGATAATCTCCTTAAAGCCGCCGATGCCAATGGGATTACTGCTCAAAACCTCAACCTTCCATCTCTTGCTGTCGGCATAGCGGGAATACATCTTGAACAGGTCGCTGACAAAAAGGGCAGCCTCATCGCCTCCGGTGCCGGCCCTTATTTCGAGAAGAATATTTTTTTCATCATTGGGATCTTTAGGCAAAAGTATGATCCGCAAGGAATTTTCAAGTTCATTGACCTGAAGGGTTAATGCCGTAATTTCACTTTTGATAAGTTCACGCATTTCCTCATCATCTTCTTCCTGGAGAAGTTCCTGGTTCTCGATGAGTTCCTGCTCGGCATTCTTGAATTTACTGTACGCCTCATGCAGTTTTGAGACTCGGGAATGCTCCTTGGCAACTTTGCTGTAATCCGACTGGTTTCCCAGTACGGAGGGGTCGGCAAGCTTGCCTTCAAGCTCCATGAGCTTTTCTTCGAGATTTTCAAATTGGCCAAACATGATGAAGTCGCAAAAAAAATTATTTTTCCAGGGTTCTGCCGTATTTTTTTAGAAATTTTTCAACACGACCGGCGGTGTCCACCAGTTTCTGTTTTCCTGTAAAGAAAGGGTGACAGGCTGAACATATTTCAACCGTGATCTCCTCGTTTACTGTCCCGACTTCCACTTCATTCCCACAAGCGCATTTCGCTATAATCCGGTTATATTTCGGATGAATTTCACTTTTCATTATCTTCTCCTGTTGTTGATGACTCGCTTCAACTGTATCTTTATGGATCTTAATTTTCTTTAATTTTGTAAAACAAAACAATATATCCAAAAAGATTGGATCTTGCAATGTGAAATTATTGAAGCCAGCCATTTGAGATCTGAAATGGCTCGGTTATCTGATCCAGGATCAACTGTTC
>JAYEPA010000029.1:3840-5436 GCA_034723545.1 Thermodesulfobacteriota bacterium | reverse complement strand
GTAAAGGCGCCGATAGCCGGATTTGTCTGAACCAGAGCGATTTTCATTGATCAGATGAAAGATGAAGAGATTTGAGTTGATTTTTCTTGCCATAATACTGCCTATCATACTACTTTATTTTTTGTAAATTAGTCAAATGGTAAGAAAGGTTCAGAGGTTCAAAGGGGCAGGGGATTTTTCAACCAGCTTCAAGTCCCCCACCAAATCCCCGTATTTGTGGATGCCTCCTGATGGGCGAGATTTACAGATGAAGTTATTCATATTGGTTTTGAATAAACGGGAAAGGCAATGAAAAAATATTTTGT
This sequence comes from Thermodesulfobacteriota bacterium, assembly GCA_034723545.1. Taxonomy (GTDB): domain Bacteria; phylum Desulfobacterota; class Desulfobulbia; order Desulfobulbales; family SURF-16; genus JAGHCC01. Next base: position 5,131 of record JAYEPA010000029.1, on the reverse strand, counting down.
TCTGGATACAAATGTCCTGCTTCACAATGCGGACTCCATCAAATCCTTTAAGGATAATATCGTTGTCCTGCCCATGACGGTCATTGAAGAGCTGGACATGTTCAAGTCCCGTAATGACGAGCTGGGCCGTAATGCCAGACGGGTCATCCGGGATCTTGACCGGCTCAGGGAAAAGGGGCGCCTGTCCGACGGCGTTGAAATGGAGAACGGCGGCCTATTGCGGATTTTTACCGAGTGTAAAGATGTGAATAATCCCGGCCTTGATCTCAAGGTTGCCGATAATCGCATTCTGGCCGTTGCTTACACCTTTTTTGAACGGGGAGAGAAGGTCATCTTTGTTTCCAAGGACATTAATGCCAGGCTGAAAGCCGATGTTCTGGGTATCGATGTCATGGATTTTGAAAAGCAGAAAATCAATTTTGATGAGCTTTTTACCGGCCAGCGGCAACTTGATGTCTCGGGAGAATTAATTGACGAATTTTTTGAGAATGGGGAACTCTCCGGTGAAGGTTTGGAACTTGTTCCCAATGAATTTGTCCTTTTAAGGGATGAAGTTGATCAGCAACACACAGCCCTGGCCAGGGCGAGTGGAGAAACGAAACTTATTCGCCTGGAATCGCATCGTGACTCGGCCTGGCATATCCGCTCCCGCAGCAAGGAACAGCGCATGGCCCTGGAACTTCTCCTTGATCCCAAGGTACAGGTCGTTACCCTGGTGGGACAGGCCGGTACGGGAAAAACCCTGCTGGCCCTGGCGGCCGCTCTTCAGGAGGTGCTGATCAATAAAAGATATGAGAAAATCCTGGTTTCGCGGCCGATTATTCCCTTGGGCAATGACCTTGGCTATATGCCGGGCGATAAGGATGAAAAACTGGCCCACTGGATGCAGCCGATTTTTGATAATTTGACTTTTATTATGAGCGGTGGCAGGAAAAAAGATCAAAAGGATGAGGCCACTGTGCGCCAGATGGTTGATGATCTTCTCAAAGATCACATCGTGGAAATGGAGGCTTTAACCTATATCCGCGGCCGCTCCATTCCTGAACAGTATGTTGTTGTCGATGAGGCGCAGAATCTGACGCCCCATGAGGTTAAAACCATTATCAGCAGGGCCGGCGAGGGGACCAAAATGGTTCTCACGGGTGATCCCTACCAGATCGATAACCCTTATCTTGATTCAAGCAGTAATGGCTTGACCTACACGGTGGAACGATTAAAAGGGTTATCTATTCATGGCCATGTTACATTGATGAAAAGTGTCCGCAGTGATTTGGCCGCCGCAGCTGCTGAT
>JAYEPA010000029.1:0-3740 GCA_034723545.1 Thermodesulfobacteriota bacterium | reverse complement strand
CCCTTATCTTGATTCAAGCAGTAATGGCTTGACCTACACGGTGGAACGATTAAAAGGGTTATCTATTCATGGCCATGTTACATTGATGAAAAGTGTCCGCAGTGATTTGGCCGCCGCAGCTGCTGATCATCTGTAATGTATTTGCAAGTCGCTCACAGAGGCCCTGAGATCACTAGAGTTTATTTTTTCTCTGTGAACTCTGCGACTCTGTGAGAGATAAATTTTCATGAATTAAGGAGAAAATGTGGAATTTGAACCGAAATGGATAGCCTGGGAAATCACCAGACGTTGTAATTTGAAATGTGTCCACTGCCGTTCCTCTTCGCAGCTCGAAGCCAGGGAACATCCTGATTTTTCTTTTGAAGAGGCCTGCCGGGTGATTGATGATATTGCCTCCTATGCCACGCCGGTGGTGGTTCTTTCCGGCGGCGAGCCTCTGTTGCGGGATGATGTTTTTGATATCGCAACCTATGGCACAAAAAAGGGGCTGCGCATGTGTCTGGCCACCAACGGCACCCTGGTCACCGAAGAAAAATGTTTGAAAATGAAAGAGAGCGGCATCATGATGGTGTCCCTCAGCCTGGATGGCTCCACCGCCGAGGTGCATGATGATTTTCGCAATGTCAAAGGCGCCTTTGACGGTATGATCCGGGCTGCCGGCCTGTTTAAAAAACACGAAATTCCCTTTTTGGTCAACTCGTCATTCACCAAACGAAATCAGGATGAGATTCCCAAGGTCTATAAGCTGGCCAAGGAGCTTGGTGCCACGGCCTGGTATATGTTCATGATCGTGCCCACGGGCCGGGGCGAGGACATCATGGAAGAGCTGATTCCAGCTGATGTCTACGAGGAGATTCTCGAATGGCATTACGAGATGGAGAAAAACGAGGATGATATTCTGGTACGGCCCACCTGCGCCCCTCATTATTACCGGGTTGTCCTGCAGAAGAAAAAAGAATCCGGCGATGATTTCAAGCGGCGAACTTTGAAGTTTTCCACCGGAGGCGCCAAGGGGTGCCTTGCCGGCCAGTTGATTTCCCTGATTGATGTGGACGGCAATGTCCTGCCCTGCAGTTATTTTCCTCTGGAGGCGGGCAATATCAGGAAACAGTCTTTTAAGGAGATCTGGGAGGACTCAAAGCTTTTTAATGATCTGCGGGATTTTAAGTCCTACAAGGGCACCTGTGGTGCCTGTGAGTATGTTAATGTCTGCGGCGGCTGCCGGGCCAGGGCCTATGCCATGACCGGCGACTATATGGAAGAGGAGCCGTTTTGCTCGTATGTTCCGGTCAAGATGCAGGAGTCAGGAGATAGTGGACAGCAGAACCCGTAAAAAGTCTTTTTCTCACCACAGAGAACACGGAGATCACAGAGAATGATTTTGTTACAACAAGTTACCTCTGTGAACTCTGTGCGCTCTGTGGTGCAATAGTTTTTATGAGATTATCAAGGAATATTATATGAATACCAATTTTTTAAAGGCCTGCAGAGGCGAAAAAACCAGCCACACCCCGATATGGATCATGCGCCAGGCCGGCCGTTACTTGCCGGATTATCACAAGGTCAGAAGCAAGATGACCTTTCTTGAGCTTTGCAAAACCCCGGAACGGGCCGCAGAGGTCACCCTGCAGCCCGTTGATATCCTGGGGGTGGATGCGGCTATTCTGTTTTCCGATATTCTCGTGGTCCTTGAAGCCATGGGCATGAAGCTTGAGTTCCAGGAAAAAAGGGGGCCGGTTCTGCCCGAGCCCATTAAGGACCGGGCGGATGTGGAGCGGCTGGTTGTCCCTGACCCGGAAGAAAAGCTTAGCTATGTCATGGAGACCATCCGAATTTTGCGCAAAGAGCTGGCCGACAAGGTGCCGCTCATCGGTTTTTGTGGCGCACCCTTTACCCTGGCCACCTACATGGTTGAAGGCGGCTCATCCAAGGCCTTTTTTAATACGAAAAAAATGATGTATTCGGCCCCTGAGCTTTATGCCGAGATGATGAATAAGGTCACCGACTGTACCATTGCTTATCTCAAGGCCCAGGCTGCAGCCGGTGCCCAGGCCCTGCAGGTTTTTGATTCATGGGCCGGGGCTCTTGCGCCCTGTGATTTTGGCGAATTTGCTCTGCCCTATGTGAAACGAATTATTGCCGAATTGAAAGGCGCTGGAATCCCCCTGATTTATTTTGCCAACAACGGTGCTACTTTGCTTGATCAGTCCATGACCTGCGGCGCTGATGTTCTGGGTTTGGACTGGCGGCTTAAGTTGTCTGATGCGGCAAAAATTGTCGGCCCGGATATTTCGCTCCAGGGAAATCTTGATCCCTGTGCTCTGCTTCTGCCCGAGGATAAATTGGAAAAGAGGGTTGCCAGAATCCTGGAGGAAGGGAAATCCGCCCGGGGCCATATCTTTAATCTCGGCCACGGCATCCTGCCGGAAACACCGCCGGAAAAGGCGAAATTTGTTGTGGAGACCGTGCATCGGTTGAGTGATCAATCTTAAAAAAGATGAAACGCAAGAGACGCTGAAGACACTAAAGTCGCAATGAAAAAACGTTGGCGTCTTTCGGAGTCTCGCTACCTGCGCCTCTAGCGTCTCTTGCGTTACAAAAAATATGATCCCCTCTGTTAAACAGTGTTTCGAGTTGATGGACGAGTATGAAATGCTCGACAATATCAGGGCCCATTCCATTATGGTGGCGAGGGTGGCGGAGCTGATTACTCGGCATATCCGACAAAACCCCTTTGACCTGTCAATGGAACTGGTTATTGCCGGCTCCCTGCTCCACGATATTGCCAAGACCCCCTGCCTGAATTCTGCCTGTCGGCATGACCGCGAAGGAGAAAAAATTGTCTTGCGTCACGGCTTTCATGAAATTGCCGAAATTGTGGCCGAGCATGTGGTGCTGCAGAAAACAAAACCAGGCATAATCAGTGAAAAACAGATTGTCTATTATGCCGATAAGCGCATCAATCATGATCAGGTTGTCAGCCTGGATGAACGGCTGGCCTATATCATGGATCGTTACGGTCGAGATAATGAATACCGCCACAAGGCTATCTTGGAAAATTTTATAAAATGCCAGCAGCTTGAGGCTGAAATTTTTGCCCGGCTTGATTTTAAGCCAGGATCTGTGGCAGGCTTGATTGAAACTCGGAAATCAGGAGTCTTTGACTGATGACTATGACGGCTGGAGAGACCATCGGCGTTATTCTGTTGAATCTGGGCGGGCCGGAAAAATTAGAGGATGTGGAGCCCTTTCTCTATAATCTTTTTTCTGATCGGCAGATTATCCGCTTAGGTCCTAAATTTTTGCAAAAACCCATTGCTCGTCTGATTGCCAGAAGACGGGCTCCGAAAAGTTCAAAGAACTACGCCCTGATCGGCGGTGGTTCTCCCTTGAACCGGATAACCGGTGAGCAGGGAAGGGCATTGGCGGCTGAATTGGCGTCAGCCGGTTCCTTTCAGGTTTCTATGGCCATGCGCTACTGGCGTCCCTTTGCGAAAGAGACCCTGGATGAGTTTGCCCAGGCCGGTATCAGAAAGATTGTCGGCCTGACCCTTTATCCCCATTATTCCAAGGCTACCACCGGTTCTTCCATGGTTGATCTGCGCCGGGTCATGACCGATTTTTCTCCCGGCTTTGAACTGGTTGAGATTGCTTCCTGGCCGGATCAGCCCGATTATATCCAGTGCCTGGCCCAGACTATTCAGCAGGGGCTGGATACTTTTGGCGATGACGATGTGCAG
>JAYEPA010000028.1:0-5452 GCA_034723545.1 Thermodesulfobacteriota bacterium | reverse complement strand
CACATCTGATCTGACAATTTGAAAATTCTGGTTTCCTTCAAATCTGACAGATGTTCAATTTCAAGATTCAGGAAACATCTCAACCCTGGGACCGAAGAGCACAGATGATATTGGCAAAGCACATCTTCATCTAAACCAGTATGTTTTTCACTGCAAAAAAAGCGTTGTGTTGTAACTGTTTTCAGTGATCTTGTTAAATCATTGCCAGAGGTGTCCACCACGCTGTTACCTTGACTCACCATTGACATTCTTATTCTTTAAATTAAAGTAGAAAAAAATAGCTTAACTGATACGAGACAAAGCCAAACCTGTTGAGAAACAGGGACGGAAAGCTACGGGTCTTGAAATAGAGATAGCCGGGTTACCAATTAAGGTGACTCGGTTTTTTTTGTGTTTGATGGGAGGAGAAAAAAATGAAAAAGAAATTGCTAGCAGGACTGGTCACTGGATTATTTATGTTTGGTGTTGCCACCTCTGTTCATGCGGCTACTTTCAACTTCAGCGGGACAATAACTAATGTTCTGACTGACAGTGGCAGCGGAACTTATTCTGGAACTGCAGTTGGTGATTCTTTTTCGGGTATTTTTTTATATGGAGATAATGCCGCTCAAGCCAGCGACATAAACACAGAGCCTAATGAACGTGATTGGGAATTTGAAGGAGGTGCATTCAGCGCAAGCATAACTGATGGTGTAACCCCTACTAACTTCTCACTTGTGAATATCAACATCCAAAACGATTGGCCCCTAGGTACTGATACTGTTAATTTTCTCAATACGTTATTTGGGCAAAATGTGTCGGTAGGTACTCGAATTGACACATGGGCTTCCGGAGGGATAACAGATGGTACTTACTGGATAGATGCACCTACACCTGAAGATCCCGATAACGAGAATCTTGCTAATGGAATGAATGTGGAGGTTTCTTTTGTTTCATATGATACGACACTGTATTCAAGCTTGGATTACCAACCATTGCATCCAGGGACTGCTGACTTAGCGCTCTTTTGGATTGAGGAGGCAGATGCAGCTGGAAACACATTGTACTCAGCTGTGGGTTTATTAGACACAAATCCTGTACTGCTTTCAAATTACCTGGCGGTTGGCGATGCTGGCGATAGCTGGACCTATACAGTTTTAGACCCGTCCGGAACTAATGATTTCACTGTAAACCTTACGTCAACCAACGATGGAGTACTGCGCATAGGAGATTTCGTATATGACATATCTGAAGGGCACCATTATTCAGTATGGTCCACTTACGATTTAGTCGAGGACACGATCCGTTTACATTCCGATTTCAATCCCTTCTATGGCCTGTCTATATATGACCCACCAATTGAACTACCAACAACAGTAGAAACAAACCAGTTGTTGACAAGCCCCCTCCCTCTAACATTGTTCGGAGCTGACTACCTTTTATTTGAAGATAGTATTACCGTGCAGGCAGGAACCTTTAATAACATTTTGGTGGCGATAGAATTAGATGATGATGGGATACCAAACAATTACAATTCTTCGTTAGGTCTAGACATAACAGAAGTCCCTTATGCTGTGTCAGCTATTTCGTGGTATGCGAAAGGAATTGGATTAGTGAAAGCCCTAGATGTAGATTCAGATGAAGAGGACGTGATTGCCGACATTGAATTTGACTATGAATTAACTAGCACTACCATAGATATTGGAAATAATGTAAGTGACACTGATGGAGACGAAATACCAGATAAGTCAGACAATTGTCCCAATACCTCTAACCCTTCTCAATCAGATTCTGACAATGACGGCATAGGTGATGCGTGTGACAGTTTCACAGATTCAGATAATGACGGCATCCGTGATAGTGCAGACAAGTGCCCCGACTATGATGACCACTTGGATGCTGATGCAGACGGCATTCCAAACTGCATTGATTTCGATGATACAGACGGTGACGGCCTTACTGATGCTAAAGAAGTTTTATGTGGATCTGATCCAGCTGATTCTGGTTCGAAATGCAGTAAAGGAATGTCATGGTTGCTGCTTCTGCTTGATAATTAATGTGAAAATGGAAAACCAAAAACAGGATAAAAAATTTAGGCAAACTTTACTTTAATATCTATTAAGTCTGGAGAATCTGCTCTGACCTTTTCGGGGCAGGATGAAGGTTCATGGAAGAAATCTTTACTTTGTAAATTTGCTACGTCTTATCAGAAAATTACTATCAAATTAACTCTTCTGACGTACTAACTTCTCATTATTTATTATTTACATGGAGGTGCGCCATGAAAAAAGTTTTAGGAATTTTAACACTATTTGTTTTAGGTATATCTGTAAGACATTCATGGGCCATTAACGCTTCTGACTATTTTCCTTTAAATTCTGGTGATAGTTGGACGTACCTTGAAGATGGTTACAAAACTTATACCGTCCGTGTTCTGCCAGGTACCTTTTATGTGAATGGAGCTCCAACAAAAATGATTACATTCTCAGACTGTAATACACAGGGTTATGTTTCAAACGACACAAAGGGGGTAAGAAGACATAAAGAGACAGGGACCATAAACGAAGATGGAACAAATTATAACATTACGCTATGATCACAAAATTCAGTTGGATCCTTTAATTTCAGCGGGTTACAGAGGCTGGTCATGCCATACTTTATCATAATCTCCAAAAAATTTATCCTAAAAAATAAACTGGTGCAGAGATAAATTTCATGCGTAATCAGCTGAAATATAAAGATATATTTACCAATTCGCCCAGTACAATCTCCGCATGGCAGGGATTGGCAAAACAGCCATTTTCTGATAAAGTATTGCACGTAAATGTCAAAATTGACTACTCGTGCAATACTTTACCAGGGGCCCGCCATGCCGCAGGAAAAACTCGTCTCTCTTTTTTCCCAGCAATCGTGCTGGATGATCAAGCCACTCGCCACGGCGATGGGGTATTCAGTACCTTCGATCAGGCGATTCCTGGGCGAAATTGGCTATTACAGCAGTTTTACCCACAACGGCAAATGGTATACTTTGCGCACGACCCCTCACTTCAACCGGGACGGAATCTGGTTCTTCGATGTTATCGGCTTTTCACGGGCCGGCAGCTTAACCAACACACTCATCAACCTGATCATTCGGAGCCAAGCGGGCGTGACTGCAGAACAGCTTGGCGTGAAGCTTCGTTGCCGTTGTCACTCCGTCCTGGTTCAGTTGTACCGCCAAGGCAAAATTCAACGGCAAAAGCAGGGAAGATCATACATTTACCTTGCAATAGATCCCTCCACACAAGCCATACAGCTCCAAGCGCTGGAAGGAAAAAATCGTCCCCTGTTAAAACTGCCTGCGGAAATTGCGGTGTTGATCCTGGCGGAGTTTATCCGTCAACCCGATCTCAGCTTCGAACAACTGGCCAAATCGATTGCTCGTCACCGTCGTATCGTACTCGATGCACCACAAGTCGAAGAGCTTTTCGCGCTGCATGGATTAAAAAAAACGATACAGACTGCGGTTCCAAAGCCTTAAAGGCACTGGGTTACTGGCGGGAGCAAACAACTCAAGAGATATCGCCCTTATCGTTATTCCCGACTCCACCGGTTATACAGTTTGGTTCGCAGTCCGAGTTTTGTCCTTGTTGTGGAAGACAACTCAAGGTGCAGAAGACCAGATGTAAAACAGTACTCAGTATGACTGGACCGTTTGTTGCCCGTGAGACCATTGGGTTGTGTCACGAATGTAACCTCACCTTTGATTCCGAAGCGCTGCAAAACCTGGTCCCGAAATATTGCAATGTCGCCTATGACCTGCTCGTTTTTGTAGGCCAGGCCCTGTTCAGGCGGTACCGCACCGTTCAAGAAATTTGTGGCGAGCTGATTGCGCGTAACATCCACCTCTCCCCCTCTGAAATTGGTTATTTAGGGCGTAAATTCATCACATTCCTTGCTGCCGCCCATCGCAGGGCCACACCAAAAATTCGCCAGACGATGACAATGGCTGGGGGTTATATCCTCCATCTCGATGCCGCCCACGACGGTGACTCGCCGGCACTGATGACAGGGATAGACGGCCTGAGTCAATTTGTACTTGCAAACATAAAGATACCAACTGAGCATGCCGACTATATCATTCCTTTTCTGAGGAAGATTGAGGCTGACTACGGAGTCCCGCTGGCCTGCGTCCGCGACATGGGTACTGGTATTGGCAAAGCTGTTGCCACGGTTTTTCCGGACGTACACGACTTCATCTGCCATTTTCATTTTCTCCGTGACATTGGCAAGGATTACCTTGAACCTGCATACGCCAGGCTGCGCAAGTGCCTGCGAAGCCATGGCACCAGTACACGGTTGCACTCACTGGTGCGGGAGTTGCGGCCATTGCTTGCTGTGCAAAGTGATCAGACTGCTGTATATACAAAGGCTATCACCAATACAGAGTTCCTGGAGAACAGTAATTCCATATCCCTGGCCTCGATCTACTCGCTGGTACTTTGGGCATTACAGGGCAAACACTGTGGAGACGGGTATGGTTTTCCCTTTGACCGTCCTTTACTGGGATTTGCCGATCGTCTACTGGAACTGGAACAACTTATGCCGGAATTACTGAAACTGTTCCTGGACGACGACAAGCCAGACAAAAGTCAGCCTGTCTTCAAGCTGCTTGCAGAGGCCTGTTTTGTTGCCGAAGACCCAGACCTTCGTGAAGCGGTAGATGAATTACACTGGCGCTGCCAAGTCTTTGACTCCCTGCGCACGGCTATGCGCATTGCCCCGGTGGGCGGAGGTAAAGGATTAAATGATGAAGGATCGATCATAGCCATGGCCACCATCCGTCAAGGTGTGGAGAAATTTCGTAGTTCCCTTGATGAAGACCCCGACCTGATCACCGACCACCTGAGTAAAAAGATGGCCGCCCAAATCGATAAATACGGCGATAAGCTCTTTGCTGACCCTATTACCGTACAGACACCAATTGGGCCATCCACGATATATCCCCAGCGCACCAACAATATCCTTGAGCAGTTTTTTCGAAAAATCAGGCGCGGATTCCGGCGAAAAACAGGCAATAACTCAATGCGGAGAGCATTACAGACAATGCTGGCCGATACGCCGCTGGTTAAAAACCTGGACAATTCTGACTATATGAAAATCCTCCTTGACGGAAAAGAAAATCTTGAAGAATTATTCGCTGAAATGGGAAAATCCCTTGCCGATAAAAATGATGCCCTGCTCACAGATACCGATCGTATTCTTCCTGGATTTCGCCCCCTCGCAAGTTTGTCCTCATTGCCTGGCAAACTAATTCAATCGCTCACTGGTAACCTGGATGCGGTCAAATCCAACTGAATTTTGTGACAATAGAAAAAAATACCCGAAAAAGAATCACCAACTGCAGTTCCAGAATAAGTTCCGCTGCCACTGTCAGTCAGAACATTAGTTATTGTCCCGCTGAAGTTGAAAGTAGCCGCATGAACAGAGGTGG
>JAYEPA010000027.1:0-5457 GCA_034723545.1 Thermodesulfobacteriota bacterium | reverse complement strand
CACAGAGATTTAAATATTATCTCTAATTTTTTTTAAAATGTTGACCTGGAATGAGTGATATCTTAGATTCTTGGATATTCAATTTTAAAAAATACGTAACTATTCAGCTGCACCCCATCTTCGCCCATTTAGAGCTTCTCGAGTAGCATTAGTACGCTTCAAATCTCTAAATGAACAAATATGGGGCACATCTGAACAGTTACAGACCAAGTTTTTCATAACATTTTTATACACGCTGAATAGTTACAAAAATACTTTATCATATAAGGTGATTCATCAATTATGAATATCAAACGAAAAATGCAGAAACAGCAGAAAAAAACCCAACTTTCAGCCCAAAAAACTGAAAAGGCAATGATCGCCGGCCTTCTGGAAGGGAGTCCTGATGGAATAGGAGTGGCGGTTGTCCGACTGGACTGCGGCTGCTGTAAAATGGCCGCTATTGACAAAGAAGGTGAACCCGCCAGCAAGGTCGTGATCTTCCGGGACGAAGCAGAGTCAATTTGCGAAAAATGCAAGGATGACAACGGCGCCTTTATCAGGGTTAAAGAAGAATTTATCGATTGGGTTGAGCCGGAACCCGAGGAAGAACAGAAACAGTCCATCCTCGAAAAAGTCTTTGGCAGCCACACCACCCATTAATTGGCTGCATGGAATCTTTTTTCGCCACGAAATCCACGAAACACTCGAAAACAAGAGACAAAATTTCGTGTTTTTTCGTCGAGAGTAAAGGGCGATTTTCTGCATACGCTTCTTCTAAGTAACAAGATTTTGAGTAGCCTGTATAAAAACCGCAAAATCAGCATGATAAGTTGAGATTGCCACTTGCGTCATCCCGGCATGTTTTTAGCCGGGATCCAGGATGGTGTGTGTGGCTACTTTCTGGATCGAAGTCTACGCTATCTCCGGCTAAAAACATACCGGAATGACGATATAATTCTTTTGTTACTCTTATAATAATCGCCGGTATTTTCACCCCCGGTTAGGATGCTGAATAGTTACATTTCATCAACATATTAGCTGGTTATAACCCGGTAGGAGCCCGCCCCTGCGGGCGATAATGCGTTGGCTTGAGCTCTTGCCACCAATCGCCCGCAGGGGCGGGCTCCTACGGCAGATCTATCCCGCATATTAACGTTATTTGTCGTTAGCTTGATGACTATGGAGTTCGTGGCTCAAAACAACATTTTACTTTAATGAATTGGTAACTATTCAGCTGCACCTCATCTTCGCTCATTTAGGCCTGCTTGAGTAGCACAAGTACGCTTCGCAGACCTAAATAAACGAATCTAAGGCACATCTGAACAGTTACGGAACTGTGGTTAGACCAGTTTGGTGCCCTACCTGAATAGTTACAATGAATTGTTGAGTTTGAAGCTAAAAGTCCTTTTCCCTTTAGCCTCTCTTCTTTCAGCCTTTCTTTTTAAATTCTCTAGCCCTGGTAATCAATGCCGGAGCCCATTCCGGAGTTCCCACGGCATGGATATGGGTGTAAAGTGCCAGAACATTTTTGTAGACAAGTCCGTCCCGTTTGTCGACAAAACCGACTCCTCGCTTCATGTCCATGGTCAGATCTTCCGGTGAACCGGGCCATTCATCAACCCTGCTGTAACGAAATTCATGACCCTTGATTTGCGTCCCTTGTTTGTAAAACGGGTTCCCTGGTCCGGCCTCAAGAACTGTATAACCATGGGCCTGAGGTTTTTTCTGTAAACTGAACTCCACGGGAAACAGATCCACCAGCGGGAACGACTCACCATCCAGGATAATTTTCCGGCCAAGAAAAATCAATCCCCCACATTCAGCATAAATGGGCAGCCCCTTCTTTGCCATGTCCTTAATCGATTTTCGAAATGAAATATTCGCGGAAAGATATCTGATGCTGGTTTCCGGAAATCCACCGCCTATATAGAGTCCGTGAATATCCGGCAACTCCGGCGCAGTCAGGGAATTGATCTCCACAAGATCAGCCCCGGCCCGCTCCAGTGCCTTGAAATTTTCCGGGTAATAAAACTGAAAGGCGGCATCTCTGAGTACTCCTATCCGCACCCTGTCCAGAGAGCTGGCCACGGGTTCCTCAAGGCGGAACTTTTCGGGAATTTCGACAGGTTCCATGATCTGTTCAACTGCGGCAAGGTCAAGATGTTGCCTGGCGATTCCCGTCAATGTCGTGATGGCCTCATCTGCCCCCTCATACTCCTGAAACGGAGTGACGCCAAGATGGCGCATGGGAAATATGTCCCGCTTCATTCTGGGAATTGCGCCCAGCACAGGAACTCCGGTATATTTCTCCACTGACTGACGGACAATGGACTCATGCCGGGCGCCTCCAATCCGGTTGAGGACAACACCACGAATACAAACAGCTGGATCGAGCTTCAAACAGCCAAGTACAAGGGCTGCCACGGTACGAGTGGTTTTGGTGCAGTCCACGACCAGGAGAACAGGTAAATCAAGTTGTAGCGCAAGTTCCGCCGTGCTGAAAGAGCCATCAACGTCCACGCCATCATAGAGTCCTCGATTACCTTCGATAAGACAAATCGCAGCACCAGCTGCCCGGCTGTAAAATGACAGCAGCAAATCCTCTTTTTCCATCAGATAAGGATCAAGATTATAGCATGGCACTCCTGCGGCAAGCTGGAGCCAGCCGGCATCAATATAGTCCGGCCCCTTTTTAAAGGGATACACTTTTCGATGAGACGCGGCAAAATGGGCTGTCAGCCCGACAGAAACCACGCTTTTCCCTGAACCGCCGCCCATCCCGGCCACAATCAGGCCCTGGGGTTTAGTTCTATTTTCACCAGTTTCTACTAAATTCATTGATGTTTTACTCAGTTTACAAGTTAATTTTCAACAGATGACAGCCATCCCTTGAAATTCAAGAAGGTCATGATTAATTTATTTTTTCAAAAAACAGGGCAAGACAGAGGAACAACCAATCAGCAGCGCTGAAGTTTCGTAAGGGTTTTAGCCCCTTGATGAATTATTACGAAATTTCAAAGGACCGGAGCGGCAAAGATACGGATAAGTCAGTGAAATGAAATATCGAACCTTTGAACCTTTGTAACAAAAAAACATCAAATAACGAAACTGAAATTACTTTATTTAAATAAAATTGTCTTGAGAGAGGAACAATTATGTCGAATACGGAATTGAAGGAAGACCTGCCTAAGGTCATTGAGGAACTTGAAGCCAAATGTAAAGAGGTCCCGGATTCCATTATGGCCCATCATCATCTTGCTCTGGTATACAGAAAAGCGGGACGCCATGATGATGCCATCACGGAATTAAAAAAATGTATTAAAATCGATGATCATTCCATGGAAGCATATATCAATCTTGGCGCCATTTATTTTGAACTGGGCCGCCTCGATGACGCCCTGGAAGCAAATAAAAAAGCGCTGATTTACGCCGTCAAACCAGCCCAGGCCCATGCCAATATCGGTCTGATCATGCAGCAGAAAGGCGAAAATGACAAGGCCATTGACTCATACTCAAAAGCCACCCATCATGATCCAAAACTGGCCATTGCCTGGATTAATCTGGCTTCGGCTCACATTACGGCCGGCAATTTTGACGAGGCCTTGACAGCTGCAAAAAAAGGCGTGGAGGTTGAACCTGATTTTCCCATGGCCCACAACAATCTTGCTGTGGCCCTCTTTTACACCAAGGATTACGAGAAGGCCAAGACAGAACTTGGCAAGGCCAAGGAACTGGGCTATCCGGTTGATCCACGTTTTATTGAAACAATCGAGAATGAGTTATAACCATGGCCGAAAAAGTTTCAACAGTACGGCCATGGTGCCCATTCTGCGGTGAAAATGTCGAGAAGCCCAGGGAACCCGTCAACCGCAAGGTGGATGAGTTCACCATGGGCGTTTGCCAGTGCGGTGCGGTTTACACCAGCGACCCCACCGGTCACAACATCGGCGCGGCCATGGTGGAAGCACTGGTTCATGCCTGCGGTGACAACTGGGATATGGCCTGGGATCTTGTGCCGGAGGATGATTATCTCACCGGCCGCCTGGAAAACTATGACGAAACCACGAACCAGGTTGCTGACAAAAAGAACATTGATGGCCGCCGGATCAGCGGAGTCCTCTACTTTGTCAGGCTCCAGAGGGATATTGCTGAAATAAGCAAACAGCTTACGACCAAAAAAAAGGAACTGGATCAGGCCCAGGTTAAAGCTACTGGCCATACGTCAAAACCTCCGGAAATGGAACCGGCCCGAGATCCGAAAAGGAAAAAGAAACGGGCCAAAAAAAACGAGATAAAAGAACTTGCCGACAAGCAGGATATCGACTCCCTGGTTGATTTTGCTTTCGATGACTTGAAAACACTGCGTTTTATGCAGCGTCTGCTTTATGACCCGGACGAGGATAAACGCTGGTTCTATGCCTGGACCATCGGCATGGTCTGCCGTCGCTTGTCCACCAGAAAACCCGGCGCAGTGAGCGACCTGCTGCAGAGGCTCTATGAAGCTAGTACGGATTCGGCTGCCACTCACTGGGGCCTTCTTGAAACCATTGGTTCAATCATTATCTGCCGGCCCGACATCTTTGGCGCCTTTACCCGCCATATCTATATGTTCAGGGCGGCGCCGAGCAATCGGGTTCAAGTGCTCTGGGCCCTGGGATCGATCGCGAAAGAACGACCCGACCTGGTCCGCAATACCCCATACTACGTCCTGATCGATTTCATTCAACACCCTGATTCCTTTACCCGTGGCCATGCAGTGCGCCTCTTTGGCAATATCCAGGCCACTGAAGTCAAGTCTGAAATAGAAAAGCTGGTCGACGATGAGGCGCAAGTGACGGTTTACGAAAAAGGTCGGCCTGTTCACACCACAGTTGGAAAACTTGCCCAAGAGGCCATGAAACGTATCACAGAAAAGGAATAAGACAATGAGCACAGAAGAAAAAACACCCGTGCAAGAAGAAGAAAAAAGCCAGGCCCGGCTTGATTACGAGGAAGGACAGGAATTTATGGCAAATGCCGACCTGTCCCAGGCAGCCAATGCATTTCACAATGCCCTCCTTGGCTTTCAGGAAGAAAAGAACCAGCACGGCATCGCCAATGCCGCTGACAAACTTGGCGATATCTGCCGGGAGCGGCAGGAATATGATAAGGCCCTAACTCATTTCAACACTGCCTACCAAATCTGCGAAAAGGATTTTGACCAGGACAGTCTTTTTTCAATTGTAAAAAAACGGGCCGCTATTGCCCGGGAAATGAAGGAATATGACAAGGCTATTCAGCAGTACCTGGATATTCTTGACGAGTACAATGGCCAGATCAATCCGCAAGGTTCGGTTGAGACCCTGGAAACCATAGCCGAGATTTACCTGGAGATGGGAGACAAGGCCAAGGCGGCAGACTCCTACCGGGTGGTGGCCTCAATTCACAAGAACTTCAATCATCCTAATTTTGCCGAACGTTTCTTGAAAAAAGCCG
>JAYEPA010000026.1:0-5458 GCA_034723545.1 Thermodesulfobacteriota bacterium | reverse complement strand
TCTATAATTAATGGAAATTCATGTGCTCTGAGAGCTGTAATTGCTGCTGCTCTTGGCGATAATGACCGTTTTGATCTTTTTGAGTTTGATTGTTTCTTGCCTATACCTGTGCTAACTTCCCCTTTCCCTTTCATCAATAAAGGAATGCCAGCCTTACCACCAATTTTTCCATCAATACTTTGTGCAGATTCTTTGGATGTTGTTTCTTCAGATTCAGTTGCCCCTTTTAATTCATTTAAAATTTGAGACCAGAAATCATTTTCGTTTCCAACAGACCCTCCATCTATCCATATGTTATCTTCCTCCAAACGAGGGAATACACGATTCGATAGAACAGTTTTCCCTGACTTAGTTGCCCCTGTTAATGTGACCATTTTACAAAGATGATTTTTTGATTCACTCAACCTCTGTTCGAGGTCTTTTCCGCTACGATCGACATAGGTAAAGCGAGGCATCCCTCCTGGGGTAAACACTTTATTGACATTATATATCATGAATTTTTTCCTTTAGCCGAATACTCATTTTTTGCTGATAGCAATAAACTCGTTATCTCCACTGGCTACCACCTGTTTTCATAACCAACTTTTCGTGGTCAACAAACCCGAATTTCCACCTTATCCTTAAGATACTCTTTAACCTCACCAATGGGCACCTCATTCCTGTGAAAAATGCCGGCGGCAAGGGCGGCTTCCGCCTTGGTGCGGGTAAACACATCAAGAAAATGGGCCGCGTTGCCGGCGCCGCTTGAGGCAATAACCGGGATGGAGACCGCCCCTTTGACACTATTGATCAGCTCCAGGTCAAAGCCTGAGTTGGTGCCGTCTTTGTCGATGCAGTTCAGAAGGATCTCTCCGGCCCCCAGCTGTTCGCAGGTCTTGGCCAGGGTGACGGCGTCAAGATCGCGTCCTTCCCTGCCGCCTTTGATGGTACACTGGTACCAGCAATATTTTTCGTTATTGGGGCCGGGGATTTCAGTTTTAATGGTGTGATGTTTCACCTCGTCCGGCGAGGAGACATAGACCCGGCGGGGATCGACTGAGATAACCACGGCCTGACTGCCATAGACCTTGGAGATCTGCTCGATGGAACTCATGCCGGTGGAAGTGCCGGTTTTTAACATCTCCTCAACAATGAGGACAGCGTCGCTGCCAATGGAGATTTTGTCGGCGCCGGATCTGAAATAGGCGGAAGCCACATCCAGGGCGGAATAGTGTTTGCCGTTTTTGTCAACAAAGTCCCTGATGCCGCCGCCGATTGTGAGGGGCACAAAGACGTTTTTCGAGGTGCGGCGCAGAACCTCGATCATGGGCAGATCCTCAAGGGGGAAGTCGCGGAAACCGGTGATGTTTAAAAAAGTAATCTCGTCGGCCCCCTGTTGATAGTATTTCTCCGCCAGTTCGACTGGTTTCCCCAGGTTGCGGACATCACCTTTTTCCCGCACATCGTACTGGTCGCCCTTGGTCACCACCAGGTCGCCGTTATCATTGGTCCTTACATCAAGACAGGCAATGATCCGTTTCGCCAGGATGGTCTCTGTTGATCGGCTGCTCAAAGTGACTTGCGGTTTGTCAGGTTCCAGGAAATTTTTCAGGATAGTCAGGCCCGGCACGCCGCTTTTTTCCGGGTGAAACTGGGTGGCGATGAGATTGCCTTTCTGGATGCTGCTACAATACTCGTAGCCGTAATCGGTGCTGGTCAGGATGACGGAAGAATCATCCGGGGCTACATGATAAGTATGAACAAAGTAGAATTTTTCTTCGCCGGACAAGGAGTTGAAAATTCGTGACGGTTGTCGGGCCTTGATGCCGTTCCAGCCGATCTGGGGAACGGCCAAGTCTACGGCAAAGCGTTTCACCGTGCCGGGAATGATGCCCAGGCCTTTCACGTCCGGCGCTTCCTCGCTTGTCTCAAACAGGGCATGCAGTCCCAGGCAGATGCCCAGAAAAGGCCTGTCCTCCATAAGATATTGCCGCAGGGGCTCAAAGAATTTTTTTTCTTTGAGAATCGTCACCATATTGCCGAAATTTCCTACTCCGGGAAAAACCAGTTTGTCGGCGGCCAGGATGTCAGCGCCGCTCTGGACGACTTTTACGGTTTCACCCACCTTTTCTATGGCGTTTATGACGCTTCTGACATTGCCGGCGCCGTAATCAAGCAAAGATATCATTTTTATTTCCTTTGTAGGGGCAACCCTCGTGGTTGCCCCTTTTTTGATTGCCACGTGGGGAAAGGGTACCCGCAAGGGGCACCCCTATCGCCCGGAGGGCCGGGCTCCTACAGCACCGTGCCTAATTGTGGCTGAATTTCGTTGGTAATCACAATTTTAAATGCCATTAATGATAACTGACATTGATCATCCTCTCAACCCTTCATACGTCTCTTCTCTTGCCCTGGCTGCTCTTGCAAGAACACCGACCTGGCTGTCCACGTAGTCGATGACTTTCGGCTTTTTACCAGGTGCCGGTCGCATGATTCTGCCGATGACCTGCAGGAGACGGGCGGAAAATTTAATCGGCGTGGTCAGGAAAACGGTGTGCAGTCCGTGGCAGTCAAATCCTTCTCCCACAAGCTGGATGGTTGAAATTAGAACATTCAGTTTTTCTTCCCGGGCTTCGGCGACAATCCGGCTTCGTTCCGGCGCCGGGGTCCTGCCGGTCAGAAGCGCGGTCTTGATTTGACGTTCATCCAGCATTTCGGCAAGCGTCTGACAATGGGCGACTCGATCGCTGACAACAAGGATTGTGCCGGAGATTTGGCCTGCTTCCGTGACAATGTCATCAACGATCTGTCTGTTTCTGGCCTCATCCCAGGTGAGGGCGGTGAGCATGGTGGAGTAATCGTCCCGGTACCGGTAGGTAAAGCCGGTTTCCCTCCGGCTGATTTCCGGCCGTAGAACGGCCCCGGTGTTTTGGATATCCTGCGCGTCGACGCGATGGGCCGGGTCGCCGAGATACCAGTAAATCAGTTTGGTCAGGTTGTCCCTGCGGTAGGGGGTGGCTGACAGTCCCAATGAATAATAACAGTCAAATTCCTTGACCACATCGGTAAACATCGTGCTTGGACAACGGTGGCATTCATCAACAATGATCTGGCCGAAATGCTGCGGAAGTTCGTCAAGATGTTTTTTGGCGGAATTGATGATGGCAATGGTCATGGGCTGCAGGTTGAAATGGCCGTCGCCGATAAGGCCCGGATCACCAATGTCCATAAACTCCTGGATCTTGTCGGCCCACTGATAGAGCAACTCTTTGGTGTGAACCATGATAAGGGTCGGCTGTTGCCGCCTGGCTGCCACGGCCAGGGCCATGACTGTTTTGCCGGAGCCGGTTCCCGCCTCAAGTACACCGAACTGGCGTCTGGTGATATCAATAACTGCCTTTTCCTGGTAGGGCCGCAGTGTGCCGCTGAAAAGAAACTCTTCCGGCTCCAGTTGTCGTCTCTTGTCGATGATCTCAGGTTTAACGCCGTGTTTTAGGCACAGGTTGACAGCTTGGTTGGCAAAGCCTCGGGGGAAGTGGAGTTTTTTGTCCCGTATGGCATAAAAGATGAGATTTCGTTTCAGGTTTTTCCCGACCCAGCGTCCGTATTTGACCGCATCCTGGTATTTGGGATTAGGCAGGGTCAGCTGTTTTTTGATTGTAGCGATCAGCTTGGCCGGCGCGCCTGCAAGTGAAGCATCCTGGCTCATGGTCAGGGTTAGTGGGGTTTTCATGGTTTTTTTGTCCAACTTATCCGCAAAATTGTGTTATCATTACTAATTACCATGAATAACTTACAATTTCAAAAAAACATATTCTCAAAGAAAAAAGGGTTTAAGAAAATATGGCAGATAAAAAAAAATCTGTTCCTTCTCAGTCGGTAAAGGAGCTGTTGCGGGCAATACCGAAAGTCGATGAATTCTTGGACTGGATCGGCAGGGATGTTGCCGCGCCGCAACGGCTGGTGAAAATCGAGGTCCGCCGGCTGCTTGATGATGAAAGAAAGGCGATTCTCTCCGGGAAAGATTATGCAAAAGATGACCTGGCAAAAAAAAGTCTGCTGCCGAAGTTTGCAGAGCGTATGGCCCGTCGTCTGCAGCCGAATTTCCGTACCGTGATCAATGGCACGGGCGTGGTGGTTCATACCAATCTCGGCCGCTCGATTCTGCCGGAAGGTGCCATGGCAAGCCTGATGAAGGTCGGGGCCCGCTACTCCAACCTGGAGTTTGATCTTGCCACCGGCAAACGGGGCAGCCGTTACAGCCTGGTGGAGGATCTGCTCTGTGAGTTGACCGGCGCCGAGGCGGCCCTGGTGGTGAACAACAATGCCGCTGCCGTGCTGCTGGTTCTGGAAACCCTGGCCAAGAGCAGGGAGGTGGTGGTCTCCAGGGGCCAGCTTGTTGAAATCGGCGGATCATTTCGTATCCCGGCTGTTATGGCCAAGAGCGGCGCCAATATGGTTGAGGTGGGCGCCACCAACCGCACCCATCTTCATGATTATGAGCAGGCCATCACCGGGGAAACCGCCATGCTGCTTAAGGTGCATACCAGTAATTTCAAGGTGATCGGTTTTACATCGGAGGTGGATCTGACCGACATGGTCAAGCTGGCCAAAAAGCATGATCTGCTGGTGATGGAGGATCTGGGCAGTGGCTGCCTTATTGATCTTTCCCCCTTTGGTCTGCCGAAAGAGCCCACCGTGGGCGAGGTCATCCAGGCCGGAGTCGATGTGGTGACCTTCAGCGGCGACAAGCTGCTGGGCGGCCCCCAGGCCGGTCTGATCCTGGGAAAAAAGGAGATCATTGACCTGGTCAAGAAAAATCCCCTGAACCGGGCCCTGCGTATTGATAAATTTACCCTGGCCGGGTTGGAATCGATTCTTCATCTTTATTTTGACGAGCAACAGGCCCTGGAAAAAATTCCCACCCTGGCCATGATGACCATGGACCCCGAGGTGATTAAAAGACGCGGCGCCCGGCTGTTGAGACGGATCAAAAAAGAGTTGGGCGGAAAATGTGAGGTCTCGACTTTAAATATTGAATCAAGGGTCGGCGGCGGCGCCATGCCTGAGCATGGTCTGCTCAGCCGGGCTGTTGTTTTCCAGCCCCTGGTTTTTTCGGTGAATGAGCTGGAAAGACGGTTGCGCAGCGCACCGTTGCCGGTGATCGGCCGTATTGAGGAGGATCGCTTTATGCTGGATATGCGGACAATAGGGGATCATGAGGTGGTGGAATTGGCTTGCTGCCTTCTACAGGCGTTTGAGGTGGAAATTTCATGAGTTTTTTATTTGACTGGCGGAAAAAAGAGCTGTCTCAAAATGATTTTGATCTGCTGGCTTCGGAGTTTTCCCAAGCCGTGCAATCCTTTGTCGACTGTGAGTCCGCCCATGTGTTTTATACAGCCGGTGCGGATGATGCTGATGTGCCGGTTTCCCGTTGGCTGAGCGGTATTGCCCAGGTCAGCGAAGGGCAAACGGCTGT
>JAYEPA010000025.1:11094-19238 GCA_034723545.1 Thermodesulfobacteriota bacterium | reverse complement strand
AAGTATTAGAAAAAGAATTTAAAAAATAAAAAAACTGTCTTGATATTTAATTCAAAGCATCAGGATGCAGTATAGAGTTATGTTCGTTCTGGGAGTTATGAAATGAAGAAAATCAGAGTATACGAGTTGGCTAAAGACGCTGGTTTGGACAGCAAGGAATTGGCCGCAAAACTCATTGAAATGGGCTATCCGGTAAAAGCCTATAATTCTACTCTAGACGAGGAAACCGCTGAGGATGTCCGGAAAAAGTTGGGCATAATCAAGACAAAGGTTGAGGAGAAAAGGATACAGGCCAAGGGGCAAACGACCATTATTCGTCGAAGGACAAAAATGGCTCCTCCGGAGGAAGCCCCCCCCCCTGAAGCACCTCCTGCTCCCGAAGAGGTTCCGAAGCCGGAACCTGAAGAGATAATGCCAGCTCCTGTTGTGGCGGAAGAGATTCCTGTACCGGCTGAAAAGATCGAGGCTGAGGTCGAGGTTGAAAAGCCCGAGAAGAAAGAAGCCGTTTCCGCTGAAGATGAGGTTAAGGAAGTTGGTGAAGGGGTTGAGGCGCCTGAAGCGGCACAGCCTGTTCCACCGACTGAATCGGCACCGGAAGAAGTTCAACCTGTATCTTCAGCCATTACTGATGAGACAAAAACGGAAGAAAAGAAAATTTTAAAGAAAGAGAGTGAGCTTCCCCCCAAGAGAAAGGGGTTGGCCAGGATTATTGGCAAAACGACGATTCCGTTGCCGGAAGAGAGGAGACCTCGACCCAAAAAAGCACCTCGACCCAAAAAAGTAAAAAAGGTCGTTGTAGCAGATAAAAATAAAATGGCTGGGGGCGGCCAGCGTGAGACCCCTCCCAAGGGGAAAAAAGGAAAGCGGTTTGTTAAATTTACGCCTGAACCCGGTGGTGCTCGAAGGGGAAGAGGCAAACGGAAAGGCCCGGTCGAGGTTGGGATCGAGGATTTAGGTGCCATGCGGGGCCGTTTCGGATCAGGGATCAAGATCGGCCGCGGCATGCGAGGGCAGAAAAAGAAACAGAAAGCGGAAGTTTTTGAAGCTGCGGAAACCAAGGCGATCAAAAAACGAATTAAAATTTTTGAAACAATATCAGTGGGAGATCTTGCCCATCGTATGGGGATAAAGGCCAATGAAATTATTGGCAAGCTCATGGGGCTCGGTGTAATGGCGACCCTTAATCAAGCCCTTGATATTGATACAGCGACCTTGGTGGCTAGTGACTTTGGTTACGAAGTGGAGCAGAGTGTCACCGAGGAGTTGACCGTCTCGAATCTTGATGAGGCAGAGGGCGGTGGTGAGGAGTTACCGCGTCCTCCGGTGGTTACGGTCATGGGGCATGTTGATCATGGTAAGACCTCCATTCTTGATGCGATACGAAATAGTGATGTAGCGGCTGGCGAGGCTGGCGGCATAACTCAGCATATTGGCGCTCATTATGTACGTTCACCCCAGGGTGATCTTGTTTTTCTTGATACGCCGGGGCATGCGGCCTTCACGGAAATGCGTTCCCGCGGGGCCAAGGTAACTGATGTGGTTATTCTTGTTGTGGCGGCGGATGATGGTGTGATGGATCAGACAAGGGAGGCGATCAACCATGCTCAGGCTGCTGAAGTGCCGATTTTGGTAGCCGTGAATAAAATTGACAAGGAAGACGCAGATCCGGCCCGGGTCCAGCGGGAATTGGCTGAGTTAGATCTCGTGCCGGAAGAGTGGGGAGGAGATGTTATTTTCTGTGAAACATCGGCCAAGAAGGGCATCGGCATAGATGGCCTGGTTGAAAATATTCTTCTCCAGACCGAGATTCTCGAGTTGAAGGCAGACCCGAATCGTAAGGCGAAAGGCACAGTGATTGAGGCCCAACTCCACAAGGGCCGGGGAGCCGTTGCTACTGTGCTCATCCAGCACGGCACTTTGCATCTTGGAGAATCTTTTGTCGTCGGAAGTTTTGCCGGCAAGGTGCGTTCTCTGACCAATGATAAGGGTAAACAGGTTAAAGTGGCCGGCCCATCCACTCCCGTTGAAATTCAGGGTTTGGGCGGAGTTCCCCAAGCTGGTGATGAGTTTGTTGTGGTATCCGACGATAAGATGGCCAAAAATGTCAGCGCCAGCCGGCAGCTGAAAAACCGTGAGATCGAGTTGGCCAGTACTACTAAGATTTCTCTGGATAACCTGTTTGAAAAACTCCAGGAAGGGGAGGTCAAGGAACTTCGTGTTCTTTTACGGGCCGATGTCCAGGGGACCTTGGAGGCATTTGGCAAGGCCTTGGAAAAACTCAGTACGGATGAGGTCAAGGTGAAAATCCTTCATCAAGGGACAGGTACAATTATTGAGTCGGATATTCTACTGGCCTCAGCTTCAGATGCTCTGATTATCGGGTTTAATGTGCGACCTCCTGTCAAAGTTCAGGAAATGGCTAAAAATGAAGGGGTTGATCTGCGTTTTTACGATGTCATTTATCATGCCCTCGACGATATCAAAAAGGCTATGACCGGCTTGCTGGATCCTGTTTTTGTAGAAAAAGTGATTGGCAGCGCCGAGGTTCGAGAGACCTTTCATGCTCCCAAAGTGGGCACCATTGCCGGCTGTTTTGTGACCGAGGGCAGCATTACCCGTAAAGCCAAGGTTCGTTTGATCCGCGATGGAGTCGTTGTTTTTACCGGTCAGATCGGATCACTGAGAAGATTCAAGGACGATGTCAAGGAAGTGCAATCCGGTTATGAGTGTGGTATCGGTATTGAGAATTATAATGATATTAAGATTGGTGACAGCATTGAGGCTTTTATTCTTGAGGAGATAGCCGCCGAGTTATAATGGTTGATAGCAGAAAATTGATAACGGGATAAAATAGTCGTAATAGATCATAATGAGCGGTAATTATAACTACAGAAGCTCCGCATGAATAGGCAAGAAAAGAGTATTGATTGGCTGAAGGAAATGGTATAAAAATATGGCAGCCAAAAAAGGAAAAGCAGGTTTTCGTCTGCCGGCCGGTTTACGGCCGGAGCCGAAGCGGAGGCCGATACGGGTGGGAGATCTCATCAGAAATGAGATTGCCATGCTGCTTTTATACAAGATAAAGGATCCCCGCTTGCTTGATGTGACCATCACCGAGGTGGTCATGACCGATGATCTGCGCCGGGCCAAAATTTTTTTTGTTTGTGATGAGAATTTAGTTCAAAAAGCAGAGAAGGGACTGGTCAGTGCCAAGGGGTTTATCCGCAGTCATCTGGCTCGTGTGTTAAATATGCGTTATGTTCCTGAGCTTCTCTTTCTCCACGATCCTGCTTATGCCAAGCGGGAAAGGATGGATCAACTCTTTCAGGAGATTGCCGGCGAGAATGGAACGACAACTGGCTGAAATACTTCGTGTGATCGGGGAGTCTCGGACGATTCTTGTGGCAACCCATATCTTTCCTGATGCCGATGCCCTTGGCTCGCAGCTGGCCTTGGGAGAAATTTTAACCTCACTTGGCAAGAATATCTGCCTTTACAGTGAGGAGCCGGTATCGCATATTTTGGACTTTTTGCCTGGTAGCGACCGGCTGCAGACAATGTTGCCGGATTTGCGCGGTTTTGATTGTGCCATATCTCTTGATTGTGGTGACAAGTACCGGCTTGGCAAAGAGATGGACGCGCTGTTGACGGTTCATCCATTTATTGTTCTGGATCATCATGCCGGGCACAAAGAATTTGGTGATTTGAGCTGGGTGGAGGCCCATAGAGCTGCCACGGCTGAAATGGTTTTTGATCTGGCTCAGGCTCTGGGAGTGGAACTCTCACTGAATGCGGCCTATTGTTTGTATGCGGCAATAGTTGCGGATAGTGGCTCTTTTAATTATTCTTCCACCACCGCGGACACTTTCCGGATTGCTGGAGAGTTGGTTGCCAGGGGAGTCAGTCCGTCCGATGTTGCGGGCCGTCTTTTTGATAATTTTACCCGGAACCGCCTACAACTGCTGCAGTTTGTATTGCAGACCCTGGAATTGCATGCGGACGAGCGTATTGCCTTGATCCATGTCAGTCGCGCCATGTTTGATCAGACAGGAACAAGCGGTGAGGATACCGAATTGTTTATCAATTATCCCCGTTCCCTGAGTACGGTGAAGATTGCTGTTTTTATCAAGGAAACCCAGACCGGCCAGATTGGCGTCAGTCTACGTTCCAAGGGAGACTGTGATGTGGCCCGGGTTGCTGTCGGGTTCGGCGGTGGGGGGCATCGTAATGCCGCTGGGTTTAAAATGGCTGATACCGGGATTGACGAAGTGAGAGAGCTATTGTTACAGGAACTTGTTGCTGTGGTGTGATATTTGATGGAGTAGTGGAGGGTTCGGCTTTTGTCAGTTGGTGTTATTTTGGTCGATAAACCTGTGGGACCGACTTCATTTCAGATGGTCCAGCGGGTAAGACGAGCCCTGGGAGTCAAAAAGGTGGGTCACGCCGGAACTCTTGATCCCTTTGCCTCGGGCTTGTTGGTTATCTGTGTCGGTCGACCGGCAACTAAGCAGATTTCCCGTTTCATGTCTGGAGAAAAAGAGTATGAGGCCAGGATGCGCCTTGGGGTGGAGACGGACAGCCAGGATCTTGAGGGGAAAGTGATCCGCCACCGTTCGGTTGCAAAACTCTCCCGAGAGCGCATTGACCAAACCCTGGCCGGGTTTATCGGTGAGACGATGCAGGTCCCACCGCAATATTCCGCACTCAAGCATAAGGGAAAGCCGCTTTATTACTATGCCCGTAAAGGCATTAAGGTTGTCAAGGAGCCGAGAAAGGTCTTTATCCGGGATATCAGCTGCCTGGGAAGTGAAGGGGACACCCTGGATATCCGGGTCATCTGCGGTAAGGGAACATATATTCGGACATTGGCAGCGGATATCGGAGAAGAGTTGGATTGCGGTGCCCATCTTATCGCCCTCAGGCGACTGCGATGCGGAAATTTTAAGGTCAGTCATGCTGTTTCCGGACAGGATCTGGAAGATAAGGAGTCGGCTGGAGTTATTCTGCGTGAGCATATGTTGCCGATAGAACAGATTTTAAGAGAGCTTGATGCAGAAGACGGAATTCAAGAGTAAGAAAAGAAATTTTTAAATTTGCCGCCTTTGGCGGATCAGGAGGTTTATTTTGTCATTAAATGCGGAACAAAAAAATGAAATTATCGGAGATTTTCATACCCATGATACCGATACCGGATCACCGGAGGTGCAGATTGCCCTCCTCAGCGCCAGGATCACTTATCTGACTGAACATTTCAAGGTTCATAAAAAGGATCATCATTCCCGTCGCGGGCTTTTGAAGATGGTCGGGCAGCGGAGAAGACTGTTGAAATATCTTAAAGGAAAAAGTATTGATCGCTACCGGACTGTCATTCAGCAGCTGGGTATTAGAAAATAGACTTGTCGTATTTTTAGTTTCCTGAGAGATTGTTTTTTGTTGTGGATTTTTTTTCGTCGTCTTGGTTCGGACAAAAGTCATTTCGTGGTGGCTTGTATCTTTTGAGGTGCTAAAAAAATAAGTTTTCCGGCTGAGTTTTAAGGGATAACGGGTTTTGTTTTGCCATTTTTATTTTCCCAGTCTTCAAATTGACTAGCCGGATTTTTTGCAGGTCTCACAGGCTCGCTCTCTGCGGGATCATTACATGTAAATATTTACAATATTGTGGCTTTAGCTGTTTTTCGATACCAAGCCGAATATTTACCATTACAATTCATATATCTTTGGATTTTGTGCTGTTTTGCACGGCAAGCCGTGAGATATCGTTGGAGAATAGATGTATAAAAAAGTTGAATTAGAATTAGGCGGTCGTACCCTGACCATTGAAACGGGTAAGATGGCCAAACAGGCCAATGGTTCTGTTGTGGTCACCTATGGCGGTACCGTGGTGCTGGTGACAGCAGTTGCGGCCAGGAAGGCGAGAGAGAATGTTGATTTTCTACCGCTGACCGTTGAGTATCAGGAACGGTTTTACGCAGTTGGCCGGATTCCCGGCAGTTTTTTCCGGCGGGAAATCGGTCGGCCCACTGAAAAGGAAACTTTGACAGCCCGACTGATTGACCGGCCTCTGCGGCCTTTGTTTGCCGACGGTTACCAGCACGAAACCCAGGTTGTTGCCACTGTTCTTTCGTCGGATAAACAGAATGATCCCGATATGCTGGCCATGATCGGCGCCTCCACGGCTCTTTCTCTGTCGCAGATTCCCTTTCAGGGACCCATCGCCGGGGTACGGGTCGGTTATATTGATGGCGCTTATGTTTTGAATCCGACCAAAGATCAATTGGAAGAGTCGGAGATGGAAATTATTGTCGCCGGCAGCAGGAACGGTCTTGTTATGGTTGAGGGCGGTCTTGACGGTCTTGGGGAGCAGATAGTCCTTGAGGGGCTTTATTTCGGTCTCGAAGGATTGCAACCTCTGCTGGATATGCAGGAAGAACTGCAGTCCGAACTCGGAAAGGACAAGATGGTAGTCAGTCCCCCGGTTGTGGATGAAGAGCTGTTCAGCAAAGTCTCTGAGCATGCTGTGGAGCCCATGAAGGACGTGATCGCCATTGCAGACAAAATGGAACGGGCCGAAAGTTATTATCAGCTGGAGAATCAGATTCTCGCCGAACTTGAAGAGGAAGCTGCAGAGCGGAGTTCCGAGATTAAAAATATCCTTCATGATCTGCAGAAGACCATGATGCGGGAGATGATTGTCGTCAGCAAGAAGAGGATCGGCGGCCGCTCATTTGATGAGATTCGCGATATCACCTGCGAGGTCGCACTTCTCCCCCGAGCCCATGGTTCCACCCTGTTTACCAGGGGAGAGACCCAGGCTCTGGTGACGGCCACTTTGGGAAGCGGTGATGATGAGCAAAGGGTGGAAACCCTGGATGGGATGAGTTTTCGTCCATTTATGCTTCATTATAATTTTCCACCGTTCTGCGTTGGCGAAGCACGTTTCATGCGAGGTCCAAGCAGGCGCGACATCGGCCACGGTGCTCTGGCCTCCAGGGCTTTGCAAGCTGTCCTTCCCGACAGAGAGACCTTTCCTTACACTATCCGTATAGTATCCGACATCATGGAGTCTAACGGCTCATCCTCCATGGCATCGGTCTGCGGCGGCAGCCTGGCCCTGATGGATGCCGGTGTGCCGATTAAAAAACCGGTTTCCGGCGTAGCCATGGGACTTATCAAGGAGGGTGATGAGGTCGTCATACTTTCCGATATCCTTGGTGATGAGGATCATCTCGGGGATATGGACTTTAAGGTGTGTGGCAGCGAAGACGGTATTACCGCCCTGCAGATGGACATCAAGATTAAGGGCGTGACCAGGGAGATTATGCAGGCCGCGCTTGAACAGGCCAAGGCAGGACGAATGCATATCCTGGGAAAAATGGCCGAAGCTCTTGTCATTCCTAGAAAAGATGTTCCGGAACATGCGCCCAAGATTTTTTCCATGCAGATTAATCCTGATAAAATTCGTGATCTTATCGGTCCGGGTGGTAAAGTTATCAGGGGCTTAACAGCGGAATTCGAGGTTAAAATTGATGTTGAGGATTCCGGCAAGGTGACTCTCTTTGCCCCGGACGGAAAAGTGGGTAACCAGGTTTCAGAGAGAATCAAAGAGATCACCGAAGAGGCTGAAATCGGTAAGGTCTATATGGGAACGGTTCAGAAGATTGTCGATTTTGGCGCCTTTGTTGAAATTATGCCGGGCACGGACGGTCTGGTTCACATTTCCGAGCTTGACAACAAGCGGGTTAATAAGGTTACTGATATTCTCAAGGAAGGCGATAAAGTCAAGGTGAAGGTGCTGAATATTGATCAGCGTGGCAAGATTCGTTTGAGCCGGAAGGCACTTTTGTCTGAAGAGTAATGGAACTTGTTAATTTGCAGCTGCGCTGGCTTGATCCTGCAAGCTGCCATGATCTGGAGCTTCCGGCTTATCATTCCGAGTTGGCTTCCGGCATGGATGTGGCTGCCGCTGTTACTGATGCCCTGCCTCTGGTGCAGGGTGAGATCAAGATGATTCCCACCGGTTTTGCAGTGGCCGTTAAACCTGGATATGAGCTCCAGGTTCGCCCCCGCAGCGGATTGGCCATCAAGCACGGGATCACAGTAGTGAATGCGCCCGGCACAATTGATGCCGATTACCGCGGTGAGGT
>JAYEPA010000025.1:0-10994 GCA_034723545.1 Thermodesulfobacteriota bacterium | reverse complement strand
AACATGTTTAAATTCTGTGTTCTGGGCAGTGGCAGCAGGGGCAACGCCACCTATATCGAGTCAGACGGCAAGGCCCTGCTCATTGATGCCGGTTTTTCCGGCGTGGAAATGGAAAGGCGGCTGGCCGACATTGATGCATCGCCGGAGAAGATTGCCGCCATTCTTGTAACCCATGAACATCATGACCATCTCATGGGGGTTGGAATATTGGCCCGAAAACTTGGTGTGACAGTTATCGCCAACGCTCCCACTCTTCGGGCCGGAGAAAAGAAGCTGGGTAAAATATCGAATTATCAAGGCTTTACAACCGGTGAAAGTTTTGGCTTTGCCGGTTTTTTTATTCATCCGTTTTCCGTTTCCCATGACAGCGCCGATCCTGTGGGCTTTGTCATCAGCCGAGAAGGCTGTTCTCTGGGATACTGCACTGATACCGGCATGGTTTCCCGCCTGATTCATCATCGTTTATCCGCCTGTCATGGCCTCATTATTGAGGCGAATCATGACCCGGAAATGCTGATGAACGGGCCCTATCCTCTCTATCTCCAGCAGCGGGTCAGATCAAGAAGTGGGCATTTGGCCAATGAGGAGGCAGCCCGGTTCATCGGAACTCTTGTCCATGATGGACTTGAGCATGTGGTTCTGGCCCATCTCAGTGAAACAAACAATGACCCTTCTCTGGCCCTGGACAGGGTCATGGCCGTGCTGGATGAAAAGCCCTCAACCGAGAGGACTCCCCGCATTTCCCTTGGCTGGCAGGGCAGGGTGGGTGAGGTGGTTTCCCTGGTTGGCGGCGGTTCGGTTTGACGCCTTCCAAGGAACGCTATCCCTGGCGTCTGGGCGCAACTTCTTTTGTTGTTCCAGCCGGAATGAATGAGAATGCCCATTTTCTTTCCAGCCTGGTTGACGATGTCCAGCTTCTTTTTTTTGAATCCCGGGTAAACTCAAGATTGGAAAATCCCCTCGATATTGGTTTGCTGGAGCGGCTGGCAGGCGAACATGATCTCACCTATACCGCTCATCTTCCCATTGATCTTCATCTTGGCAGTCTCTCCCGAAGGAGACGGGATGAGGCGATTGCGGAGATTATTTTTTTGATGTCGGAACTTACTCCTCTGGCTCCTTCCTGTTTTGATCTGCATCTTCTTCGTGAGCCTGATATGGACGAAAGTCAATGGCTTGATTGTCTTAACAGCTCGTTAAGTAACTTGGCGGACCGGCTTGGAACCGAGCGTGTAAAAATTGCCATAGAAAACATTGACTATCCTTTTCAGTCTGTCCGTTCCCTGGCTTTGGGCCATGGTTTTTCCCTTTGCCTGGATTTTGGCCACGGGCTTCGCTATGGTGAAGACCTGGAGCAGATGTTCAATGATATTCCTCGGGCCGTCCATGTTCACTATCATGGCGTTGCCGGTGGACAGGATCACTTGGCTGTCGATTCACGTCAGGATGTGATAAGTTTTGGACTGGCTGAAAAAATGTCTGATTATTGTTTTTCCGGTGTTGTCACCCTGGAGGTTTATTCCATGGGGCGTCTGCAGGAGTCGTGCCGGACGTTGGCGAAAGTATGGAAGGAGTATGAAAGGAAATAATGATTTTATCCAAGGAACAATTAGAGAAATTTGTCGCTGAAATTGAGCCCCTTGATGATGGGATAATGGACGCGGCCCAGTATCGGCTCGACCATCTGACCAAACCAAGAGGCAGTCTGGGACGTCTAGAGAGCATGGCACGCCGGGTATGCGGTATCAGGAAAAGCTTGACGCCTGTTTTGAAGAATAAGATGATCCTTACCTTTGCCGGGGATCATGGCGTGGTGGAGGAGGGGGTTTCTTCTGTTCCCCAAGAGGTTACCCGGCAGATGGTATATAATTTTCTGGCCGGAGGCGCCGGGGTCAATGTGCTGGCCCGTCATGTTGGGGCAGAGGTCCGGGTCATTGATGTGGGCGTGGCCGTACCTCTGGATGCGGAAGGACTGTTCTGCCACAAGGTGAAGCATGGTACGGACAATATGATGAAAGGTCCGGCCATGACCGAGGAAGAGGCCCTGGCCGCTGTTGCGGTCGGCATGGAATGTGGAGCAAAGGCCATTAGCGACGGGGCACAAATCCTGGGAACCGGTGAGATGGGAATCGGCAATACGACCCCTTCTGCGGCTCTCTTTGCCGTTTTACTTGAGTTGGATGTTTCAGATGTGACCGGCCGTGGCACTGGAGTTGACGATAAAACCCTGAACCACAAGATTGACGTAATACGAAGATCCCTTGAAATTAACAGGAAACGTCTGCACTCACCCCTGGAGACCCTTGCTGCAGTGGGCGGTTTGGAAATTGCAGCGATTTGTGGAATGATTCTGGAAGCGGCTCGCAGGCGGGTACCGGTCGTGGTGGATGGTTTTATCTCAAGCGCCGGCGCTCTGGTGGCCATGAAGTTGAACAGGATTGTACTGGATTACTGTTTTTTCAGTCATCTGTCAGCAGAACAGGGACATCGTCATTTTTTTACAACAACCGGGCTCAAGCCCATTCTTCATCTTGATATGCGGCTGGGCGAAGGGACGGGTGCTGCCCTGGCCATGGAATTAATCGAGTCCTCGGTTAAGATCATAACAGAGATGGCCACCTTTGATGAGGCCGGAGTCAACGCTTAAGCCGATGTTTGTCGAAATCCGAACAGCCCTTGCCTTTCTGACCCTGTTGCCGGTGGGGCCAAAGGAGATAAGCGCTTTGAGTCTGGTACGGAGCGCTGCTTTTTTCCCCCTGGCCGGCTGGGTCATTGGCTTGATGTTGATTTCTTTGACCCTGCTGTTACGGGCCGCAGGACTGGACGCCCTGCCTGTGGCGGTACTGCTTGTCGGCCTTGAGGCCTGGTTGACCAGGGGGCTGCATCTTGACGGCGTGGCGGATCTGCTTGACGGTTCCGGCGGCAGTTTTGACCGGAGTCGACGGCTTGCCATTATGAAGGATTCTGCAATCGGCGCCTTTGGTGTGGTTGGCCTGGTTGTCACTCTGGGATTGAAAATTGCTGCCCTGTCAGCCCTGCTTGGCCATTTTTCGTTAGAGGCCGGGGCTCCATTCGTAAAATTGATTCTTCTGCTGATTTCCGTGCCGGCTATTTCTCGCTGGACCATGGTGACCCTGGCCTGGAAAAGCCGCTATCCCAGGGAGGCCGGCACTGGTCATGTCTTTGTCGGCCAGGTATCCGGTAGAGAGATTGCCATTGGTTTTATTTTGCTGATCCCCTTCTTTTTTCTTGGCTGGCCGTGTTGTATTATTCTTGCCGTTTGCCAGCTGCCGGCCCTGTGGCTGCGGTTTCATGCCCATCGTCAGTTTGGCGGCGTCACAGGTGATGTCCTCGGTGCCAGCTGCGAGTTCAGCGAGGGGCTGGGCTGGCTGGCTGCGTCTTCTGTAGTTTTTCTTCTATATTAGCTTGCTACACGATTCAGCCACATACCCCTCTGAACCTCAGAACCTTTGAACCTCTGAACCTTTTTTTCAAAGTTCATAAAGGGTTTCATCCTTAAAGGGTGCGGGGCGTCTGCTGGATTTGCCTCCGGCTTTCTTCCTTATCAGCGCAAATGGGTCTTCTCCTTCAAGAAGATCCCCCATCTCCGCCTCGATTTTATCCGGGTCATCACCGGCTTCCAGGCGGCTTAATGCCTCTTCCATGCCATCTCCGAGGTTCAGGCCGGATTTTTGAGAAAATTTACGCATAAATTCAGCCATCTGCCGGGGATCGTTTTCATTGAGATTTTCCGCCTCCCGGGCCAATCCCGTAAGAGCCTGTTCCATTCTTGATTCATCAATGTCGGGCATCATATCGTCATCCTCTCTGGCCCGGCCAATGGTGGCAAAAGGAGACATTTGGCGTTTGAGTTTTATTTTTTTGCATTTGGGGCAAAATGGTGTTTTCTCAGTGTTGACCCGGCTACTGTAAAAATTGAATATAGTATGGCAGTTTTTACAATAAAATTCGTAGATCGGCATGTTTTGTTTTCCAGTTGAAAAGAGTTGCTGGTTATAAAGTAGAAGGGTTCTTTTTAACCATGAATACAACAAAAAACAAAAAATGGCGCAATGTCTTTTTTTCCGACGTGCTTGTAGAGATCTTTTCTTTTCGAAGAGATTCGTAAACTGGAATTGTATGATGTCTTACATTGAAGACATTGTGTTTCCCGCTTATTTCAAGGTCTTTTAGCAAAAGTATTGTTTTGCTGTCTGTGTGGGACGACATCCTGGCCGTGATGGTTTTTGTTTGAATTTCACTGGTTGTCGCTAACTATCTGTTTTTTATGCTTATTTTTTGTTGGCATGGGGGTTGCTATAGTGTAGTGCATGGGTCACTGAGCAACAGGGAGTTGTTTAAAATCCTTTTGAAACCATTTTATATCAGGAGGTTTGGCAAATGACGAAAAGAATTTTTTACGCAACATTGGCAACTTTATTTCTTGCAACGGGTACTGTTTACGCCGGAAATACCTTTGAAACACTGGATACTGACAAGAGTGGCGGAATCTGCCAAAATGAGGCAAAAGCCATGCCGGAATTGACACAACAGTTTGCTCAGTTGGATTTGAATAAGGACGGCAAACTCGATATGGACGAATTTGGCACATTTGAGGTCACTAAGTAAGCTGAGCAGGTTCGTTAGTCATCATTTGCAAAGGGACATTCCTTGAAAACAGGGAGGTCCCTTTTTTGCGTTATTCGTTAGTTTGAAAAAATTGCCTACCGCACGCCCACCTTTTTAGGTCTTTTTCTCATGCCTATTTTGTTGATAAATTGCTTAATCACTTCAAAATACAGCCTGCCGGTAACATCAATGATGTTATTATGACCGGCACCAGGGATGATTTGAATTTCCTTGGAGCTTGCCCCGCATTCCATCTGGAGAACTGTTCCATGAGAGATGGGGATGATCTGATCGTTCTGGGCATGGAGAATCATGGTCGGTTTTTCTACCTGGCGGATTTTTTCAATATGATGAAACCCGTCAGATTCAGCCAGGCCTGCTTTTTCGACATCAACTCCCATGGTGGCAAGCAGGGGCAGCGTCTCCCCAAAACCGCTTTCAATAATGAGCGCATCAATATCCTTCGAGCAACGTGATGCCACTTCCAAGGCCGACGCACTGCCCAATGACCTCCCCATGACAATGAGTCGACCTGTGCGATTGTTGGCGGAAAGCCATTTTTTTACTTCCGTCAGAGCCGCGATGGCATCAGTCATCATTGTCGTAATAGTTGGAGAACCGCCGCTGCTGCCGTAGCCTCGAAAGTCCACGGCCAGAAGACTCAAGTCCTGTTCATTATACATTGGGCCGATGTCATCATAATCACTGACGATTTCACCGTTGCCGTGGAAAAAAAGAATGTTGGCCGAGCTCGTATCTTCCGTCATGTGGAATCGGGCTCCAAGCTCAATCCCGTCTGCCACGGGAATGCTGTAATCAATCACATTGGCCGAGGTGGGCGGTGCCTGGTCCTCGCGGCGGGGAAGAAAGGTTATTTGTAGAATTTCCGGTACATCAAGTTTTGTATAATCAAAGGCTGCCATGGTCATATCGTTGCTCTCACTGTCTAAGCTGGTTGTTTGGAAGAGATGTCAGAATGAAGAATTCTTTACCATCTCTGCAGATAAAAGTACATATCATTTACAACCCACGGCTGCCAGGTAGAGGACATTTTCCTCATTGGAGTCCAAGCCGAAGAGGTTATTCAGTTCATCATCGTAAAAGGCGGCCACCGGACAGGTCGCAAGTCCCAGGGCCTCGGCTGCCAGCAGCAGATTTTGACAGATATGTCCTGCATCAAGACAAATATACCTCATCCCCCGGTGACCGTATTTGCTCATATTGCGCCTGAAAACGGCTGACCAGATAAATGTGACCCCGGCCTCGACGATAAAGTTCTGATCAAGGGCTGATTCGGCCACCTCCTTGCCTAATAGTTTCGCTGAGAGCTGTTCAAGCTGAAATTCCCTGATGTGGAAATGATAAAGTCCGGCCGGAATTCCGTCCACATTCTGGACGGACAGGTAGGTTTCAATTGGATAGAGGGCCCCGGCCGACGGCGCTGTTCTCAGCAGGAAATTCCCGGCCTGGGCAGTAATTCCCTGACTGGCCCAGAGCAGTAGAGACAGGTCGGTGGGCTTCATCTTTTTTTCGCTGAACTTCCGCAGAGAACGTCGTTTTTGCAAGATCTGCCAGAGATCGGATTCTACTTCTTTAACGTTTATTTTCGGCAGGCTGAATTTTGGCGCTTCTGGATATTCCTTCCATGAGTCAGCCGGTTCAATCATTGGTCTTTTTTTGAAGTGGATTGTCGCCCGTTGGAATTTTGTTTCCTCAAAATATTTATAACCAAGTGACTGGCTCAGGTCGTCCATTGGGATTGTCCTTTTTGGGTCTATTCAGGGAGAGTGATAAATTACCCTTAACTCTTCTAAGTAACAAGATTTTGGGTAGCCTGTATAAAAAACGAAAAATCAGCACGATAAGTTGAAATTGCCACTCACGTCATCCCGGCATGTTTTTAGCCGGGATCCAGAAACTTGCCACTCACTCCATCCTGGATCGAAGTCTGCGCTTATCTCCGGCTAAAAACATGCCGGAATGACGATATAATTCTTTGTTACTCTTATAATAAACGCCGGGATTTTTACCCCGGTTAGGATGCTGAATTGTAACTGTTCAGTTTTTGTAACTTAAATTTTGCAGATAAGCGTTAGACATCGAACGTGAAGCATGGCGTAGATGCGAGGAAGAAGGCCTTCAGCAATTATTCTTGTTGCAAATCATCAGGGACTGAGAACCCTGTCCGTTTTTGCCAGCGCTTCAAGGATTGTAAACATGTTAGAGACTGTTCCCGTCCCCAGTTGATCCTTGATTTTGAAAAAATTGAGACAGGTGCCGCAGACAAGGATTTCAATATTCATTTTTTCCAGTTCCCTTATCTGTTCCAGTACCTCCGATCCTTCAATCGCCAGTTTTACACCGGAGTTAATCAGCATAATATGGGAAATCTCCGTGGCAAAATGGGAAATCGTCTCAAAATAGGCATTCATCAGGATCTGTCCAAGCTCGTCGGATCCCTGCCCCATGAATTCAGACGTGATGTAAATCACCATATTTCTTTTTTGTTCCACAGCGCATGAAACGGGAGGCGGATCGGAAATCGACCCGCCTTTGCCCTTTTGAATGTGGAGATAAAAAAGCCCTTCTTTTTCACTGGCCTGGACGGCGTGACCCTGGCTTTCGGCAAAACGGGTAACATTGGAACAGGCAGCGTCGTTATCAACAATTACTGTCAGTTGCCCATCCGTTAATGTTTCCAGTTCATTTTTTGCCCGGATAACCGGTTGGGGGCATGGCAGGTTGGTACAATCAAGGGTTTTGTCAGTCATTGTGTTCTCCCGCTTTATATAAATGATTTCGCAGTCAAGTTTTACTCGCCACCTGGGTCGATGTAAGTAGTGCTCCTGCAATAATAGAGTATTCTATTGCGGATGAAAAACAGGAAATTGCGATGATTGAGATGGCTTGTATAGGATGAAACAATGACAACTGCGGCTGGCAGCAGTTTTGATAATGAGATTTTTTCTATCTTATTTTGTCAGTTTTGGTATAGTTTCGTCCGTTAAAATAATGTGATTACCACTAATCTTCAGCCTCATATG
The DNA here is from genome assembly GCA_034723545.1 of Thermodesulfobacteriota bacterium. Classification (GTDB taxonomy): domain Bacteria; phylum Desulfobacterota; class Desulfobulbia; order Desulfobulbales; family SURF-16; genus JAGHCC01. The sequence continues at coordinate 3,321 of JAYEPA010000025.1, read as the reverse complement.
TAATAGCTACCGAAAAAAGTGGGGGTGGGGTGCGAATAATTTGATGTGTAGGAGCTCACCCCTGTGAGCGATAAGGGGCTCTGAGCAAAAGATTTACCCTTTATCGCCCGGAGGGCCGGGCTCCTACAACACCGTGCCTAATTATGGCTGAAGTTCGTTGGTAATCACATAAAATAATGTCCATCTGAAAAAAATCAGGCAAAATAAAATACAGGGAGAGGGTAATGGCTTCAGACGTTGATGATATCAGTATTAATTATGAAGAAGACGGAGTGATGATTGTCAAAGAACTGGACCGGGCCGTGCTGTCCAAGGGGGCATGGACGACCATTCTGTTCAAGTTCCAGCAATGGGACCGGCGGAAGGAAGAGTATGGCCCTGATAAATACACGATCCGTCGTTATCAGAAAAGAAGCGGTGAGTACATTCCCAAAAGTAAATTCAATATCTCAAGCCCGGATCAGGCTAAAAAAATTATTGACACCCTGCAGGGCTGGTTGAAGTAAAGTAAAAGTTTTACCAGGTTTCTTGGCCCCTGGTGCACTGTTATGAAGTAAACCGGGCCACCCGGCCACTGCCGCTCCAGCCGGCCTTGCGGATATCCCTGGTCAATGTGGCGGTGATGTCCCACTTGTTCAAGGGACTGATCAGGTAGAGGCCGTCAACAAAGGAGGCTATGGAACTGATCAGGTTCCAGGTAATTTCCATGGCTGCTTTGCGTTGATCCTCGACTTTTTCATAGCGCCATAATTTTTTTCTGGTTTCCTCGGGGATCGAGATGCCCGGAACCTCGTTATGGAGAAAGTCGGCATTGCGGGCCGAGATGAGCGGAAAAATACCGGGCAGAATCAGCAGGTCAAGATGGGATGTCTGCTCAACCATTTTTTCCACGGTATCGGCGTCAAAAAGAGGTTGAGTCATGATAAAGCTTGCGCCCAGGGCTGCCTTCCGCTCAAGCCTTCTGATCTGAACTTCGGGACGTGAGGGCCGGAAACTGAAAGCACCGCCGATGGAAAAATCTGTTTTTTTCTTCATGTCCCGACCGGCCAGATTCCGTCCCTGGTTGAACAGGTTGATTGTCCTGATCAATCCGAAAGATTTCACATCGAATACCCCGCTCACTCCAGGCTGGTCACTGGATGTGGCCGGATCTCCGGTTACGGCAAGAATTCCCTTGATGCCAAGCGTATGCGCCCCCATGATCTGGGATTGCAGGCCCAGGATATTTCGATCTCGACAGGTGAGATGAATTGCTGATGGGATATCAACTTCCTGCTGAATTCGATGGGCCAGAGCCAGGTTGTCGCAACGGAGTACGGCCAGGGGATTTTCCCCCAGGGTGACGACATCGGCACCGTTTTTCTTCAGGCTGTGCGCTCCGTCAATGACCCCGCCGACGTCCAGGTGGGTGGGGGGATCAAGTTCAACAAAAACTGGTAGTCGATCCGGCTGTAACCCCCGCAGGAGCTGGCCGTAACCGGCTGTTTTTTCTTCCTTGATCGTTGTCAGATCCGCTTCACCCTGAATAGTCTCAATTTTAGCAAGGGGACGTCGTTTGATCCGCAACAGCTGGCGGAATTCATGAATATGGGTGGGGGCGGTGCCGCAGCAGCCGCCAACCAGCCGGACGCCAAGTTTGATCATTTCAGCGAGAATTTGGCCCATATAAGCTGGCTGGGCAGGGTAGACCATGCGGTGGCCGACGATCTCGGGAAAACCTGCATTTGGAAAGGCGGACAAAGGAACACGATCTTTAAGTGGCGTGAGATGTTGAATGGCCGTGAGCAGCGAGGTTACACCACGGCCGCAATTGCCGCCTACCACATCGGCGCCGGCCTCCATCGCCGCCATACCGCAGGTCAGGGCGTCAACTCCGTGCGCGGTTTTTCCCTTGGATGGATAGGCCATCTGGGCAACGATCGGCACATCGGTGATCTGTCTGGCGGTTTTGACGGCGAGCAGGAGTTCATCCAGGTAGGTGAAGGTCTCAAAGAGAAGTATATCCACCTCGCCTTCAAGAAGGGTCTCAATCTGTTCTTTAAAGGTCGATTCAATATCATCAGCGTTTGCCTCTTCAGTTTCCAGGGGAAACTCAACCCCTGTGGGGCCGATGGAGCCGGCGACATAGATGTCGGAACCTGCGGCTCGGCGGGCAATGGCGGCGCCGGCAAGATTGATTTCCCTGGTCTTGCTGCCCAGACCTGCGGCCTGGAGTTTGAAACGGCTGGCACCAAAGGTATTGGTCTCAATAAGCTGACTTCCAGCCCGGATATATTCCTCGTGGATGGAGTAGATCAGGTCGGGATCAGTGATGTTAAGCCGGTCCGTGTCCTTGCCCAGCTCGATTCCCTTGGAATAGAGATAGGTGCCGATGGCTCCGTCTCCCAGTAAAACCTTGCTGCGGAGATATTCAACAAAATCGGGTTTCATGATGATTTTATAATATTTGTTTTACTGTATAAACAGTTTCAATGATGATAGTTACGTAAAACGATCAAACGCAACAGAGGGCACAGGTGGATGCTCCGTATCGAGAAAATTATTTGGGCCAGAGTGTTGAATCGGGAAACGTCAGCCAGAGCAAACCAAAATGCTTATGGGTTTTGAGGTGGGCATCGTGCAGATTTTCCTGCAGCATCATTGCCCCGTTTTCTGGATCAACATAGTCGTTGGTTTCTTTAATAACAGTTATATATTCCCGAACCGCCTTTTCCAGTTGATTGTAGTGATTTTCATACACTTCCGGGACGGCATCAACCGGAGGGGTACGGAATTTTTCCAGGACAGCCAGAATGTCGGGGATCATGAGCTCCATTTCAAGATATCTCTCCTGATCGACAAGTGGTTCCAGTCTGTGGAGTATGCCGTTATGAAAGCGGATCATGTAGTCATAAGAGGACAGTTGATGATTTTCTTCATGGAGAAGATAAAGTTCCGTCCTGATGGTGACGGTAAGTTCCAGGGCCGCCTCCAGTTGATTTTGCAGAATTCTTGCTTTGGCCAGAGACAGCAATGACTGAATGGCCGTCAGTCTTCCCCGCAGTTGGTCATGATCAGCGGAAACCTGGGAAACGATCTCATCAAAAGAGGTAATTGCTCCGGTGACCGCCTTTAAAGCCCTGTCTCTTTCCGGATTTTTTTTGAGAGAGACCAGGTACTCTTTAAATAAACCATCAAAATGGCTCATTTCCGGACTGCCGGCTGCCAGCAGAGAAAGATTTTGGGCGAATGACTGGCCGGGAATGATCATCGTGGAGATGAGGATAAACGAAAGAAGAAAAAGTTGTTTCATTGTTGAAGCCTGAGTTAATGGTATATGAA
>JAYEPA010000024.1:0-5530 GCA_034723545.1 Thermodesulfobacteriota bacterium | reverse complement strand
CGCCAACGCTATAGCCTTTTGCCAGTTGTTTCAAGTTGATTTCCGGTGGCGGACTGCCAAGCTTAACTTTGATGTTTACCCTTTGCACCGGTGAACTTAAGCCCCCCTGTTTAAAACGATATCTGATGACATCCTGACCGGTAAAGAAGTTGTCGGGAATATACTGGGACTGGCCATTAGTCATTTTGATCAGGCGACCATGCAGGCCGGCTGTCTGTTGGTCCACATAGATCTTGTCATGAAAGGGAGTGCCGTTGAGTTCCTGCCAGATTTCGGCCCAGTCTATAACGATTTCATCCGTGCTTGTAATCTGCAGGGCGACTTCTGCGGCGGAAATGGCCGGCGCGTCAGGCGTGATGAGCACGATCTCTGTTTCTGCTCCTTTCTTTTCTTCTGCCTTGGCGAGAAGAGCCAGGTTCGGACCTGTAATAATAATGGTTGCCGGAGCACTTTCGGATTTGCCATCTCCTACCTTGAATTTGAAGTAATCCTCTCCGGCAAATTTCTTGTTCGGCAGATAGGTCAATTCGGGAGGCTCACCGGATAAAATACCAAATTCCGGCTGGCTGGATATTTCGAAAACAAGGGGATCATTATCGGCATCTTCTGCCTTTAAGACAATAGAAATCTCTCCACCTTTTTCGCCCATCAGCAGGACATTATTTTCGGCAACCGGAATTGAGTTTATCTCAGTCTGTTTTTCAGTTTTGACAAAAAGGTTCTCCTCCGGCAAGGGAATCAGCGGAAGTTCTTCATCGTCTCCCAAGAAAAGAAACAGGGAAACGCTGATCAGCAGCAGGAGGCAAGCCGCCACAGCTGATAACAGTTTTCGGTCCATTGATGCCAGAAAAGCAGGCAGGACAAACCCGCTTCCTTCGTTCTCTTTTCCGTCCTCCTGTCCTTCAGACATGACTTGGGCGATTTCATCGTCGCCCATGCCGACCGTATCCTCGCCGCTGTCTTTTTTCTCCCCGGCAGTCGATTCCGGTTCTTCAGCGCCCGGATCCCCTGCATCTTCCTCATCATCCGCCAGCATGGCGCTGAAATCCAGATCTTCCGATTGAAAGGGATCCTCGCTGTTGTCATCCTCGTCAAGATCGGAAAAAAAGTTATCCATATCATCCAGTTCGGAGACAAAATCTTCTTCTGTTGCGGACGCCTCATCCGCCATTTCCTGTTTCAGCCCAGAAGAGTCTTCTGTTTCTTCGGTGGGAACCTCTTTTTCTCCGGCCTGCAATTTATTAACATCCTTCTGGTCAGCTCCGTCATTTTCTTCCACATCTTCTTCCGGCGGCGCAGCATCAGTCTGGGGTGTATCCTCCTCATTGTTGCCGAACAATTCGTCGATGCTGTCCTGATCCAGTTCTTCAAAAGCATCCGTGTCACCATTTTCCTCTTCAGAGGAGGTCTCAACCTCCTGCTTATCTTCCTGACCACCTAAAAGGGCATCGATATTGGCCTGGGCCAGCTCAACGGAATCATCTTCCTCCTCCAGCTCTTCAGCTGGGGTCTCAGTTTCCTGACCACCTAGAAGAGCATCAATATTGGCCTGGTCCAGCTCGCCGGAATCGTCCTCCTCCACAGCCAACTCTTCAGTTGCCTTCTCGCCCGTCGTGTCTTCAGTCTTCTGCTCTTCGTCCTGATTGCCAAAAAGGGCATCAATCCCGTCTTGATCAAGCTCGCTCTCATCTTCTTCGGGGGTGTCATCACTCTGTGCGTCCTGATCAAGTAGATCGTCAATATCTGACGGTTCAAGATCGGCTGCATCGAATTCTTCATCCTCGATATCGTCCAGCCAGTCATCGGTCTCGGAATTATTTTGTTTTTCTTCAGTCATGATTCTACACCAGATTAGAAGCTGCCTAACCCACTAAAGAGGAAGTGGACTTAGTTTTTTTAGGATAAGTGTCTTGGTGGTAGCTATAGATAGCGAACGAAGAGAGACCTTCGACTACCTTGTTTCAAGAGTATTTCCTGAGTTTATTGTTTTTATTGACAGAAATTCAGGCGTAAAACACTAATAACTTTCAGCATAGCTGTGCAGAGCCCGGTAAATCGACTCCGACATTTCTACATTTGCGACATAAGCCCGTCTTTCTCCATACACATTGCGGCCATGAATATGGACACGCAAAAAACCGTCCATCTCCTCCAGCATGCCCCCCACGATTTGTTCATAACTGTCCTCGGCGGGGATCTGAGAAACGGAGTAGTAGTTAATCATGGCGGCCATCTGGTCGGCCAGGGTAATGCCAAGAATGGTCACTTTTTTTATCCGGTAATCACTGATGACGTTAAAAGGGCGCACCTTGATCTCTGATGGTCCGAAGAATTCATCAAACTGCCGGCTTGCGTCATCACAGATCATGGCAACAAGTTCGGCCAGATTGGCATAGTTGTTTAAGCTGAACTGTTTTGCCGCCTGCTCTTTTTCAAAAAGATCAGAACCTGATTCTTCCAAGGCCCAGGAGGCTGCGGAAAAACCAGGGCATAAAAACATCAATACCAGCAAGACAATCACACGGCCACGCTTCTGTTTCAAAATAATTTTCATATTTGCTTTCCTCAACGATCGGTAACAGGTCACTATATTTATATCTAACCATCTGCACTGTAAAAGTTTACCAGTGCACCCCAAGGGCACTCGAAGTCTGCGCTTATCTCCTGCGGGGCGCCCCGAATGTGAGCCGGCCTGATCGTGCACAGAGGTAAGCGCAGACTCCGTGGGGTACTGGTAACCTTTTATAACGATTGGGCTTAGTCGTTCATCCCCTTAACGGCAATGGTAAACGGTTGCTGTTCTATGGTATGGAAAAGGCCGAGAAGTTCACGGTTCAACGGCATGGTGTAACGCCATGAGGTTTTAACCAGGCCATTTTGCAGATTGACCAGTCGTCCCTGGATGATCAAGGTTTTTCTGGTGTTGGTAAAGGTGGAGACCACGACATAATTCACTTCCGGAGAACTATTGGCGAGTTCACCGATATTTCTGGACAAAATAAATTCACCGCTCTGGGCCATGATGTTGATTTCTTTGCCCAGCCTCAGTTCCGTCACCTTCATCCCCCGGTCGGCAATATCGGTAAGAAGAAATTCTGCCATAATACGGCCGAATTCGGTTTCCCGTTTCAGATCGGACAGGGGAACTGCGCCGACAACAGCCACGGTGGAGGTTAAGTTCTTTTCTCCGTCATCCTTGAGTCGATAAAAGATCTTGCCGGCAACATCACGGGATATATCCGAAAGTCTGCTTTCCATTCCCTGGGATTTGGAAGTTTCGGGCATATAATGATAGATTTTGTAACTTGAAGACCTGCAGGGTGGGGTTCTCTGAACCTGGGGTGCATTTCCGGCCACTTTTTCTTCAATATCAAGATAAGCGCTCGGCAGCCGGGAAGAAGGCGGAGCGACAGATTTTTTTTCGACAGGAGGTTCCGCCGGCGGTTGTTGAACAACTGCGGACTGTACCGGTGGTATCTGAACTTCAACCATGAGTTTCTGCGGCTCGGGTTGCGGTTGGTTCTCCATCGACGCGCAGGCAAAACAGGTCGAGGACAGCATTAGACAGCCCATGAGACAGATTATCTCCCTTTTCATCTTTTTCCTCCCTGGAATATGGTGGTCACCTGTCTTAGGACTCGCTCAAAAATAATTTAGGATTATGAGCCGACACTGCAACCTTTATTTCAACGATCAGCAGCTGAAAAAATCCTCGAAATAGCCCTGCTATTACTGTGGTTTTTCCATCTGCTGCTTGTCAAACTAAATGTCACATTGTCAACTCATAATTACTAATTTATTTTTGAGTGAGCCCTTAACAGGAATTGGACCCGGTTTTAAATTTTTTTATGGACAGCGCATGAGTGTCCGTTGATTGTTCAGTAACCGTTCAGAGCCTTCTGGCTATCGTAACTTCAATAAGTGGTGGCATACCGACAACCTCCCCCTTTATTAAATGGGGATAGAGGGGGATTTTTTTAGGTCGCCACCATTTATTGAGAAGTTACAGTCTATCGGGCTATTAGCTGCAACAGCACGATTTTCATCACAGTTCAAGTTTTTTGAGATACATAAATTCCTGGGGCTGTGTCCGTGCCGATGCCGAATCGGCGAGCAGTTGCCGGGTAAGCTGGTTTTTGGCAAACAGGACCGTGGCGCTGGACAGCAGGGACGATGTCCTGTTGTCCAGAATTCTCGCATTAACAATAATATGATCTTTTCCATCCAGATAGGTCCCGGTAAGCATGGCGCCGCTGGTGATGTCCCCGGCAATCTCGTCTGGATTCCTGGACAAGCCGTATTCGCCCCGTTTCTGCTGGACCTGGATGGAGAGACTTTTCTGGATATCGTGCACGGTAAAAGAACGCTGTTGGAATTCACTCATGAGCTGTCCAGCCAGATAACGGCCAAACGATGAGGTGCGGGAGAGTTTGTTGTTGTCGACAAAGGTGCAGACCACCAGACCGTCGGCCAGAACCCCGACCTGAGGATCTCTATCTTCAAGATGGGCACAAAGACGGTCGGCCATCTCCCTGATTTGAAGGACCAGGTTACAATCCTGATCTTGGCAGTTCTGCTTCGCTTGCTGCAAAAAAACAGGCCCCTGGAAAGGAGGCGGGCTGAACTGATCGGAGTACGATTGAAAACCGAGGCCATTCACCGGCAGAAGCAGAAATGATGGAAGTAAAAAAAACCACAGACATCTCCGCAAATTGAATTGATCCATTCTCTTTTCCTTTTAAAAACATAGCGTCTGGAGGAAAGTATCCGGACAGCCGAATTAAAAAACAGGGTTTGTCTTTTTACATCGGTAAGATACGAAAATGTCTTAAATGGAAAATAGCAGGAAAGGAGATTTTTAAGGACCGGAGGGGCAAAGGGGAGGAGGGACAGAGAAATCTTTTTTATTCAAGTTATCTGTAGTTGTTCAGACTCAATCTGACAAGACAAACAAAAGAAGCCAGATCAAGTCTGACATTCACAGTAGACATCTACGATTTGACTATATGAATTTTATGAAGAGCTTCGATCTGGCAATCCTAATCCAAAGGTAGGCAGATTTACCATTAAAAAAGTCAGGGCCAAATGCATGACCCTGACTTGAACTTCATTAAAGAAATCTTAACCTCAGAATGTTTAGTCCAACTTTTTCTTACCTGATATTAATTATCAAGAAGTAACATCAACCATGGCAGACCTCTGCCTGAATCACTGTCTGCTGGTAAAATAATATTTGTATTGGTTAAAACCGTCGTTGTTGTTACACCATCATCTGTTGTGATCTCTTTTACAGGCCCTAAATATTGAGCAAGCCAGCTATCACTAGACATTGTCCAGCTAAACCAGCTTCCTTCGAGATCCCCATAAATTTGTAGGGTATCATTTGTCTTAATTGTATTAAAAGTTCCATATGGGACTGTTACTGTTTCATAGCCAACAATTTGGGTCGTAGACGAATATTCAAGTGTATATGTTCCAATACCAGATATGGTCATTGAAACTGACCCTGTACTGTTAAATCTATCTCCAA
>JAYEPA010000023.1:4411-5552 GCA_034723545.1 Thermodesulfobacteriota bacterium | reverse complement strand
CTCATTTAGGCCTGCTTGAGTAGCACAAGTACGCTTCGCAGACCTAAATAAACGAATCTAAGGCACATCTGAACAGTTACGGAACTGTGGTTAGACCAGTTTGGTGCCCTACCTGAATAGTTACATTCTCTTTATCGTTCCACCATTTTAGTAATTTCGGTTAACTCATATACTTTTTAAAAGCCTGAGGCAACTAAATTTGTAACTATTCAGCAGATAAGCGTAGACTCCGGGAGGGTCGGGGTGAGGGGTGTTGTTACTTAGAAGGTGGGATCGCAAATTGGCCTAACCACCGTTCCTCCAGACTGACAGCACTCTTTGACACCTTTTTTTTCTGTGCTCGATCAGATAATTGAGCACCTGCTTCACGTCAAATGTGGTGATATTAGGCGAGTCCAGTACCGCCATCTTGTTAATGATTTTGGCCCAACTGTCTTCACTAAAAAGGATTACCACCACCTTGACGGTGACCACGTTGTGCTGTAAATTATAAATTAATAACAGAATTAATAGCTAATTAGATCAAAGAAAAAGCCGAATCCGTCGTAAGGCGGAGGCGGAAAACCACGGATCTTTTTAAGAAAGCCGGGTTGCCTTGAGAGAAGGTAGCTCGGCTTTTTTTATTGTAACGATTTGAAACCAATGCCGCTTTTTTTAAGTGATTGTCCACTATACAAAACGGGCCTATCCCTATCGGCTTATACAGTAGTTTGTGGGTTTTATGACACAGTGCGGCATCAGTTTTTAAAGATTTATCGGATGGCTGGGGTGGCCTGTAGATTGGGCTGGTGTTGATGATTTTGATGAAGAGCAGCACCCATTCATTATACATAACAACGAAGAAGATTTGTAACTATTCAGTGTAGGTAAAATATTCCGAAAAACTCGGTCTGTAACTGTTCAGATGTGCTTCATATTCGTTCATTTCGGAGTCTACGCTTACCTGGGCTTTGAAGTATACTGGTGCTATTCGAGAAGACCAAAATGGGCGAAGATGAAGTGCAGCTGAATAGTTACGAAGATTTTTCCTTTGGAGGCTGCTATGCCTGATTTACTTCTTTGGCAGGAAAGACAGATTAAGAAAATGCGGCAGGAAATGAACGACATTTTTGATAGAATATGTCGGGACTTTTCCACTCCC
>JAYEPA010000023.1:0-4311 GCA_034723545.1 Thermodesulfobacteriota bacterium | reverse complement strand
TACGAAGATTTTTCCTTTGGAGGCTGCTATGCCTGATTTACTTCTTTGGCAGGAAAGACAGATTAAGAAAATGCGGCAGGAAATGAACGACATTTTTGATAGAATATGTCGGGACTTTTCCACTCCCCCCTTCCCCTGCACCACTCAACCTGATTTTCACATCCAGGAAACAAACGACACTATTATTGTCCGGAGTAAATTGTGCAATGTTGACTCCGGTGAGCTGCAAGTCACGGTATCTGAAGATTTTCTTCAGATCAGAGGAGTACGTCATAAGGATATTGTCTGGCAAAATAGTGCAGTCAGCCCCGGAGGTTCATTTTTTACAAAAATCAGGCTGTCCGGCAAGGTCGATCCCAATCACACCAGAGCTTCCTTTGTAAATAATATTCTCAAAATTGTTATGCCCAGATACCAACGCGGTGTAATGAAACAGATTGATATTGATACTGAATAAAAAAGTTATCAATACAGTAACATACGCATTCCGTCGGCTTTAAAAAAACTCAAATCAAGGAGTCAGCATATGGTAACGATGCCGAAACACGTTGAGCTGAAAACAGATGAGTTACGTTGGCGACTCGATCCCTCCACTTTGCCCTTTGACACTACCGATGATATAGAGCCACTTGAAGAAATTATCGGCCAGGATCGAGGCATGGAGGCTTTCCGATTTGGCATGGATATAGATAAACCCGGCTATAATGTCCTTGTCACCGGCCAGCCGCGCAGTGGCCGCCTGGATGTGATAAAGAAGCTTCTTTCTCAGGTTGCGCAAAAAAAACAACCTCCCTGTGAATTTTGCTATGTCAATAATTTTAAAAACCCTGAATCCCCTCTGCTTCTTCGTTTTGAGGCCGGAATCGGCAGCCGTTTCAAAGAAGATGCACACGTATTCATAGAAACATTAAAAACTGAAATACCGCTGCTCTTTGAAGGCCAGGATTATATTGCCCGGAAAAAAGAGCTCATGGAGACCTATGAAAAACGTCGCCACGATTTTTTTGAGACTCTGAGTCAGAGAGTCAAGGAACAAGGCTTTGCGCTGGTTTCCATCCAGGGCGATCAAACGCAACGACCACAGCTCGTGCCTCTTGTTGACGACGAACCTATGCCCATTCATAATATTGGAGAAATGGTAAAAAAAGGCCGTTTTCCCGAGGCCGAATACAAAGATATCAAGAAAAAATTCAAGCAATTGAAAAAAGATATCGACAAAATGTTCTTTGAGGTTAATGACCTCCAGAAAGAAGTACGAGACAAAGGACTGGAGATGGACAAACACATGTTCATCGCCACCGCCTCGGAATTTATGGCTCCGCTTCTGGAAAATTATACGGATGAAGCGTCACAAAAATATCTTGCGGCAATGTTGGAAGATTTGGCCGGGAACCTGCCGATTTTTTTTACTAAGTCCAAGGATCCTTCGCAGAAACAAATGATGCCGATGATGCAACCGCCAGGTGATCCGTTTATGGCCTACCAGGTCAACCTGCTGGTAGATAACTCCGAACAAAAAAAACAACCGGTCATTATCGAATCGTATCCTACCTATCGCAATCTCTTTGGTTCCATCGAGCGGGTGGTTGACAACCGCGGCGTCTGGCGGACGGATTTCACCAAAATCAAGGTCGGGTCATTTCTCAAGGCCAACGGCGGCTACTTAGTTCTTAATTTGTCTGATATTTTAACGGAACCAGGTGTCTGGCCAGCCCTTAAAAGGGCGCTCAAGACAAAAATGATGGAGATCCAGACCTTTGATCCTGCCTACTGGTTTACCTCATCGGGCATCAAACCGGAAGCAATTGAGATCGACATCAAAGTTATATTGCTGGCTGATCCATATCTCTATCAGCTTCTTCTCCACTATGATGAGGATGTGCCGAAAATTTTCAAAGTTCGGGCGGATTTTGATCAATCAATGAATAGAACGGATGACTCCATAAAACAATTCGCTGAATTTATCCGCGCGACTACAAAAGATGAAGAGCTGCGAGCTTTTGATAAAAGTGGAGTAGGCGCACTTGTTGAGCAGAGCGTCCGAATGACCGGCCGCAGAGAAAAACTCTCAACCAGTTTTCCCCGCATTACCGATCTTATCCGGGAAGCCGATTACTGGGCAGGCCGACAGGACGCAACGGTGGTTGGGGAAGAACATGTGGATAAAGCCATACAGGCGCGTATTTATCGCTCAAACCTGGTCGAGGAAAAAATCCAGGAAATGATTGACCGTGGCAGCATGATGATCGACACCGAAGGCAGTATTGTCGGACAAGTCAACGGGTTGTCCGTGTACACGCTCGGAGATTATATGTTTGGCCGGCCGTCCCGAATCACGGCCACGACTTCCATGGGCAAGGCAGGCGTAATTAATATTGAACGGGAAGCAAAACTGGCCGGGCCAATCCATAATAAAGGAGTGCTTATTTTAAGCGGTTATCTGCGGCAAAAATTTGCCCAAAACAAACCACTGTCCATCAGTGCCAGCCTGGCCTTTGAACAGTCATATGGGGGCGTGGAAGGGGACAGCGCCTCATCCACAGAAATATACGCTCTTCTCTCAAGTTTATCCGGGATTCCCATTAAACAAAATATTGCGATAACCGGCTCGGTCAATCAAAAAGGCGATATACAACCCATAGGGGGGGTCAACGCAAAAATTGAAGGTTTTTACGATTGTTGTAAAAGTGTCGGCCTCACCGGCGAGCAGGGAGTGCTTATTCCGGCAACGAATGTTGCTGACCTTATGATTCGCAAGGATGTTGTCGAAGCGGTAAAGGAAGGAAAATTTCATGTCTATGCCATCAAAACCATTGACGAGGGAATAGGAATCCTCACCGGTATGGCAGCTGGTAAATATTTGGAAGATGGTAGCTATCCGGAAAATACCATAAACTATCTCGTGGACAACAAGTTGAAAGAACTGGCCGAGGGGCTGCATCAATTTGGTAAAGAGGAAGAAGATTCATGAAATATTCCTGTGCTTTTCGAGACAACAACTGCTCTTGCCTCATCGTACTCTCAGGCAATAAACAAAAAAAAATTTCAGAAGGAAGTCCCACCCTGAACCCCGCTAATTAAGGTGATAAAATAGAGAGGAGGCAAGCCATGCCACGAAGTGAAATCGAACTGCCCTACCGTGTCGAATACCTTTCGATACTCGATGAAAAAGGTCATGTTGACACGTCTCTTGAACCTGATATCCCGGATGTCCTTTTACTAAAGCTCCACAAGGAGATGTTGTCCGGTCGGCGCTTTGACGAGCGGATGCTGAACCTGCAAAGGCAGGGACGCATTGGTACATTTCCTCCGATTAAGGGCCAGGAGGCTTCCCAGCTAGGAGCGGTGGCAAACCTGAAGCCCTCTGACTGGATGGTTCCTGCTTTCCGGGAAGCCCTTGCCGAGTTCTGGCGTGGAAAACCCAAGGAAAATTTTATTCTTTTTTATGGTGGATATGAAGAAGGAGGGGCTGTTGAAGAAGAGCGAAATGATTTTCCTGTCTCTATACCCGTGGGGTCACAGATGCTCCATGCAGTTGGAATCGCGATGGCTATCAAGTATCGCCGCCGGCCCGATGTGGTCATGACATTTTTTGGCGATGGCGCTACCTCCGAGGGCGATTTCCATGAGGCACTGAATTTTGCCGGCGTTTTTCAGTCTCCTGTTGTTTTTATCTGTCAGAATAATCAATGGGCCATATCAGTACCGCGAGCAAGACAGACCCATGCTAAAACTATTGCCCAGAAAGCACTTGCCCACGGACTTCCAGGTATTCAGGTTGACGGCAACGATATTCTGGCCGTCTATGCTGCTGTCCAGGAAGCAGTTGAGCGTGCCAGGTCCGGAGGAGGCCCAACCTTAATCGAGAGCTTCACCTATCGACTGAGTCTTCATACCACGGCTGATGATCCAAAAAAATATCGCTCGGAGGAAGAGGTGAAAGAGTGGGAAAAAAAGGATCCAATTCCACGTTTTCAGACCTATTTGAAAAACAAAGGGCTTCTCTCTGACGAGGATATAATACAGCTTGAGACAGAAATTGCCGAGGATGTGCAGGGTGTTGTCGACAGGGCTGAAAAACATATGCAGGAGGAAGTTGACCCCCTGGCTATATTTGACCATACCTTTGCCGAACTCCCACCAAGCTTGATCCAACAGAGGCAGGAAATGGAACACGAGTTATCCTTGATGCAAAAGGAGGCGAGCCATGACTAAAATGACAATGGTAGAGGCCTTGAATCTGGCAATGCGTCAGGAGATGGAAAAAGATGACAGGGTTGTTGTCCTGGGTGAGGATGTGGGGGTTGATGG
>JAYEPA010000022.1:0-5563 GCA_034723545.1 Thermodesulfobacteriota bacterium | reverse complement strand
GCAATCCCTGAACCCGTATCCGTAATGCTGAGAACCGCGTAGTCCGCCGTTTTCAGATCATGTTTGATGGCCGTTACTTTATCGACAAATTGATTACGGGTGGAAATGACAATACTGCCTCCATCATCAAAGGACTCTGCCGCATTCGTTGTCAAATTCATGAGACATTTTTTGATATGCACGGTGGAGCAGGAAATATTCTCCAGCTGGGGATCAAGCTCTGTTGTCCATTTTACATTTGCATGGAGGGATTTGAGTTTTTTATGCTCGAGAGAATCCAGATATTCAGAGATTAAGGAGTTCAGATTGGCGGTTATTTTGGCGCTGGCCACACCACGGGCCACGGTGAGCAGATCATTCACCACGGCGGCGGCTTGTTGACCTGATTGCTGAATAGCCTCAAGTGGTTTCCGCAGCTCGCTCTCTTTCGGCAGACGCATGAGAAGGAGTTCGGGGTAGCTGATGACGCCGGACAGGATATTGTTGAGATCATGGGCCACGCCACCGGCCATCAGACCAATGGCCTCCATCTTTTGGGCCCGGCTCAGCGTTTTCTCCAGCTGTTCCTTCTCCCGGGTTCGGCGTCGTTTTTCAGTGACATCCTGAGACATGAGGACAAAGCCGTCAAGATTGTTGTTTTGATCCCATATGCCGGTGACCTGGGAGTCAATATACATCATTCCTGCCGGAGTCTGCTGTTCAACCGAGTAGCGATAGACGCCTTGTTCCTTAATCTGCTTGATGGCGTTGTCAAAGCGGTTTGCGTCAACCATTTTCAGTTCGTGAATTTCGGGCAGGGTCTTACCAAGAACCTCTTCTGCCTTGTAGCCGAATATTTTTTCTGCTTTTGGATTGAAATATTTAATGCGCAGGTCGCGGTCAGTGGCAGCAATGGCCATGGTGGTGGAAGAGCAGAGAATATTCTCCATATACAGAGATTTTTGGGCCAGCTCTTCCTGTTGGGCATCAAGCCTGCGGATAAAAAAGAGAAGCACGCCCAGGATTGAAGACAGGAGGATGAATGCGATGGCCGATAGGGTAAAAGCTGTATTATGGGCTTCTGTCAGCAGCTCGTCCAATGGAGCGCGAACAGATATCAGGGCCCGGATGTCACCAGTTTTTTCCTGAAATCCGTTTTTGTCACCGTATCTGGCAAGCAGCTCTCCGGGTGCGGTCGCCGGATCGCCATGGCAGCGCATGCATGACTCCTTGTTGACGGCATGGGGGATGGCATGGAAGAGAAAGTCCTGTCCATCTTGGCTGATAATTTTTTTGTATTCCCGGATTTCACCACTATTCAATTTTTGCAGGATTTCCATCTCGGAGCTGTTTGCCCGATTTATTTCATTACGGGGATTTCTCGAGGCCAGCTTGAAGTGCACCTCATTCAATCCCATCTCTGTCCGCATGTTGTTAAGCGCATCTTTGATGTGGCGGGCTATATAGCTGGATGATAGGAGTTTAGGAGAAAAGTATTCCTCATAGAGTTTTGCCTCCTTTTTTAAGCGGTATATCTCCGGTTTCTGGATCTCCTCCACATAATGTTGTATGGCCTGATGATTTAACAGAAAACTGGCAATGTTCTCTTCTGCCTTGCTGATAGCCAATTTTTTAGTTTCCTGGAAAAAGAAAAAAACAAGCAGGGTATAGACACACGCAAACAGACTCGCGATGATCAGACTTTTTTTGTTCATTTGTTTTACTATCTTCCGGCCATTATTTTTTGAGTCAGAAAATACCTCAACTTTTACCAGAGCGGTTACTCCAGTTTCGGCCAGTTTTTTGACCTTGACCGGTTCAGTTTTTTCTTCAGCCTTCAGCCTTCAGCCTTATACATTAAGGCCTTTTACTCCCATCCAGCACCTCCCGCAGTTTTTCAGCCAGGGCTCTGGGCAGCAGGGGTTTGTGGATGAGCTCGAATCCCTGCTCCATGATGGAGTGGCGTTTGATTATATCATCGGTGTAGCCCGACATGTAAATGACCTTCAGGCCCGGCTGTTTTGTTGAGAGGGTTTCAGCCAGCTGCCGGCCGTTCATCTCCGGCATGATCACATCGGTGAGCAGCAGGTCGAATTTTTCTGTTGTTTCCTGATGCAGTATAACGGCTTCTTCGGGATCGGTTGTCGTTGTAATTTTGTAGCCCAGGGGTTTTAGGGTAGTAGCAATCAGATCGACAATGTCCTTTTCATCATCGACGATCAAAATATTTTCAGTGCCTTTTGGCATGGGCTCAGGCGCCTGCTCCACCACTTTTTCCAGTGTGCTGGTGACTTGGGGAAAGTAGATCTTAAAAGTGGTGCCCATGCCCGGCTCACTGTAGACATGGACATGGCCGTTATGCTGCTTGATAATACCGAAGACCGTTGCCAGTCCCAGGCCGGTACCCTTGCCCAGTTCCTTGGTGGTGAAAAAGGGATCAAAGATTTTTTCCATGACCTCCGGTGCCATTCCTTCGCCTGTATCACTCACCGAAAGCATCACATAGGGGCCGGGTTCCACATCCTCATGTTTTTTGGCGTATTCGTCATCAAGGACAACCGGGCTGGTTTCAATGGTCAGCCTGCCGCCGTCAGGCATGGAATCACTTCCGTTCACCACAAGATTCATGATGATCTGTTCAAGCTGGCCCTGGTCGGCCTGGATGATTCTTTGCCCGGCATGGGGCCGCAGCTCCAGGTGAATGTCCTCCGTGATCACTCTGGTCAGCATTTTACCCATCTGGGTGATCACCTGATCAAGGTCAACCGCTTTGAGTTCAATATCCTGCTTACGGCTGAAGGCCAGGAGTTGGTGGGTCAGGACTGCGGCCTTTTCACCGGCTTCATAAATGGTTTTAAGAGACTTCAGGACAGGGGAATCCTTGTCAAGATCCATGATCAGCAGTTCAGAATAGCCGAGAATCGTGGTAAGAAGATTGTTAAAGTCATGGGCCACGCCGCCGGCCAGCCGGCCGATGGCCTCCATTTTCATGGACTGGCGCAGTTGTTCTTCCATTTTTTTCAGTGCGGTAATGTCCCGGGCAACATGGACGATTGACACCAGTTGTCCCAAGTCGTCCAGCACCGGCGAGGCGGTGACCAGCAGGATTTTTTTTAGATTGCTGTTGCTGATCTCGGCGGTGTGAGGTTGCAAGTCCTCAAGGGTCTTGAGCATGGGGCAATTCGGGCAGGGCAAGCTGTCCGAATCGCGGAAAAGATCATGACAGATCCGGCCGACGAGCTGATCCGCGGTTTTGTTTGTTGTCTTGCAGGCTGCCTCATTTGTCCGGAGAATTCGCATGTTTTTGTCCAGGAGGCAGACAATATCGGGAATAGCGGCAAAGGTTTTTTCCCATTCCTCCCGAGCCTGGCGCAGTTTATTTTCCGTTACGGTTCGTTCCTTTATTTCATTCTGCAAGTTATTGTGATTTGAGGTCAGCCGTTTTTCAAGCCCGTCAATGCGTCTGAAAAAGAAATAAAAGAGGAGCCCGCCAACCAGGAGGCCTGAGATGGCCATAATAAAGGCCAGAAGGAGCAAATCCTTTTGTTCTTCAGAGACATCAATCATTCCTACTATGTCGCCTACATCACGGCCGCCGGCATCTTTAATACAAATATAGCCGCCCCGGTAAGCGCGGTCCTGAATCCGGATATTAAACAGCTCATTGGTATGCTGTTCATGGCTCTCATGGGGATGGGGCATGATTTCTTTGGGAATATCTTTCAGGGTGGAGTGGATAATGGCATGATCGGCAAGCACATCCCAGTCGTAGCCTGTTTGCATCATTCTCTGCCTGTTAAGCCACTGATCCTTGTTAATAAAGACTTTGGCAATCAGGGACACCAGCTCAATGTTGTGGCTTTTGTGAGCATTTTGTAATTCCTCGGTAAGAAATTCAATTTCCCGGCCCAATTCGAGATAACCGGCAAGTTTACCGTTAATCAGCCAGGGCTTGACGACGCGGAGGGTAAAGGTGCCCAGGGGCCCGAGTTCAATGCCCGAAGCTGTGTCGTTGTCGCGGACGGTCTGGTCCAGGGTAAAGCGTTTGATAATATCGCTATGACGCTCGGGCGTATGAACCCGGAGAAAACATTTTTTATCCGTGGTGAGAAAATAGCAGTGGGTGATGTTATATTTGCTGTTGATCTTGGCATAGGTAAGCTGGGTTGCCGCCAGCAACCCCTTTCTGTCTTTGGCCAGAAAAAAATTCTGTACCGCAGCGTCATTTTGAAAGTAGTCAAAAAGAGATTCGAGTTGCACCTTCTCATGGCTGATAATGTTTTTTTTGAGATAGTCGATCTCGGTAAGTTCTATTGCCACCGCACGGTCGATTTGCCGGTTTTGCAGAAACCAGAATGTGGCCAGGCTGATCAGCAACAGGAAAAACATGCCGCAGGCCAGGGGCAGCAGGATTGTTTTTTTGATTTGGAGGTCAGTGGAGGTTTTGTTTGCGGACATGTTGGTAACCATTTCAGTTCTTTAAAAGTTTTTCTCAGACAAAGAGTTCACGGAGAAAGAAATAATTTGTTTTTAGCTTCAACATAAAAGCCTTCAGCTTTTTTCCTTAAAATGCTCGGCCGTGGGATACCGGCGGCCGAAACCAAAGGCCTTGCCCGTCACCTTGAGGCCCATGGGGGCCTGTTTGCGTTTGTACTCATTGCGTTTGATGCGGCGAATGATATCTTCAACGACGTTTTGAGCAAAGCCCATGTTGACGATTTCCGCCAGGCTGTAATGGTCTTCCAGATAGGCCTTGAGAATGGAATCAAGGACTTCATAGGGCGGCAGATCGTCCTGGTCTGTCTGGTCCGGGGCCAGTTCGGCACTGGGCGGTTTTGTAATGGTAGACCAGGGGATGACTTCCTTCTTGCGGTTCAGGTAACGGGCAAGATCATAGACCAGCATCTTGGGCAGATCGGAGATCACGGCCAAGCCGCCGTTCATGTCGCCGTACAGGGTGCAGTATCCCACAGCCAGTTCAGATTTGTTGCCGGTGCTGAGCAACAGGCTGTCGAATTTGTTGGCAAGGGCCATGAGAAGCATACCCCGGAGGCGGGCCTGGATATTTTGTTCCGTCACATCCTCGGCCCGGTCTTGGAAGAGCGGGGCAAGGGTTTTTTTGCAGGCGTTGAAAAGATTTGAGATTTCGATGATCTCGAAACGAATGTTCAGATTTGCGGCTAATTGGCGCGCGTCTTCAACACTGCCGGTGGATGAGTAAGGTGAGGGCAGAGCGACTCCCGTGACATTTTCATGGCCAAGGGCCTGGCAGGCAATGGCTGCGGTCAGGGCCGAATCAATACCGCCGCTGAGACCGATAATTGCTTTTTTAAAGCCGCATTTATGGACATAGTCCCGGGTTCCCATGACAAGGGCCGTCAGTACTTCAGGGGTTTCATCGTGTTTCGGTTGGACCGGTTTGGCTGAATCGGTCATGAGATCCGTGTCAATGATCAACATCTCTTCGACAAACGGGGCGGCCGAGCGTATCAGGTGACCATTTTTATTCATCACCAGGCAGCGGCCGTCAAAGAGGATGGAATCCTGGCCTCCCACCTGGTTGACATAGAGCAGGGGCAGCTGG